>JAEETK010000001.1 GCA_016290315.1 Candidatus Saccharimonadota bacterium | reverse complement strand
AACGCGCCCTTGCGAATTACGTTATCGCGCGCTGCACGGGCTGCTTTACGTGCACGCGCCGCCAAAGTTGCCTTATTAACAATCTTTTTAGCAACGTCCGGATGCTCTTCGAGGTAATACGCAAAATATTCGCTAGTAACTTTATCAACATAACCGCGCACTTCCGGATTACCTAGCTTATTTTTTGTCTGGCCTTCAAACTGCGGATCTGGCAATTTCACCAAAATTACCGCCGTCAAGCCTTCCTTGATGTCGTCGCCTGTAAGATTATCCTCTTTCTCTTTCAAGAGACCATTTTTGCGCGCATAATCATTAATCGTACGATTTAATGCCGTACGAAAACCAACCACATGTGTACCGCCATCTGGCGTTAAAACGTTGTTTGCAAACGGGCGAATCGTTTCCGAAAAGCTATCATTATATTGCACTGCCACTTCTACCACACTGCCCGATACTTCTTTTTCAGCGTAGAATACCTCGTCTGCCAGCACTTCTTTCCCCTCATTCAAACGACGTACATAACTCTTAATGCCGCCCTCAAAGTAGAAAGAATCACTCTTGCCAGTACGCTCATCGTGCACACAAGTCAAAATACCTTTAGTTAAATACGCTTGATGACGCAAATAATTAACTACCCAATCGTAATCAAAAACAACCGTTTCTTTAAAGATAGTTTCATCAGGATAGAAAGTGATACTTGTACCGTGTTTCTCGGTTTTACCCGTTACGCCAAATGGCACCACGGTTTTACCAGTATCAAACTCGATATGATGAACTTTGCCATCTTTATAAACCTCCGCTACCATATGCTTCGATAGCGCGTTCACTACTGACGAGCCTACACCGTGCAGACCAGATGATACTTTATAACCGCCGCCACCAAATTTACCACCTGCGTGCAGGATTGTTAATACTGTCTCTAATGCGGACATTTTTGTTTTAGGATGAATATCGACCGGAATACCACGACCATCATCATCTACTCGACAGCCGCCATCTGCTAGCAATGTGACCGTAATGCAAGTTGCATAACCCGCAATCGCCTCATCGATTGAGTTGTCGGCAATTTCTTTGATTAAATGATGTAAACCGTCATATCCAGTTGAGCCGATGTACATACCAGGACGCTTACGAACTGGCTCTAGTCCTTCAAGAACTTGAATCTCCTCAGCATTATACTCATCCGCCCCACCGGACTTCTTAGTTGCAGCCATAGAATACTTACCTCAACTTGATATTTAATACATATATAATAATATGCTATTCCCCTCATAAAATCAAGTCTAAGCCCCCTATTTTCGCGTCTAAGGGCCTTTTCAGCGCCAACGCAGTACGATGCCGTCTTCGTCGTCTTTAACGGCATTAGCGACGCTCTGATTCGCTTGATTCGGCGTAACAGTCGTTTGTGTTACTGGAGTAGACGTAGTCGGAGCCACCGCCTGCTGGCTTACGTTCAAAACTTTACGCGGTTCATGTTGAATTTTTAGCTTGGCGTCAGCCTTCAGGAAGTCATTTGTCGCCTTCTTAGTTTCGTTCACCGTCGTATTTGCCGCATTTTCTGCCGCCGTCGCCGTCCAAGTGGAACCAGTTGACATCTCTATTAATTCCTCAGCCGCATCTAGCTTGTGCGCGTTTGAGTCGTGCTGAATGTTTAAAGCAGTAGGGTTAGGTGCCGGTTGCGACGCAGGCTTAGCTGCAGGTTGCACTGCCTGTTGCGGCGTAGGAGTAGGCGCAGCACTAGGTCGCCCTGCAATCATCGGCTCTGAAGTCTGCATAGGAGAAGATACAGGGGCAGATACAGGAGCTTGCGCCGTCATCGACTGCGCCCCATTTAATGCGGCCGGCTCTTGCGCTGGCAACGTCGCCACTTTTTTAATCGGTCTTGGCGCCTCTATATTTGGAGTAGCCGACTTCTTCGCTCCTCCTTTCATCGTCAAGTTATCTTCCATTGCTTTCGAAGCGTCTTCGCGACTCTTTTTACCAAGTTGTGCCTTCTTCTCTAGCCAAGAGTCTAAGAAATTCTTCTTTGGCTTAGCTACAGGCTTTTGATTATTAGCCGCCCCTGTTACCCCCGCAACTGTCGCAGCGCCCGTGACACCCGCCGTAGTGGCAGTCTCAGCAGCCGGCTTGGCCTTATCCTTCTCATCCGTAGCCGCCAGGCGCGCATCGATTTCTGCTTCGACTTCTGCACGCGGACGACCATACTTCGACAAAGCATAGGCCTTCATGCGCACCATCAGCTCTTCGCTACTATCGCCCATCGGTGGCAACAAACTAATCGTAAATGGCGAAGTTGGCATGTCAAACATCATCACTGTCGCTATCGCACAGAAATTCGGCTGTTTATGCAAATCTTCCGCCGTAAATACTGGCGAAAAGGCTTTCTCCATCAACTCCGCATCCGTCACACCAAGACGACCAGACATAATCGTACCAACGTTGCCAAGCAAAGCTTCGCGAATTTTATCCGTCAACTGCGTCATGAACTGGTTCGCCAAAACAAGATTCAAACGATATTTGCGTGCCTCAGACAGAATCGACTCAAAGCTCTCCGTTGCAAAGTTCTGAAACTCGTCTACGAACAGACAGAAATCTTGACGTTCATCTTCCGGAATATCCTGACGACTCATCGCCGCCGCCTGGAACTTCATTACGAAAATCATACCTAGAAGCTTCGCATTTAGCTCACCAGTCTTACCTTTCGATAGGTTAACCAACAAAATTTTCTTATTGTCCATGATTTCGCGAATATTGAAGCCCGACTTGGTCTGACCCAAAATATTGCGCATCATCTTATTCGAAAGGAACGGACCCCATTTCGACACAAACCAGCTCGTCACCTCGCCCGCATCGCTTGACTTTTGTGAAGCTGGAAATTCCTTCGTCCAGTAATCATATACTGTCTTATCCGTAACGTATTGCAGCTTCGACTTTACGAATTCTGGATCAATGAAGCATCTTGGAATATCAATAAAGGTTCCGCCTTCAGGATCGCTCATCAATAACAACGCCGCATTGCGGAACATGTGCTGTGCGCGTGGGCCAAAAATACCCTGGTTGCCCGGATCGTACAATGAAGTAAGCATATTAATACCTTCCTGCACAATAAAGTCTTTCTGGTCTTCATCGGTAAATTCAAACATGTTCATACCCACCGGATTATCCATATTACCCGGCTCGAATACGATAATGTCATCCATGCGCTCTTGTGGCACTTTCGATAATAGCAATTCAATTGCATCGCCGTGCGGATCAATAAATGCAAAACCGCGCCCGTCGCACATATCCTGATAAGCAATATTGGTAAGCAAAATAGATTTACCCATACCAGTGGAACCAATTACATAAGTGTGACGACGACGGTCCTTATCGCGTAAACGAATTATTTTTTCTTCACCACGGAATTTATTGACACCTAAAATCACACCATCTTCAGCTAACTTCGCCGGGCCGTCCACCTGCTTCGTAGCCTGGCGCTCAACTTGCGATGTTGGAATTGAGTTTTGCGATGGCAAGTGGAATAAGCTCGCCATTTCTACACTATTCAACACCATACTGCGTTGAGTCTGCGGAAAAATGCGCAATATATAATCACGCACTAAATCTTCTGATCGATTCAGTATGTCGTAACGAAAACCGTTATATTGAGGTAGGTCATATTGAGAGAAAATTGCTACTACCCCATTTAACAAAGACTCCGATCGCGCTTTGCTACTAGAACTGGCGACTATGCGCACTAAAACTTCAAAACCAGGATACTTCGTCTTCTCTTCGATCTTCTGAATCTCTTCTTGTTGTAGATTTGTTAAGACTTTGTTCTCATCTTGATATTTTTCATGCTCTGAAGGCGGCTCCCATAATGCACGCGCAACGTCGCCAACAAAATTACCAGCATTGTATACAGCACGGTTAATTAAATTACCCGTACTATTTTTCCATTTCTTGCCGTCTTTTATATTTTGTACTCGCTCAAGCGATTTTTGTACCCAACTACCATCCGTTGGGCGGAACATAATCTGCAAGCCAATACCGTCGCCTTTTTTTGCTACCGACATAGCATTTATTAAACCTAACGCTACATCTCGCTTCGAATCTTCATAGGTGGAAATTGGATAGTAGTAGTCCTCTTTCAATCTTAGCTCGCCGCCAGAAACCGCATCAATCTTTCCTTCTGCACTAAAGAAATTCGGATCGGCCACCTCTTCCATACGCGCAGTTGGATATGCAGCCGTAATCGCCTGTTTTATCGTCTCAGTCAACACGGCTGGCACTACTGCATAGTATTTAATAAAACCATCGTGGGCCACTATTTCAAAACTGATATGCTTCTGACCGTACAATTTCGCTTTCAAACCCTTCTTTAGCGTCGAAGAGATAATACTATACATTACTTGCGCTTCAGAAAGTTGCTCGTTGATAACATCACGCTCATCGCGACCACCCACCTCAATATCGTCTGTACTTGGCGGCAAGTGAATCAACATTGGCACCATTTTTAGAGCGCGTGCGATATTCTTGCGGTCACGCTTCGCTCCCGCCCAAAGCTTCCAAGCCAACACCAAGCTCACGACAACTACTAGAGCAATTACCGCTATCGTTGCGATATCCATCTAAGCACCTCCCCCATTCAGGCCATCGCCCATCTTGCGAGCAAATGCCTTTTCCATCAATTTCCACCTTGCTATATCCATTTCCTGCACAAGATGAAATGGGTCTTTTCGATTACGATTCAAAATATCTGTCACGGCTTTTTCGTAACTCTTCGGCAAACTCTCTGCATCACGCGGAACTTTTATTTGTTCAAGCTGAGCTTTAACTTCATCTGCTCTTTGCGCATCATTATCTTTATCGTCCTGTACGGGAGCCGTGGCAGCAGGCTGCTCGTTCGGTTGAGCTTCACCGCCAGTTTCCGCCGAATTATCAGTGTCAACCAGTTCGGCCGGCATTTCAATCTTTGGCTTTAAATCTTCCCGCTGATTAAGAAATTCATTAAACTTCTCTTTTTCGCCATCTTTCGGCAACATCTCTTGAGCACCAAAAAGAGCACCATTCTCACCGCGAGCACCCTTTATGTCGCCCTTGTTATCCATAAGCATTATTATATCACAAGACGTTTCGAGAAACTAAGAAACAAAGTAGGACTTCCAAGAAAAATACCGCTATAACTTCTACTATACTCAACCTGCCAAAAGTCTGACCAATCAACAAGAATAGCGGCGCCAATGCAATAATTGGGCCATAATAATAGCTCTTCTTCTTTATATTGCCACCATTCGCCTTATTTAAGCGTTTCCGTAAGTAAAAAAATAGCCTGCAGCCAAAAACTGCAAGCCCTAGACAAAGAACATACACTAGTATAAAAAGGACAAATACCCCTAAAGCGCCCACCCCACTCGGGCTCGTCAAAAACATCATTGCTACAAGAAAGAAGAACGCCGTAATACTGATCGTGAGCAACAACTTATCCATAAGCGAATTATAGCACAAAAGCACTAGTGATTTTCTTTTACTGCCCTTCGCTTGTCGCGCGAAAAATAAGTTATTGCGCAATTATAATGACAAACTGAAAATACTTCTCCCCCACAAGATATTTGGGCCAAAGGTAGAGGAGTTTATCCGGCAAATATATACATTACTTATAGCCGCAAACTTGATCTCTACCCTGGCTTTATTGACCGCCTCTCGTATAGAGAGGCATAGTCCTTGCAAACCTTCGTACTTCTCTGTTTCGGGTATCTAATGTGCTAGTCGTACTTAAGATTTACGCGCTCTACGCTCCTTACCTCTCGGTAAGTGTTTGGCGGAGCTTAGCTTACTCCTAGGTGTAATTTATGGCTAGAAATAAGCTATTACTACGCCAAATTCACTACACATCCTCTTCTGTTTATTTTTGTGCTTTTTATTTTTGTTCAGGCACATTCTCAATATAGCAAATACTCGCATAAAAGTCAATAATTCTTGTGCTCAAAAATATTGTATTATTTACAACATTAAGTTAAACAACGGGGGCGCATGGGCCTAAATAGCGCATAGTAATTTTTACAACATATGAATAAATGCGCCTATTCACTACTCTGCCGCCCAATTTATATAATTATGCTCGCAATTATCTACATTAATATATATGACGTTATAACATTGCCGATCGTAGTCATCTTCTCAAACTCAGTAATATTTACAACGCACATCAATTACCACATTGCCAAAAAGTCAATTCCAAACCGTTTATGTATTTTTTACAGATACAGATATAACCATCTTGGCACCACTTTATAGCTATTTTTACCCATTATTCGCGACATCTTACCCAACTATTACCAATCCATTCTAAACAAAAAACATGACAAGGCAGCCAAAAATGCGCTCTGCCCAGAATGCCACCTGCCCAAAGCCCGATTCGAATCAAAACGTGTCATTTGCGCACATATTTTCCACAACAAAAATGCGTAAAAATATTGTAAATAATACAACACTTTTTGTATTGACATGAGCATTTTAAAGCCTTATTATAGAGGTAGCTTTTGAATAAAAATATTATCCAGAGGCCAAAAACAAACATCGATTCCAAAATATAACTCCACACTCCACACAGAAGATCCGGTTTTCCTCGCAGTTACCGGATCTTCGCTTTTTTATATAAAAATCATCAAAAAATCGCCTACTCGGGCGTTTTTTGTATCCTCAACCGGAATCGCCTAGATAGGTATTTTCTCTATACGAGCGCACCTTATCCTACTGAAAACCCTAGGTAAAATTTGCTAGATTGGTGATTTCTTCGTTCTCGCGCGTCTTAGTGGACGAGCGAGAAAAGAAAAATCGCCAAGATGGCGAATTTTAACAGGGTTTTGGTGGAGCTGCCGGATACTGCCTCCGGGTCCGAACTATCTCTGGCATGCAATCTACGGACATAGTTCATTCTTTCATCTCGACAAACTCACTAGAGCTGGAATAAACAAAACTCAGCGAAGTCATGACTAAATTTTCGTGCTAACCACTGTCAGAAGGTCAACCTTATTACCATGTGTATGATATTATCCGAAGTTATGGTATCTCACCGAGGATAACAGACCTAGGTATATCTTAGGCCATTGCGTAAGCAGGCATATAAGCTACATGCTTACTAGCAGTTTTGTCTGCATTTATGAAAACACTTACGGTGTTAATCGATCCGCATGCATACTGTTAATAATCCGTCTAAGCTTTGTCAGCCCCAACTACTTACAATTTTATCGCACTCACGCTTTAAAATCAAGTCCCCACCCCTATATACTTCCGCTATGAAAATCTCAAAAGTTTATTCAGCCATCCCCTATGGCTATACGGGTCATCTGGTTACGGTCGAAGGCGACGCGACTCGCGGTCTTCCCGCCTTCAATATTGTCGGTATGCCAGGTAAAATGATTACCGAAAGTCGCGACCGCATCCGCTCCGCTCTTCGCAACTCTTTATTCGACTTTCCTCGGCACAAAATTATTATTAATC
The DNA here is from genome assembly GCA_016290315.1 of Candidatus Saccharimonadota bacterium. Lineage (GTDB taxonomy): Bacteria > Patescibacteriota > Saccharimonadia > Saccharimonadales > Saccharimonadaceae > UBA2834. The sequence goes on along the minus strand of JAEETK010000001.1, from coordinate 146,598 downwards.
TCGCACCAGCCGAACTCCGTAAAGATAGCACTCATCTTGACCTGCCTATCACCCTAGCGATTCTCAGCCTTTCTCAGCAACTATTGGCAAAAGACCTACAGAATCGTATGTTTGTGGGCGAATTGTCCTTAGACGGCAATTTAAAGCCCATCAAGGGCATTTTAAATATCGTCGAAACCGCCAAAAAATATCGGTTTAAGCAGCTCATCATTCCTGCTGGCAACATGCCTCAAGCCACCCTTCTAGCCGACAACAATCTCGACATAATCCCTGCACATAATCTACGCGAATTATGACTATTTCTAAAAGGTAAAGCCACTATCAAGAGCACCACTGTTTTTGTTAAAAATACACAAACAGATAACCACAACCATTTTTATTTAGACGAGGTTATCGGTCAGGAACACGCTAAACGCGCCCTGACCATCGCCGTCGCAGGGCGACACAATATCCTCTTGACCGGCCCGCCCGGTACTGGCAAAACTATGCTTGCCAAAGTCAGTGCCAGCCTTATGCCGCCACCAAGTCTCACTGAACAAATCGCTATCACAAAGGTCCATTCCCTTCACTCTCTATGTACAAATATCATCTCGGAACGCCCATACCGCGCCCCACACCATAGTATCAATCTAACTGCTCTATTAGGTGGCGGCCCAAATCTCATACCAGGCGAAATATCCCTCGCTCATCTCGGCGTCCTTCATCTCGACGAGCTGCCAGAATTTCGTCGAGATTGTCTCGAGGCACTTCGGCAACCGCTCGAGAATCATTTCGTTAAACTCGATCGAATCAATGGACATACCCAATATCCTGCCGACTTTATGCTAATTGCCACCATGAACCCATGCCCCTGTGGCTACTTTCAATCAAATATCAAAGAATGCACCTGCTCTCCTAGCGCCATTCAGAGATATCGTCAAAAACTATCTGGACCGCTTTTGGACCGTATCGATATCACAACTCCTGTCTTGCAAGAGCCCGACAGCATCCTCCATCACAGCCGCACAATCAGCATTAAGCAGCATACTCTCGCTCAAAAACAGATTCACGATGCCGTTCAGCAACAACACCTACGCTATCACGATCTTACGAGATTCAATTCTCGCCTTTCTTCGCTTGAAATTACTAGATACTGCCACCTTACGAAAACAGCTAAAGACCTACTCAATCAAGCTTCAAACCATTATTGTCTATCCGCTCGTTCTTATTTTAAAATCATTAAAGTTGCTCAGACCATTGCCGACCTAGAGCTCTCCCCTAAAATTACCACTGAACACATTTCGGAAGCTATCCAGTATCGTCCTCAAATACTCCATTAGCCATATCTGGGGTCGCACCCCTTGTATTTTCGAAAGCATTTTGGTATAATTGTCGCCATAACAAAGTCTAATTTTTTGAGGAGCACTACCATCGGTACCAACAATTCGAAAACACGCATTAATGGAGATATTCGTTATCCGGAGGTGCGCGTTATCAGCGCCGACGGCGCGCAGTTAGGTATCATGTCTAGTCGCGACGCTCAGCTTATGGCGCGCGATGCCGGCTTAGACTTAGTGGAGATTTCCCCTAACGCTAACCCGCCCGTCGTCAAAATCATCGACTGGGGTAAATACCAGTATCAAAAGATGAAGGAGCAATCTCGCGCCAAGAAAAAAGCTAAAAGCTCCGAACTCAAACAAATCAGACTAGGTTTAAAAATTGGGGAAAATGACCTCAATATAAAATGCCGCAAAATCATCGAATTGCTCGATGACGGCGATCGTGTCAAAGTAATGATTATCTTCCGTGGCCGCGAAATGGCCCACAAAGAAATCGGCACCGAACTCATGAACCGCATCATCGAAAAACTCGGCAGCGAAGTTGTCGTAGACGGCAAATCGCAGATGAGCGGCCGCAATCTTACCTTTATGGTTCGCCATAAATAGATTGCATTATAACGCCCACCGGTTCCCTACACCCCAAAGCGTTCCATATATCAACTAAAGTAGGAAAGGTAATCAAATGCCAAAAATGAAAACCCACAAGGGTACCGCCAAACGCGTCCGCATTACCAAAACTGGTAAAATCGTCCGCGAACGTGCTTTCGGCAACCATATCCTTGCCAAAAAGTCCAAAGCCCGCAAACGCAACATGAAAACTGCTGCTATTATCGAGGGCAAAATCAAGAAAAACGTTAAAACTGCATTAGGAGCTTAATCATGAGAGTTAAACGTGGAGTCGCTGCTCGCGCAAAGCACAAAAAGATTCTTAAAGCTGCTAAGGGCATGCAGCATTATCGCACTCGTAGCTTCCGTCTTGCGAAGCAAGGTGTCATCAAAGCATTACGTTATTCCTACCGCGATCGCCGCAATCGCAAACGCGATTTGCGTGCTCTTTGGATTACTCGCATTAACAATGCCGCTCGCGAAAACGGCATCAGCTATAGCAAGCTAATCAACGGTATGAAGACTAAGGGTATCGAACTCGACCGTAAGGTTCTTGCCGAACTTGCCGTCAGCGATCCAAAAGCCTTTACTGCCATCTGCGAAAGCGTAAAATAGTTAGGAACTAAAAAAATACCCCACTATCTGGGGTATTTTTTGTGGAATCTTTCCCCAAAAAGCGTTAGCACTCCAAGGTATACAACTGCCAATAAGCATTTTCGGACCAATGGTATTAGTGCGCTTCCCCATCTTTTCAAGATATTTTTACAACAAAAAATTCCACATCAAAACGCGGAATTCCAAGACATAAAAGCTCGTATAGTAAGCCGGGTTCTGTGACTTTATTATATAAATATAATAAAGCCCGCAGTCATCTATCTAGCCCCGCAATTGCTCACGGGATCTAGCGGTGAGCGACCATCCGCGGACCACGGTATCTAGGTCTCCTTGCAGCCGGTAGAGTTTACCCCACCCCGATGTCACCACCAAGGTCTGTGGGCTCTTACCCCACTCTTTTCACCCTTACAACAGTTAAACAACTGAAGCGGTATAGTTTCTGTGGCACTTTTCCTACACTTGCGTGCGGTTGCCGTTAGCAACTACCGTGTCCTATGCTGCCCGGACTTTCCTCTCGCCAAAAAGGCCAGCGACTACGTCAACGAGCTTGTCGTTAATTATACCAAACCTTGACAACTTTTTCAAATGTTATCTATTAATAAGCTCCTCGGCGCACATTTGCATCGATGACCTTATTTACTTCCGCATCGGCCTCTACATTCATACTTCTCGGCACATGCGTGAAACTGTAAGCTTCGAGATTCTCCAGTAACTTCAAAACATCTGCGTGCACTTGCAATAAATCCTGATTCTTCACCTTATAAACACCATTCATCTGGTTCACCATCATTAAGCTGTCACTCTTAAAATGCACCTTCTTCAAACCTAACTCGATTGCCTGCTCTAGCCCTTCTTTCAAGCCATAATACTCCGCTAAGCGCGAGCTGGAAAAACCCAAAAACTCGCCACCCCTTTTTAGTTCTTTGCCATCCGGGCCGATAATATAATAGCCCAAACCACTTGGCCCCGGATTCCCCCGTGAGCCGCCATCGGTGTAGATAGTCGCAAAATCGCTAGCCGGCAACACTTGTGCGTTTTCGCCCGATTGCATAATTCGCGACGCCGGCACCCCTGCCTTTGTGGCCGTAATCTGCAATACCATCAATGACGCCTCTTCAAGCGCAAATGAACCCATTTCCGATACTTTTATCCACTTATAGGCCGAATATCGTTCGTTCGTAATTTTTACTGAACCGCTCGCAATCTTTATCTCATATACGATATAAAGATTTCCCAATTCGGACGCTCCCTCCAGGTTAGTAAAAGTCACTGCGTCAACCAATTGCACACTCGCGGCTTGCGCGCCCAAGTTCTCATAAATCACCCGCGTCATAGCCTCTTCTGGCTGCTCGCCAAAGATAATTTTCCCCTGCGGCAGCTCAAAATGCGGCGTTCCGCCATCAATTCTTCCCCCAGCCCGCTTCAAAAGCAAGACCTCGTCGTCTTTTTTGCATATCGCCGTCACCCGAATGCGCTGTTTCATATATTACCATTTTACCACAAGCATTTAGTATTTCCGCCCCCTCTTATGGCTCCCATCGCATCTTTTTCGATCATATGGCAATGTCTAATTTTTTTGGACTTAAAAATTATAGAATTAACAGATGCAGAATCGCAAACCCCCATCATTTCAACTCCTGCTCTGTAGTAAAAATAATGTCCGAAAAAATCAGACATAACCACACTCTTCAACGAGAAGCGCACGGTGCGACTTGCAGATTAAATAAACCACCAAAAAACCCAAGTTGCATCGTTTTCCCGTGATAAGAACACGGTGGGTAAACTCTCTCATACTAAACCCACGGGCTTAATATGTCGAATTCCCTAAAACATGATTATTCAGGAAAATCATGCGCAACTTGGGCTACTTTTATTCTACCACGCCAACCTCCCCCCGTCAAAAACACGCCAGGGAGAAACTACGCTCCACCAACTAACATTGTAAAGAAGCGTAAAATAGCATTCATTGCGCCACTCATATAAAAACTGAGCGCTGTACCAAAGAATAGCAAGCAGAAATATACTACAAATAGACCATATCTTTCAATTTGCTCCATAAATACCCGAACTCCCCCTTCCGGCGCAATCGCATATAGCACTCGCGATCCGTCTAATGGCGGAATTGGAATAATATTAAACAGCATAAAACCAAGATTAATACTTACTCCAAGCATCGCGAACATACTCCAAAAGCTATCCGCAGAATAATATACTTCCCCATTTTGAACCTGAAATGCCCCCGCCCAATATCCAACCAAGAAAAACACTAGCGCTAATATGAAATTTGTCAATGGTCCCGCTATCGCTACTAGCGCAAATCCCCACTCGCGATATTTTAGCTTGTATTTATTAATTGGAACTGGCTTTGCACCACCAAAAATCGGCCCACCCATCAATGCGAGCAATATAGGCACCATTATCGTCATAACTGGGTCGATATGCTTTAGTGGGTTTAAAGATAATCGACCACTATATTTCGCCGTGTCATCACCGAGTTTTAGCGCAACAACTCCGTGCATTAACTCATGCAAAATCATCGAAAACAAAGTAATAATAAATACCGCAAATACATACCCCAAGGTGTGAGTTAAATCATCACTCATTTAATCATTATACCATATACACTTAGAGCTCTACGCTCTTGCACAAAAAAGATGGACCCTAACAACAAGCGTCCATCTCTTTTATTTAAAGGCAAACTTACTTAATCAAACCCTTCTTACGAAGTGTGCGAAGCGTTGAAGCGGCAACTTTCATTCTAACCTTGCGGCCGTCAATAATAAAGGTACGCTTCTGGACATTTGGCTCAAAAACTTTACGAGTCTTGTGCTGCGAAAAGCTTACGTTGTGGCCATACATCTTGCCTTTGCCGGTAATTTCACATACTGCCATATCTATTATCTCTTCTTATTATTAAAAACTTGCTCTATTATATCTTATAATTGGCTTTTTCGCAAGGGGTCTAATCTAGCTTCCATACTTCCATTACGGCCGGCAGCGAATTGGCATTCTTAATCTTTAGCTTCTTCTCTGTCTTTACGGAAGCTTTTATCTCTGCAAAGTCCATATTGCCCATTGGAATTACAATCTTCGGCTCAACAATTGGAACAGTCTTTGGGTTGCTAGTCCCTAGAATATCTACTGGGCCAAGATTATCGAGGTCGTCAGTTTTAGCAGTATTCCCTACAATACCAATTTTAACGCCATCTACGTCAATGCGATACATAATGCCGCCATCCTTTAGGCTAGTGCCGACAATTGCAATATCGCCAATCTCAAATTCCCCAGAACCCCTAATCGTGCCTACCTTCAAGTCAGCATTAATTGTCGATTGTGCGACATTAATATTTACGACTCTTTCCTTAGCTTTTATCGTCATTTCGTCAGAATTTTTCAATTCAATTTCAAACATTTTCTACTCCTCTTCTACTATTTACAGAATTCTTTCTGGATCATAAGTTTCACTAATTCGAAGCGACCACACATCTGCTATGAATCTATCACGCACGCTTTTACGATATAAATAATCCTCGCGGCTCATGATAGCATAATTAAGCGGCTTGCCCTGGCGCTTCTCCACTACTTCCGCCCATCTCGTCAACTTTCGCTGGTAGTCATCGCCGATAATCAACAAGTCCAGCCCCTCTTGGCCAGGCAGACGATTCGTAACAATTAGGCCATGTATTAGATTTTCCACTGGACGTACATAATCTGCCCAAGTCGGCTTATGCACCTCGATGTCTTGCTTTGAATCAATTTTTCGTGAGAATATTTCTGACATCGGACGAGCGAATGGGTGTTTCATATTTGCTGAATAATAAACTTTATTCTCATAGTTCTCAATTTTTACAAGCCCTAACGCATTTAAGTTTGTCAGCTCACGCCTCACGGAATTTATCTGCTCTTCTATTACGCGAGTAATCTCTCGCACATAATACGATTTTTCTGGATTCTCGAAGAACAAACCCAACAATTTAGCTCTTGTTTTTGAACCAAACAATTTTTCTAATGGCACTGCGTTTTCTTTGCTCATCCTATAACTATATTAACAAAAGAATTAGAATTTATCTAGACAAGTAAAAATTAATTATACGCTCAACAGCGCCATTCAGCTCTATCCAAACAATATTCTTATTTCTCTTAAACCATGTTAATTGTCTTTTTGCCAAATGCCAATCATCTATCTCATTTAGCCGTATCGCCTCCTCGCGATCAATATTTCCACGCATCATTTCCCAACAAATTGGGTAAATATCCGACTTCATTGCTTGACTATCCCAGCCGTATTGCTCTACCAGCGCAAGAGTCTCTTTCTCAATCGGCTGAGCAAATAATTTATTCGACCTAATCAGCAACCGTTTCCGTAATTCATCGCGCGGCCAATCGATACCAAATACTACATAATCCGAACTCATCTCTTGTCTGTCTGAATAATTATTTTTCACAACATCATTGAAATGGTAGTCGTAGACTAGCGCATCCACATACAGTCCTGTACCGCCCACAACTATCGGCAGATGCCCTCTCCTACGTATATCTTCAATTTTCTTGAGCGCATAATTGCAAAAGTCAACAACCGTGAATCGATCATTTGGTTCTACCAAGTCAATGCCCCAGTGTGGCACACCCTTCATCTCCGTCAGCATAGGCTTCGCCGTACCAATATCCATTCCTTTATATATCGCGCGTGAATCCGCCGAAACTATTTCACAGTCACAAATACCTCGTTCCGAAAGCGTTAGTGCCAAATCGATTGCTAAACCAGTTTTTCCGCTCGCAGTAGGCCCTACTATAACCAATACCGGCCATTTAGACACATCAAAAACAGCAGAGCCACTCCCCGCTCTACTGTCTTCTTTCGCGATCCTATTTTTGGCGCTCACGGTAAGCGTAGGTCTCCGTGTCGACAGATATTACATCGCCAGTCTTAATGAAGGCTGGAACTTTTACCTCGACACCGGTTTCAAGTTTTGCGTCCTTCTGTACAGAAGACGTCGTGTCACCCTTAACAACGCTCTCGGTATAAGTAACCTCTAGCCACACATTCTTTGGCAATACTAAGTTAATCGGACTATCGTTGTAAAATTGAATATCGAAGTTTTCGCCTTCTTTCATAAAATCCTTCGCATCGCCAACCATATCAGCAGTAAGCTCATACTGGTTAAAGGTCTCAGGATTCATGAAATAGAATTTCTCGCCATCATTGTAGAGGTACTGCACCGTTTGATTCGCAACCTCTGCTGGCTCAATTTTTTCCTGACCTTTGAAGGTTTTCGGTAATAATGCGCCCGTAATTAGGTTCTTAACCTTCACATTCACAATACTACCACCACGCCCCATTACTTTTTGTGAATATTCCACCACTTTATATGGCTGACCATCCAAAGTTATTAGGGTATTTTTCTTTAAATCTGTTGGTCCATACATGCTTAAGAACCTCCAGAACTACGCGCTAGCAACAAATGGCATTAATGCTAAATGGCGAGCACGCTTAACAGCTACGGCAAGTTGACGTTGCTGTTTTGCAGATAGACCAGTCTTTGAAATTGGCTCAATGCGGCCATATGCATCGACATAGCGTTGTAAAGTTTTTACATCGCGATAATCGAAATACATATTTGGATCATTCTTGTATCTCTTCATCTTTTACCTTTCTTATCTGTTAAAATGGAATCTCACTTAGGTCGATAGGCTCATCGGAAATATCATCCGGCGCGACATCCGTAGCGCTATTATTTGCGCCTCCTTTGCTTCCGCCAGAATAACTTCCGCCATCGCCATTGCCTCCGCCGATAAAGTTAAAATCTTCAACGACGATCTCAACCCGAGAGCGCTTTTGGCCTTCCTTATCTTCCCAGCTACGCTGCTCGATACGGCCAGAAACCAAAATTCCGCTACCCTTCTTTGCATATTGCGCGATAATTTCACCGGACCTCCCCCAAGCCGAGCAATCTAAGAAAGAAACTTGCTCCTTATTATCTCCCGAGCCATCTTTATAATTGCGATTTACCGCCACCGTAAAGCTGCAAACTTGAGCCCCACTTGGCGTTGAGCGTAATTCTGGATCACGCGTCATGTTACCTACAATGATTGCTTTGCTAAATCCCCGCGCCATATGTTATTCCTCCTCTTTTGGTTCTTCTTGAACTTTGCGTTCTTGGCGTTTTGCCAACATCTTTTCACGACGTGGATCCTTCGCAACTAGCAGATAGCGAATCGTCTCATCGGTAATATTGAGTACCGAAGAAATTTTTGCTGGAGCAGCTGCCGGAAGTTCCAATTCGTAATAGTAATAAACCGCAAAATCTTGACCCTTAATCTGATAAGCAAGTCTTTTCTTGCCCTCATTGGCCTCTTTGGTAATCTTACCACCGTTGGCCTCAATCAAAGCCTTGACCTTGTCGGTTGCCGGCTCAAGATTCATCTCTAAATCAGGATGAATGAGCACGGTTAATTCGTATTCTCGCATAGAACACTCCTTTGGTTAAAGCAAGAGCGCATTATTTTTTAAAATAGCCTCTTGCTGAGCTAATATTGAACGAATTATAACATATGTCACCCCTGTTTGGCAAGTCAAGGCCAAAGCATTTGGCTACAATTCTTCACCAACCCTCAATAGTAATACATCGCGGTAATGGCGCGAATCTTTATCGCAAGTAGATAGAAGTATCAATTGCCAGCCATTTACTTCATCGGATTGCAATCTCTCGGCTGGATAGCTGCCATTTACCGTACTACCACCTTCAATAATAGACTTAATAATTTCTTTATTTTTACCATTTCGAATACTTGCCAAATCATAGATTTTCGTCTTAGTTACATCCTCCACCGAATAAGATATTACCTCAAGCTCAAATGTGCCTTTTGTAGTAGTTATAGTACCCCGACGATGCTTTTGCAAATAAGAGCTGTCTACATATTCCACCAAAGAACCAAACATTTTATTACGGTTCATACGATGACCGTAAATAACCGTATAATTATCATTTAAGAAATCGTTCCGATGATCCACGAACGGATTGCCAGCAATCGAATGTTCACCTTTATAATCCACCGTTAGATACTTTGCATTATCTTTAGACTGCGTAATTGGATAATCTATCGGAGTATCATCTAGCGTTAACCATGCAACTATATCCTCATTAGTTCTTTGCAACTCCTGTATATCTGGGTAGGCTCGATCGGCCATAGCCAACTTTTTCAGACTATCCGGAATATCTGCCTCTTTCACAACTAAATGATTATCAATAAGTGCATAAATTCCAACGCACAAAAATAATATCGATACCGACAATAGGATAATATTGAACACCCTATCTATAATATTTTGGACGACAACAATCTTGTTTTCACTTTGCCCCTTCATATCTAAAAACTCCGCGTACGCAAAAGCAAAGCGATTACACTTCCCTTAATACTAGATTCCTTGATAGCGCCAAAAGTTCGAGAATCTTTCATATCTTCATAATTGGAGTTTAAAACGAAAAAGCTATCCGCCGGAACGCGAAAACCGTCACCAAAGGGATTAGCCTCGTCGAGTGTGCTGTCATAAACTGGCGCGTTCGAAACAATAACCCCATTAACCAACAAGTATCCATCATCGTTAAGCGTTATAAGGTCGTCCTCTTCTCCGATTATCTCAGACATCAATTCGCGACCATCGTAGGAATAAATAATAACGTCGCCGACACTATGATTCTTACCTATCCGATTAAAGAGTATAAAGTCACCATCGTTAATGCGTCCATTCATAGAAACGTCAGATATTCTGCGCAGCCCTACAAATACGCCAAAGCTAAGCCAAAGTATGATAATAATGGCAAACGCCTTCAAGGCTAGGAGTACCCAAGTACTCCTAACCTTGTTGCTGTTTTTCATATTTTTATTTTTCCTAGCTACTGCCTAATTAAGCCTTATTAGCGAGCTTTTTGCGAGCTACATAATAAACACCTGCTGCACCGGCGAGAGCTAAGAGAATATAAATAGCTATATTCATAGTTGCACCCGTATCGACGGCCGAGTTAAGCTTTTCGTCTATAGTAGTTTTGTTTGCAGTATTGTATGTCGGAGCGTTAGTAGCCACCATAGTCTTGGTACCGGTGCTGGTTTGCTCAGTTCCATCGATGGTAGTTGTATATTCGTCAGTACCAGACTTAGCAATCGTATAAGTAGTACCAACTGGAATCTGAGACTTGGTACCATCTGCACCAATAGTAATAGTGTCGCCTGCTTTAAGCTTAATGGTGTTTCCGTTAGTCACCGTTGTAGGATTACTACAAGTAGAATCGGTAGTTAATTTATAGCTATCAGAGGTGCTAAACGAAATAGTATAATCAAAACACACACTTGGGTCTGCCGCGTTACCAGATACAGTGTGAGATACCTGGATGTTCGTATAGGCTGGAGTGCTTGCGAAAGTAAACTCGGAATCAGTACCAGAGAAAGTCGTAAGCTTGTTGCCGCCAGAGTCCTTAATGTATAGGCTAGCAACGAAACCAGTAAGATCATTGTTGTTGCGTACGCTAACTACCGCAGTGTAGGTGTCGCCACTTACTGGATAGGTGGTAGGATTAGTCGATGAGCTTTCGGCGATAGCATAGGAATAATCTCCAGCACGCTCAAATTGCATACCGCTAAAATCTATCGTTGCAGCCTTGGAGGCTTCGCCCTGTGTGGCATAGCTATCATTAAAGACAATGCTCGGTGCAGCCGGAACACCCGTTGCACCGGCTGGGTTATTAGAATCTGCCGTAATAGTGTAACCAAAAGTATTACTAATCGTACCGTAAGCGTTCGGAATCTTACGAATCAACGTAGCCGAAGAACTACCATCCCAAGTTGGCACAGTGGCGGCAAATACATTGCCGAGTGGAGTGACGGTAGTTGCAGCTACTGCTACGGCTGCCGTAGCGATAATTGCTCTATTTGTCTTTTTCATTTTATTATCCTTCTCTTGTATTTTTATTGACCTAAAAGTGATTTTTTATTGTTTATTTTTGCCCCCACAATCTCCTTTTTCATTGTACCATGCTAACCTCCCGTATACCAATCTGGTCGCGCTACGGATGATGGAATGTTAGCAAACATACTCGACATATTAGCAGTGCTCTGAACGGTCCAATTAAAGATTGGCCGAAGCGAAGTAATTTGTCTATCGTTTTGAAACATATAGCTCATGCTAGTTACGTTTGATATATTCCAGCTGGTTAAGGCATCGATGCCAGTAAGGCTGGAGACGCCATAGAACATAGAACTCATACTCGTCACTTTGGAAGTATCCCAGCCGCTGGCTCCGTCTATATTTGCAAGAACCGAGGCATTATAGAACATAGAGGCCATAGTCGTTACGCTGGAAGTATCCCAACCGCTCGCTCCGTCTATATTCGTGAGGCTAGTAGCGCTAGAGAACATAGAGCCCATACTCGTCACGCTAGAAGTATCCCAGCCGCTAGCTCCGTCTATATTCGCGAGGCTGCGGGCGCTAGAGAACATATAGGCCATAGTCGTTACGCTGGAAGTGTCCCAACCGCTGGCTCCGTCTATATTTGCGAGGCTAGAGGCGCTGTTAAACATAGTGTACATACTCGTTACGCTGGAGGTATCCCAGCCGCTCGCTCCGTCTATATTTGCGAGGCTGCGGGCGCTAGAGAACATATAGGCCATAGTCGTTACGCTGGAAGTGTCCCAGCCACTAGCTCCGTCTATATTCGCAAGAGCCGAGGCGCTAGAGAACATATAGGCCATAGTCGTTACGCTGGAAGTATCCCAGTTGGTAGCGCCAAATATATCGGTAAGGCTAAAAGCGCCATAGAACATAGAGCTCATATCCGTTACGCTAGAGGTATCCCAGTCACTCGCTCCATCTATATTTGTGAGGCTAGAGGTGTTAGAGAGCATAGATTTCATAGTCGTCACTTTAGAAGTATCCCAACCAGCTAGTGCATCTATATTCGCAAGAGCCGAGGCGCCAGAGAACATATAGCTCATGTTTGTCACTTTAGAAGTATCCCAGCCGCTCGCTCCGTCTATATTCGTGACAGCCGAGGCGCTAGAGAACATAGATTGCATACTCGTCACGCTAGAGGTATTCCAACCGCTCGCCCCGTCTATATTTGTGAGACTGGAGGCGTTATTGAACATATAGCTCATGTTTGTCACTTTAGAAGTATCCCAGCCGCTCGCTCCGTCTATATTTGCGAGATTACGAGCCTCCTCAAACATAGATTGCATACTCGTCACGCTAGAAGTATTCCAGTTACTAGCCCCATCTATGTTCGTAAGGCTAGAGGCGCCAAAGAACATAGAGCTCATGTTTGTCACTTTAGAAGTATCCCAGCCGCTCGCTCCGTCTATATTTGCGAGGCTAGATGTGCCAGAGAACATCGATTGCATATTCGTCACGCTAGAAGTATTCCAATTGGCTAAGGCATCAATGCTGGTGAGGCCGGAGACACTAGAGAACATAGAGCCCATACTCGTCACGCTAGAAGTATTCCAATTGGCTAAGGCATCAATGCTGGTGAGGCCGGAGACGCTATGGAACATAGATTGCATACTCGTCACGCTAGAAGTATTCCAATTACTTGCCCCATCTATATTCGCAAGAGCCGAGGCGCCAAAGAACATATAGCTCATGTTTGTCACATTAGAAGTATCCCAGCCGCTAGCTCCGTCTATATTTGCGAGATTACGAGCCCCCTCAAACATACAATGCATGTCCGTCACGCTAGAAGTATTCCAGTTACTAGCCCCATCTATGTTCGTAAGGCTAGAGGCGCTATAGAACATAAAGCTCATGTCTGTCACATTCGAAGTGCTCCAGTTGCTAGCCCCGTCAATATTCGTCAAGCTAGAAGCATTACGGAACATGTCCCCCATTCTCAAAACATTAGACGTGTTCCAATTTGCTAATGCGTCTATATTCGTAATGCTAGTAGCATCCTTAAACATAACATTCATTCTTTGTACGTTTTCGGTATTCCAGCCGGAAAGTGCAGATATATCCGCAAGACTAGATGCGCCCATAAACAGATAATACATATCCGTCACATTGGAAGTATCCCAGCCAGAAATGCCACTAATATCGACTAGACTAGTATCTCGTTCGAACATAGAACTCATGGTTGTCACCTTAGAGGTATACCAATTCGAAAGCGGAGAAAAGCTAGCTAAGCTCGTAGCATAGCGGAACATCCATTTCATATCTGTCGTATTAGAAACGTCCCAATCAGCCAATGCCGAAATATCCTCAAGCGCCTTAAATGTATTGAATAGATACGCCATATTTGCATTGCCCTCTATCTTATCCGCATCAGAATAAATATAAATGGTGCCATCGACGTCATCAAACCAAGCATAAACCGGCACTGGAGAGTTGGCCGAAGAGATTATTGAAGCACTAGCCTGCTGAACCGCAGACATAGAAGTTGCAGTCTTTACGGCCTTTATTATCGTGTTATCGGCAGTATACGTCACCGAGCTCTGTCCGGATAGTTTCTTCAAGGCCACATTAATATTCTGCCCAGTATTCAGCACTGCTGCTATTTCTTCCTTTACTTCCCCATCCATGCTCTTAGAAATAGAAGGCTTAGTCCAAGTGGCACGAAGGATTACGTCGTCGTTCATGATCTTGAAGTAGTCATCATTTAGAATCTTCGGATCACCCTCGGCAATCTCCCAACCATTAAAGTTGTAGCCATTGCAGGAAATGGTATTACTAGACTTCGCTACTATTGCCATTGGTAGATAGTTCTGCTCTGCTGGCAGTGTTCCTCCATAAGCAGAACAAGCACTTGGCAGATTTGGCTCATAGGTTACTTTGTAGCTAGACTTTAGCACTGGGGTTAATTCACTTGTTATGCTTTCGTCTGGCGTTTCAGGCAGACTACTCTGGATAGTTTCATGATCATTAGTCGGCAAGAAAGTGTTTTCTGCTATGGCGCCAGTATCCTTGAGAGTAACATCTATGATTAGCTGCGCCGAGCGACCAGATACCAATACTTCATCCATTATCCAAGTTACGACTGGCGTATTGCCATCGTGGGTTAAAGATGTTTCACCAATAGTCGTCTCGATACTGTCTACGCTATCTACGTCCCAATATTCGTCATTAATGTAGTCTACTAGGGTGAAGTTATCGTAGATATATGGCGCAATAGAGGCTTCAAAGAGGACGTTATTCAATGAATCCATATTAGCAATGAACTGGTTATCCGTAACTACCTTGATTGGGTCAAGCACCTCATCGCCCATCTCGTATTGGATGCCATTGATGGTCATGTAGGGATACATGCTTTTTAATAGCCTATACTCTGCTATCTCATTCGGAGACTTTTCATTCGGATAGCCATCAGTCAAGAACAGCATAATTAGCTCGCGGCCACTCTGTTTCTGGTACCCATCAAGGACTTCTTCGGCTTTTTTAAAACCGCCATAGTAATTAGTACTACCCGCAGGCGTTAAGCCATTAACCAAATCCGTAAGGGCAGTTTTATCGGTCGTTAAGTTACTTAGCCTTGAAGCGCTAGAGCCAAAACTCACGAGTCCAATACGGTTATTGCTGTCGGAGAGAACACTTTCAATTAGCTCCGTAGCGTCATGCTTAACTTGCGTAATCTTGTCGCCACTCATTGAGCCCGAGTTATCTATGACCATTACGAGATCTAGATGCGTATTATCTGCAACCTTAGCAATTGTATTTACATCAAAGGTTATTCTCGCCTTACCCTGTTCTATCCACTCAGCGCTCTTTTCTACATTCCAAGAACCAGGCGCATTATTAGTGTAGCTTGTATGTTGCGAAGTGAGTTCTACAGACTTAATGACTTCTGTATACGGAGCCGCCATAGCAGAATGAATCATTAGGCCGCCGAAGACGAAAGTAGCAGCAATAATACCAGGAAACGCGTATTTAAAAGCAGTCCCGCTAACATAACGAATAGCCCTAGCGTTAACCTTCAACCTACGCGGCAGCAACACTAGGCAAACGAGCATACCGGCCCCCAATACCACCATCCCTACATATGGCAAAGCATTGAAGATAACGCCTGTAATTGGCACAGGCTCAGGGATAGTGTCGAAGTCCACAGTAGCTTTGTATTCTTGGTCGGTATCTAAAATATGGTCTTCAGCCAGAGCACCAGTCAGTTCAACGATGTTAGTGAGGGTTTGAGCGGTATTTTCGGTTACTTTGTATTCGGCATAAACGTCAATACTAGAGTTTGCGGCGATGGTAGGAATAAAGGCTATAGTGCTAGTCTTGACCGTGTAGCTATTGTCGGTTGGCGCCGTAAAGACTGCGCCGTCCAATTCTTCTTGTAAGTAGACATCGGTAATGGCGAAAGATTCTGGGTTAGTAACGGTAATCTTAAACTTTACAGTTTCGCCATACATATATTCGTCTTTAGGGTTAGTAATGGTCTTAGTGATGGTCGGAACAAACTTCCCCATCGTACGCATCCACTCGCCGTAAATAGTGACATTTTCTTCTGGCATCGTGAAGCTAGCATTCTTGTACCAACCAAGGAAGTCGTAGCCATTAGCTTGCGGATCAGCAGCTCTTGTGACTGTATCGCCAGGATAATGGGTTTCACATGGCGGGAGAATAGACGCGGAGTTTGGTGGAATAACAGAACCCTCAAACATATAACAGACTTGGTAGCTAATACGTTCAAAGCTGCCCACAATGGTAACGTTGTGGGCGGGCATCGTGAAGCCGGTATCGCTGAGAGCTATGTCTTGAGTGCTCCAGCCTCTAAAACGGTAGCCGTCAATGACAGTATTCGCTTCAGTAGAATCCAGCGACACGCTCACTCCGGCTTCATATTCTTTCTGAGTTGGCGGCATAAAGTCTGCTGGTTTCTCGCCATTTACTACATAAGTTACTGTATACTTGGTTGCCGTCGCGTTCTTAGTCCAAATACCAACTAACTCTACGTCTTGGCCTGGCATCGTGAAGGAGCCATCAGTGACCGTAGCATCAGTTGTAGTCCAACCAGAGAAGGTATAGCCTTCGAGGGTTGGATTCATACTGACAGCTACTTCATTATTGGCTGGGTAAGACTGATCGCTTGGCGCAGTTGGCGCACCCGTTGGAATGTCTCCTGTATATCTATACATGACTTTGTATACTCTGGTGCTAGAACTACCTATCCAAGCATGGACAGTGTTAGAGATAGCCGTGACGTCTTTCTCGGCCGCAAAGGCGGTGTTGTAGAAATCTCTTCGGGTTTCTATTGGCGTAGTATCTGGATCGTCAACGGTTGCTGGGGTCTTCGTAATAATGCCGACAGTTAACTGGCAGCCGGCTTTAATCTTCTCGGCCGTAAAGGAAACTGTACGAGTTGTATCGTTGTAATGTAGGCCATGGTAATAGTATTCAGTATGAGTATTATTCCAAGTACCAGTATCTAGGGCTTCTTCATTAGTGTCATCGACAACTTTACCGGAACATTGAATAGAACTGTCTGAGCGAGATACAGCGCCAAATGTACCGTCAGAGGTAGTAACAAAGCCTTGGAAGATAAGGCCGTCTGGGAGTTTGTCCGTGACATTAATGCGACCACCGCGTATATCTGCAATTTGACTATCACTAGACTCTATACCAGCAGTGTCTACGCCATCTTCTTTGACGTTGAGATAATATGTGAGTTCCGAATCTACATCTACACGGACATCGTTGTCTGTGATGATTTCGGCAAGAGAGTTGAATGCAAAAACCGAGACAAAAACACCCAAGAACATAGCCACCAAAATATGGGCTAGTTTGTTGTTTTTCTCCCTTTTTGTTTTGCGCCCCTTGGCGCGAGATGCTACAGAACCCCTCCTGAATAACATCGATCATTCTCCATTCTCTCGCAGCTAGTTGAGATTTGAAGAACTCTACACTCACCAAGTACCTCCCATTTGGTACTAATATAATAATATCATAACTTTTTTAAAATAAAATAACTGAACTCAAAAAGCACTAGTTAATCATAAACTGGCAAATCCGGCGGAAAAGGATCGTAGCCCTCTTCTCTATGCCCTTCCGGCGCAAAACTTCGCCTACTAGGCTTCCTTGTCCATAGGCCATCTGAACCGCCACCAAAATCATCTTCGCCAAAATCGTCATCCATAAAACCATCGCCATCTAAATCATGGTTCCCGTACGGGTTAAAACCTAAGTCTTGCAAAAAACGTGATGGAAAATTATAGCTCCGCCCGCCATAAGCAAAACGCGACTGCGCATAAGTCAAAAATAGCTCTCGCATCGCCCTCGTCATACCCACATAGGCTAAGCGTCGCTCCTCTTCTACATCCTCCGCCGACTCATCCATCGATCGCACATGCGGCAACAACCCTTCTTCCATACCAACCAAGAATACAATCGGAAATTCCAAACCTTTCGCCGCATGTAAAGTCATCAGCGTCACCGCATTTTTTCCCGAATCCTCGTCCGCCGAAGACATCAAAGCCGCATCGGCCAAAAACTCGTCCAGAGTAGCATACGCCCCCGCCTCGCCAATAAGTACCGTCAAGTTCTCATTTCGCTCCTCGGCCTTCAACTTATCCCCATCGTTCAAATACCCCCTATAATCGATTCTCCGCAGCAAATCCTCAATAATATCCGCCGGATTAGCATTGCTATCGTTCTTCTTTCGGAGAGCTTCCAATGTATCTGCGAATTGCAAATACGCCTTCGCCGCCTTCCCCGTCAATCCATCAATATCTCCGGCCAAAATCTTTTGTACCGACTTCTCGCCAATCCCCCGCGCCGGCACATTTACTACGCGTGTAAAGGAAATAATATCGCGCGGATTTACAATCAAGTGCAAATACGCCACAATATCTCGGATTTCTTTACGATCATAAAAGCGCACCCCACCAACTAACTTATACGGAATTCGGTATTCCATAAAAGCTTTTTCAAACGCTTGCGACTGCGCATTTGTCCGATATAATACCGCAAAATCACTCAGTATGCGTCCGCTTTTCTTAATTATCCCCGCCACATATCGCGCCTCGTCCTGCTCGTCACGTGCACCATGAATTTCAACCGGCGCACCTTTTCCAATATCTGTAAATAATTCCTTATCACTACGTTGTGTATTTTTCGTAATCACTTTCTGCGCCGCATCCAAAATATTCTGAGTTGATCGGTAATTCTGCTCCAGTTTTATTACTTTTGCACCAGGAAAGTCTCGCTCGAAATTCAAGATATTCGTAAAATCCGCCCCACGCCAAGAATAAATCGATTGCCAATCATCTCCCACGCAACAAATATTCATCTGGTCATTCACGAGTATCTTTACAATTTCATACTGTATATGATTCGTATCCTGATACTCGTCAATCAAAATATGCTGAAATTTTCGACGCCACTTCGCACGAATATCCGCACGCCGGCGTAATAACTTCGCTACATATAGAAGTAAATCATCAAAATCTACCGCATCCGCCTTCATGCGCATATCTTCATAACGTTCATAAACTTCCGCAATCTGCTTCTGATTTGGATAAAATGCCTTCGCTAACATTTCGTCTGGGTCTTCGCCCTCATTCTTAGCTTTTGAAATTGCCGCCTCGCACGCTCGCGGTTTAATATTTTTGTCACTTACGTGCAGTTCTTTCATTGCGCGCTTAATTAACGCTAATCGATCATCCGTATCGTAAATTACGAAACTTTTAGATAGACCAACGCTCTCTGCCTCAATTCGCAAAATCTTCACACAAATCGAGTGAAAAGTCCCCATCCATGGCATAAAACTGAAGTTATTGTCCATATCGAGCAACCGCGCCAAACGCTCACGCATCTCGCGCGCTGCTTTATTCGTAAAAGTAAGCGCCAAAATCTCATATGGCGCCACACCATTTGCTATCAAATTCGCAATTCTATGCGTCAAAGTCTTCGTTTTTCCCGAACCGGCACCCGCCAAAATTAAAACCGGTCCAGACAAAGTCTCAACAGCCTCTTTTTGCGCGGAATTCAATCCCTCCAAAATTTTCGACATGTTTTTATTTTACCGCAAACCATCTCAAAAGTCGCTTTAGTTAGCTATTGCCCAACCTTTCGATTTTTCCCTGCCGTCTCATCGAGACAATAATCGTCTGCAAAGGCTTTTGCTATATCGCCTTTATAATATTTACAAGACATAATTGTCTGTGCGCTAGTGAAATACTGCCACGTCCCACCATCCTTCTTATAGAATAGAGCTACAGCCCCCGCGCCAATAGATATATAATGCTCATCAGCCCCTAATCTTTGGTATCCAGATACAGAACTATTTTTTATATTAGCGACCTTTGCGTTCAACATAATCATCGTATTCTTCGTCTTTGCTTTATAATCTGGCCAAATCGCCTTAACTAGAGCCCTATTCTCCTCACTTAACCACGACTCGTGACCACAACTAATGAATATAGCTCCGCTCGTATCAACTGCACAAATCGAGCCGTGACTATCTTTATAATATCCACTATTGTTATCCACTGTAGCGTCTTGTTTGAAGCCATATTTAGCCAAGATTGCTTCAAGATTACTATCCCAATCATCGCCAATCTCATCGTAGAGACCATCATAGAACGCAACATTAAGATTTCTGCTATAATCCAAAAGCGTATACACGCCCTCGTCAACTTTAACTCTCGGCCCTCTGTTATATTTATCCAACTCTATAGCATCGTCTTTACTAATCTTATTTCTCAAAACTATCGAAATATTCTTGAACATCCCATCATAGTCTTCCTTCTTCCTAAAACCGTTTTCGGGCACTTCAACTGGTATTTCTTGCTCAAGCTCCTGCTCCGGCTCATCATCTTCGCCATCCGACACGTTTTCTTTATTATGTTCTTCTTTGTCGGATCTGTTCATATACGCACACCTGTCCACTCCCTTTGCCGACGAAATAATGCGTCTAGATTTTCTCGACTCCATCTCGTTAACAATAATATAGCTTATCGCGGTCATCGCAATAATCGCAAAAACAGCCGTTGCAATCATCCAGCCAATCGGCTTTCTCCTCTGTAACGGAATAGGAGTCGCCTCTTTCACCGGCGGCCGCTTCTCAAATTCGCCCATCTTCTTTGCCATTTATATCTCCCAACTAACAAAAGTATACCTATACTAATTTTAACATAATCGCAATAAAATAAGCCCGTCGTAAACAACGGGCTTTCGACGCGGCCTTTCGCGCCTCACATTCTAATCGCTCTTTTTATCTAACGGACAATCAGGCGACCGTACGCGAATGATCCATGACGCATACCCATCAGGATATATCCCCTTGCTACGTCCACACTTGATAGCGACCCCCTCCTTTATTAAGTGTTCACAATCCTGACAACAAGAAGGCTTCTTCGCCTCCACCTTTTCCTTGTTCACAAAGCACCTCCGTTAGAACACGAACAAAACTACAAGCTACACCTTTAGTCTAAAGGATGCTTAGATTATATCACAACATAAATTATACACAAAGGCAATATATCAAATCAGAACCACGAAACCGCTTCACGCCTATTTTTTAAAACTTCACCTTAATCATCGAAATCGGGAAGTTCTTTATCTGTGTAAAAACTTCTTTCGATATTCTTCGTTACGTATTCCATCACATCCCCCAAGCCAATCTTAGTTTCATTGCCATCTACCGACCAACGCACTGATACTTCTTCAGCTTCAGCATCTTTCGGACCGACAATAAAGACAAATGGAATTTTCATCTTTACCGCTTCACGGATTTTCTTACCGAGACTTTCATTCCGATCATCGACCGTATAGCGCACTTTATAGTCTCTATCAAAGAAGGATGTCCGTACATGTTTGACTGCATCCTCAACTTTCCGAGCATAATCCGCAACACTATCATTCAAGGTCAAGATGCGTATTTGTTCCGGAGCGCACCATGCTGGAAACCACCCCGCCGTATGCTCAATGAATACGCTCAAGAAACGTTCGATTGAGCCCAACAAAGCACAATGAATCATGATTGGCGTTTTCTTGCTACCATCCTCAGCCGTATATTCCAAGCCAAAACGCGTCGGCATCGCATAATCCAGCTGCACGGTCGCCAACTGCCATTCGCGGCCAAGAGCATCCACGGCCATAAAGTCCATCTTTGGACCATACATAGCAGCCTCGCCTTCTCCGATAGAATAATCCATCTTGAATTTTTCAGCCATCTCTTTAATAGCATTCTGCGCTTTTTCCCACATCTCTGGCGTACCAATATAACCATCACCATCATCGCGAAAAGATAAGCGCAACTTTAGCTGCATATTAATACGTTTATATAAATCTTTGGCCGACTCAATCAATTCACCAAAGATATCACCTACCTGCTCTTCCGTGCAAAACACATGCGAATCATCCTGCGTGATAGCACGAACGCGACTCAATCCGCCAAGCTCACCTTTACGCTCGTCACGATAGACCATCGTGGTTTCGAGGAATTTAACTGGCAGTTCTTTATAAGAACGCGGTACGCTCGCAAAAATCTGACTATGGTGCGGACAGTTAACCGGCTTCAAGGCTAGTTCATCGCCGCTTTCAGTGCTAGTAAAACGTAACATCTCTGGGAATTTTTCAAAGTGACCAGATGTCTTATAGAGATCGATATTCGCAATATGCGGAATGCAAACCTTTTGATAACCACAACGCTCGCGATAGCTATTTGCCAAAGCCGCAACCATGTCGCGCAAAATCGTACCCTTAGGAGTAAATAACGGTAAGCCCGCTCCGACTAATTCCGAATAGCAGAATAACCCCAATTCTTTACCAATCTTGCGATGGTCACGCTTCTTCGCTTCCTCTTGTTGCTTCAAATATTCATCTAGCTCTTCTTGCGTTTCGAATGCTAGACCATAAATACGCGTCAGCATCTCACGTTTTTCGTCGCCACGCCAATATGCGCCCGCGACCTTATCGAGCTTAAATGCACCAACCTCTCCAGTATTCTCTACGTGAGGCCCCTTACATAAGTCCTCAAAATTCCCCAGCGTATAGAAAGAGATAGCCTCATCTTCCGGAAGATCTTTTATTAATTCTTCTTTGTACTTCTGCTTATTATCCTTAGCCCACTTCAATGCTTCTTGGCGAGTCTTCTCGCTACGCACAATTGGCATTTTTTTGTTGATGATTTTGCGCATTTCTTTTTCAATTTTCTTGAAATCATCTTCAGAAACCTTCACGCCGCCAAAATCAATATCATAATAAAAACCATTATCAATAGCTGGGCCAACGCCAAACTTAATTGTTGTTGTGTCAGTATACAAGTTCCTAATCGCCGCTGCCATAATATGGCTAAGCGAATGACGCATTTTCTCAATATGTTGTATATCTGACATCGCTGCCCTTTCTATTAATTATTTTTATATCTGTTATTTTACCATATTCTTTCAATTTCATCACTCGTATTAAAAAACGGCCCTATCCGCTTATCACGTGTGCAGTTTCCTTTTTGGAAATAATATGCTAAAATAATTAAATCGTATGGGTCGCTAGCTCAGTTGCTGTCCGAGGCGCACATTTGCGCCGAGTCAGTAAAAGAACGAGCGCCCAGCGCTCTAGCCAACTTGGTTAGAGATTAACAATTTAATGGGTCGCTAGCTCAGTTGGCTAGAGCGCCTCGTTTACACCGAGGAGGTCGGGGGTTCGAGCCCCTCGCGACCCACCAAAAAATCCTTGCTCAAGCCATTATTTAAAAAGATAATGTTTCGAGTAAGGATTTTTTGAATTATAATATATTATAAACATGTCAAACAGAAAACTAGCCAAATTATCACTACTAGCCGGAATTAGCGCATTACTTTTTACTATCGGGCTCAATCAACCAGTTAATGCCTTTTCGTACAAAAACTGGCCAGCAGATTATAAGAGTGAATGGAAAATGCATACTCTCACTGCAAAAGAGTTAGAAACGGTCGTTAAGTATTATCCTAGCTCTAGCGACAATAGCTCGAAGTGTCCTGGCCGAAAAAACGGCGTAGGTACCATATGCTACCCTACAACCTATTATGGACAAGGTGGCACAATTACTAAAAACTACTTGGCTTTTTCTGTATTCAACGGCGATAACGGCAATAACTATATCTATTTCGCTGATCGGAAATCTCCTTATAAAGTCCAAAAAGTCATTAGCGGCAACTGGAAACATCAAAATTCTTTCTACTACAGTTGGGATACCAATGCTTTTTTGGTAGACGAGACAACTAAGTGTTATAGCGGGATCAACGGTAACTTAGTACCCTGCAAGAAAGAAGACGCCGCCGCCTGGAGCGGAATGGGGCGTGGCCTAACCTGGCAAGGGAGAGCCGAATTTAAAGAGTACGTTGCGTTAGCGGTTTGGGATTGTCACTGCACTGCCTTTGGCCAAAAAATATCCTATCAAGAAAACGAAAATGCCGTCTTTATCTATAAAACTAAAGATAAGCAACTCCATAAAACACTTCATATACCAAAATCTCTCGTGGATGGCGAAATTGAAGACATCTCTTTTGATTCTAATGGCGACTTATATATCTATTATAATGGCCATCACCCCTACACTTTGTCCTGGTATAGGGTCAAAGGCAGTGTTATTGCTAGCGACCTTGGCGGTGGCGGCAGCTCTGGTGGACAGAACAAAGACCCTGAAGTTATCATAGCTCCGCCAAGAAAAGCTCAGTGCGCAACTATTTTACTGCCATGGTGCGAAAAAGCCGAAGATGACGGAGAGGCTACTATCAACTCCATAATCCGATTCGCCATCGGCACAATTACCGTAGGAATTACCGTACTCGGCACAATTGGTATTATCTATAGTGGATTCCTCTTTATAACAGCACGTGAAAATCAAGCTCAAGTTACCAAAGCAAAACAACGCATCATAGAAATCGTTATTGGCTTCATCTTGTGGGCCCTAGCAGCAACCATCATATCATTCTTCCTCCCCTCAGACAGCGGTGAAGAATTAAATGCTACTATCAACACACCGTATAGCAAAAATATTGATCAGTCGAATGGTCGACCACCGCACAGCGCCTAAAGACATCATTTACTGTAAAAGTCCGAAAATCTAACGACAGCCCCAAGCCCAGTTTTTTCGCGTACGCCTCTTTTAGTACCCAACTTCGTAACAACTCTCCATTCAGCGCTTCCTCATTGCATGCTAACACTCTCCGTTCCATCCTATCCCGCAGAACACGACGCATTTCTATGTCCACCCCCACTTCAGTATTTTTATTCAATACCATCGTCCAAAAATGTCCGCTATGACTCAAGTTGTAATGCCATTGCGCTATTGGCAAAGGTTTGCCATATTCACTTCTCCGTATTTCTTCATATTGCACCGCTATCCCTGTTTCGCGCAAAAAGTTCTCTTCAAACAGAGTAGCCGATACTCTCGCGGCGTTATCATCTCCAGTATCAAATATTAGAATCTTCATTATTTCATTTAAAATTGCACTAATTATAACGTATTTATAGTAAAATCAAACCATGAGCCAAACTCACAATAGTCAAGAAAAAGAGTCAAAACTTTGGTTGGTGGGCATGGTTGGAATAATTATAGCCGTTACAATCTTTACCTTTACGGCAATATTCGTTCAGCACCAACAACTATCCACCGAAGCCCCAACTACCGCAAGCGAACACTAAACTGCAATGTTCCTATATAAGTTAATGTAAGCTTGAAGATGTTCTTCGTCATAAATGGCCACCCTACTCATGCGTACATATAAAGCAACCACCATAAGCGCTCGCCGATAGTCCAAATCACGCTCGCCAAAATACCGATATATTGCTTCCGCCCCTAATTCGCCAATTATTTTATTATTAGACAATAACGCAAAATAAAAGTCATACAGATAATCTCCTACCAACGGCATGGGGTCTATCACTCTAATCTTCCCTTTTTCAACCAAAAAATTATGTGACCCAAAATCGCCATGCATCAAAAACTGTTCTGGATTATACCTTCCCGCAATATCCAATGCAGTCATTACTTTTTCAGTAGATATCTCACCGATATTCCTACGCGCATATTCTATTTCGTCCAACAAAAACGCCCGCCAAGAAACGTGTTCTTCATTTAAGAATCCGTACCCATCATGCGGATATCTGCAATAACTACCGACAATTCTAGATAGTTGCATAATCGTCTCTTCGGGACTTATTTCGCTATCTAAAAAACGTTCCCCATCAATAAAATCGAAACACAAATACCCAAGATCTTCACTGTAGCAAACTAAGTTTTGGAATGCGGCATCGTGATTTTGCCTAAAAAATACCACCTGCGTTTTTATCGTATTTAAATCCGTAATTTTTATCAAATACTTTTTTGCCAAGCTAAAAACCTTCGCATCAGTTGCGCCATCCGTATAATACCGCTTTTCAGCATCACCTAAATAATTTCCCGTATATAGTTCGACATCTTCGATAATCGCTTCAACTTTTTCTTCCATACATTTAAAATTATATCAATTAAAAATTGCGACCAAACGGCCGCAATATCATACTGCGCTTCTTTAACTATAGCCTAGTCAGTACACGCCCATCGCTCATGGTTTTCCTGAAGTTCGTTAAGACTATAAATTATCCGAATTACCTGATCCTTACTTAACGCAACCCTTCCGAGCGCCACGCAACGATATTCCATACCGCCAGAAAACGGAAGTACTTCCTCTCGAAAATACCCATACGCTCCTTGCTTTTCGCTATTAATTCCTTTTTCCGTTATCTTTAAACTAAGATCCGCTTTGGGAAACACTAAATGCAACATCCTTAAGATAGTCCAAACAAAAGATTTTTCCTTTTTCGTTTGAACTTTTAGTTGCAATGTGTAATCCCAAATATCATACGTAGCAATAATCGAATCTAAGTTTTTGTGCTCAATATTCTGCCCACGCATATTTTCTCCATAATAAGATACAATATCGTCCAACAAAAAATAGCGCACATTATCCCTAACTACCCGTATGAACCCCAGTTCATGCGCAAACAATAACACCGAATCGCGATAGCTCAAGCCTGTAACCGAAGCCAATATATCACCCCCCATTTCATACAGTTTTTTACAGAAGAACTAGCTATCATAGCTATCTATTCATCATAGCATTTTTTAATCATTTAGTGCTATAATATCTTCATCCGTCGGGGTGTTAGCTCAGTTGGTAGAGCGACTGGTTCGCAATCAGTAGGTCAGGAGTTCGAACCTCCTACACTCCACCAAAAGTTTGTTACTCGAATTTTTATCCTTAAAAAATATGAGTAACTTCGCATAAACGTGGAATTATCCGCAAAAGGCCGCATCTGTGAGAGTTCTAGATGTGGCCTTTTGCAATGTCTCGTGTTTGTATTGTATTCTCCGACGATTCCTGATTTGCTGGAGCAAGGATCGTATCAAAAGGATATCTCTGGAATAAGCGGCCGGAACGTGTCGTGTCAAACGTGACTAATATGAGCTATATATTTTGCTTACGACGGCGGCATAAGGAACCTTTAACTATCGTCATCCATTATACGAACAAGCAACACGTCTCGCCTATCCTTACTCTCGCCGTCACATGTCGATAGCAGTATAAAGCGACCACTATCCCCGCGACTGCGCTTATGAATCGCACTATCAAATATCGTCTTCGTTACGGCAAAGCTATTATTGTTGCGACTCACTTCGGTATTATATATATTTCAGTCTTTCGAATTTACCTCTGCATAAGCAGATATTTCCAACCCATAACTGCCACCTCGCCGCTTCAATACCCCCCTTTTGTGTGCACTGAAGAAATCGTCATTTTTGAATTTTTGTATGTCAGAAAACATCTCGCCATTCCCCATCCTGTGACCATAAATAATCGAGAAGGCATCACTAAAATCACCCTCATTTCTATAATCTAAAAATAGACTCCCTGCAGTCGCAAATTCTCCCCTATAGTTTCTATTCAAAAACCAAGCATTATCTTTTCCTTTCACTACTGGATAATTTATATTAGTTCCCTCAATTCGCAACCAGGCAATTGTATACTCACTTTCTTCTTCCAAAGCGTCAAAAACTTCATCTCCATCTTGATTTACTAATGATACTAATGAGGCATCTATAGCGGCCGATTTAGAAACCTTGCAGCTATCATATATCACGTATAAACTAACCAAGACAAGCGGCGCTAATGCTACGTACATAATAAAGTTTAGTAAGCTATTCACTAATTTCATACGTAAAATTCCGCACGCCTAGTTGAGCTATAATCTTTCCCGCCACCATCCCACCGCCGCCATTGCCATATTCAACACAACGCCCATCACTCATTAATAAGACATCTCCGGCCACATACTGTCTGCATATTCTACAATACAGTAGCATTTCCCCGTCAGACGCCCCAACCCCACGAGCAACCCCAAATAATACTCCAAACAACAAATAAATTGATCCGCTAACAAATAATACTTTCATCACCAGGCGCGCCCACCCTCGCCACGCCTTGTTTCTTATCTTGAGCATTTTGTTTCTTTATGTTTTTTCTTAATCACCCTCCATGCCAACGCTAAACCGCCGATCGTGCTAATAGCTAGTAAATATGGCAGAACATTCATTACTATGCCAGTCAAGATATCGCCTTCTTTATGATTAATAAAGCTTACAATATTTCCGCTACTATCCGCATCTACCGTAACAGTCTTCGTAGCTGAAGTACCGCCGGCCACACCATCAACATACTGCGCATAGCCGTTCCCCTCAACCTCAACGAGTCTATAATTAAGCCCAATCGGCAATTCATCGTAATTTCCATTCAAGCCAATCGTTGCCGTCTGGCCATGCTTTAGGTATATATAGTTATCCTGGCCAACAACTATTTTACTAACAGTCGAAATCGATTCGCCTTTATAACTTACTATCGCATCCTGTCCAGAAACTACATATTCATCACCTTCTGGTGCATTTTCGAACTCAATTCGGTACTTGAAATAATCGTTTTCATTTGCCAAATTACCAGTCACTTTATTTGTTACTCGCACATAGCTTCTAGTCGCGCTCGACTGAAATATCGCATCTTCTTTTTCGCCAGTATCATGATTCTTTACTTGGCTGCTCAAGCTTGCTATATACTCGCCAGTTGGATGATTATTCTCATCTAATTTATTTCGTACGCTAACATAAAAGAAAAACTCATCATCACTATCGATTGGGTAATTCGATGCATCGGAAGATGCTACCTCGCGTATTGAAAACTTATAATCGCCCAAAGCCGTAAAATCCAATTGTCCAATATCGAGTTGGCTCGTTACGTTAACTATGCCGTTCTCATCTGGCGAACCGCGAAAATTCATTTCTAGCTCGGTCGGCATATTTTCCACTATAGCCGGATTCTGTTCGTCCTGAATTATATTAAATGTATAACTATTATTTGCAGAGTTCGTTAAACCAGTCATACTGTGTGAAACGCCAATTCATTGCGCGCTATTTGGATTATCCGCTACCCTCGCGCTAGTCGCACCAACTGACGGTGCTACAAAAACTGCCATTAAAAAACTAAATATTAATCCATATTTCTCTATATGTCTCACAATTACCTCCAATATTATTTACAAATAGCATCAAAAAATCACGGCCCAGACTTCATTTTTACCTCCAAATTAAATTAATACTCTAAATTTAATCTAAAAAGATGAGGCAATAAAGCATGAGTACGTTATTTTTTAACGACCTTCTCAGTAACATCAAACTTTTCCATATATAACGCTAGAAGCAAACGCGTTTGCGAATAGAAAGCACAGAACGAAGAATATACGATAGCTGTCAGTGGCGCCAAAATCCACTGCAGTACCATCCATATCTTTTTACTTTTCGGATAGCGCACTGGGCGTTCTGGCAACATTTTTAGGGACAATACCAACGAAATAAACAAGCCAGCCGCCGCAACCGTCTGAATATAACTTACTACCATTGGCAAATTATGCGATAGCAAATCGCGCGTATCGTAATGGAATATTAATGGCACCCAGCCACCAAATGCAATTATTGGCGCAATCGCCGCCAGAGTCACGTGACCATCCAACAAACGTATAAACTTCGGCACTAACGAACTCAGTTTTATGGTTCGTTTCTTTGAAAACATATAAGTGCCCACAAAGGCTATATCGCTTGCGCCATAGTCCCAACGCCGCAACTGTACCCACTGCGCTTTCAGCGTACGCCATAACGTATTCGACAATACCGCATCCTGATAAATCGGCGTTCTAATCGGTAATACCTCATAGTCTCCATCAAAATAAAACAGACTTCGCCAATATTGGTGTCCGTCCTCAACAATCGTGCGCACGCTCCAAAAATCCATTTCCACAAGCGCATCGAGCGGTTGTGAATGCGATGCAAAATTACGCAACATATGAGGTCGCATCGTACAAATAACGTTCCAAAATGAATTCGTTGACGCCACAACGCGTGAAATTGCCGGAGCATCCCAAATGTTATTCGTGAACAACGAAACAGGCTGATAACTCATCCTCTTTCGATCTTCATGAACAATATATTCGTACGCCACATTATCAAAATAAACCCGATGCGGCTTATTATCGCAGTCTAAAGTTGTTACTATCACATTACTATAACGAATATTATGTTCTTTGGCGTATTCTTGCACTACGCGACCAGCATTTGTTATATTCGCTCCTTTGCCAACTACTTCATTTTTAATGCCGTCTGAATGCTTCGCTATAATAAAAGCGCCGAATTTCTTTCGGTAATTTTTTTCTAATGTTTTCGCAACTCTTTCTGCTTCTGGACCACCTCGCTCTTCATATGCAATCACCACAATCATACGCTTTTTTTCATAAGTTGTTTTTAGCAAAGACTCCATAGTTGGAACTAATACATCGAGCGATTCGTTATACAATGTAACAATTACGGCATGGTATATCTCGCTCGGCTTTGGATAAAAACCATCCTCGGCCGCAGCCATCATGCAAAGATTATTCAAATGTTGCCCATATTCATAGGAGCTGCTCTTCGTACCCGCTAATCTATCATAACTATCAGCAGGATTCTCTAGATCGTCTAGCCTCTTGCGCCAATTTACACGAATACATCGCTTTATTGCCTTATAGCCTTGCACGGTTCGAAAAGCAATCCCTATCGCCTTGACTAAGTTCATAATCACAATCAGCAAAATATAACATGAACCCAAAATTGGATTTATCGCTGAGAGAACGAATAACAGAATAATCATTCCATAGCTTAGTAATCCAGGCAATAGTTCAAAAAAACGATACAGTGGCTTACGTTTTCCCACCGGTATTTCTACAACCTTTGACATTTATCCTTCTCCAAGAATACTCATCAAGAAGCGCAATGCTACAATCGTAATTGCGCAACTGACACCCAAGAACAATCTAGCAATATCTTTGCCACGTTTCGAAAAAATCCGCGCCCCAATAATCGTGTGCCCTACACCTATAGCTATCGCAATTATCGAGAAAGACAACAAATACCACCATTCGCTTTGCTGGTAACCATTACTAATATCAGAATAGCGCGCCCAGATCTTCGGATGCGACGAATCCAAGCTAAAAAACGGAACAAGAAAAAGCCACAAATTAAGCAAAAAATTCGCCCCCATCCACCACAATAGGCCACGATCCTTTTTCCAAATCGCCTTATAATCTTCCGCTAATTCTTTCATAGCTTCCCCACCATTTTATCATAAACGGCAAATATTGATAAGATATTAACCGCACAAGACACTTTACAGATAAAATAATTCGCCATATACTAAAATGATAATCATTCCCAAATTTAAGGAGCCCATGTCAAGCCGTACAAAATACCACACCATCAACCGAGATTACTTTCTGCAAACCGCCCAATCATTTCACAAGCCCTTCACTGCTAAAGAAATCGCTGCTAGATTAGTTGAGAATGAAAACCCCATGGGAATCAGTACAATATATCGTCTTCTTGACGATTTTTCAGCTAAGGGCGTTCTCCATAAGAGTCTCGCCTCAGACAATACGGCATGCTACTTTTACATGAAGCCATGCAAAAATGAAAATCATTTTTATTTAGAATGCAACAAATGCCATCACATATATCACTTGGACTGCCGACACTTGCGCAGCTTTTCAAAACATATCGCAAAAAAGCACCTATTCAAAATTACCAATTACGACCTTATAATTAATGGCGTATGCGAGAAATGCCAGGAGGAAGCCGAGTAATATGAAAACATTTATAAAGGTATTATTTATCCTCTCACTAATCGGCATCTTCTCTACTCTATTTTTCCTACCAATCAATGAACAGGAACCAGAAAAACACGAAATCAAAGTAGTTGCAACCATCTTCCCTGCCTACGACTTGGCGCGTAGTATTAGCAAAGACACCGACGTTCAAAATAAAATGCTCATACAGCCAGGATCCGATCTTCACAGTTACGAACCCTCACCTCAAGACATTGTAGATATAAAAAACTCAGACATTTTCATATACAATGGCGGAGAATCAGAGGAATGGGTCGAAAAAATAATATCAGAAATCAACACAGCAAACACCATCATAATTCGCATGATGGATTCGGTTGAGCTAAAAACAGAAAACAAAGACGGTATCTTAGAGAAAGAAGAAGGTGAGCAAGAAGAATATGACGAGCATATTTGGACTAGCCCCAAAAACGCTATTAAAATAGCAAAAACAATTGCCCAAGCCTTTAAAAACAGCAATCCCGACAGTACTGCTACATATCAACGGAACCTAGAGCAACTTACTGGAGAAATTAACGAGCTAGACAAAAAATTCCAACGGCTAGCTGATAAAAAGACCGGTACGCTAATAGTCGCAGATCGGTTCCCTTTTAAGTATTTTGTCGAAGAATACGGATTCGACTATATCGCTGCTTTCCCAGGTTGCTCCGAGCAGACCGAAGCCTCCGCAAAGACGATTGCAGAACTGAGCAAAATAATTACGCAAAACCACGAAAAAATCATTTTTCATCTGGAACTAACGAACACTAAAATTGCTCAAACGCTCGCAGAATCCACCGGCGCCCACCAACTAACTTGGCATTCTCTCCACAATGTCTCCCTAGAAGACTTCAACGCTGGATATTCATATGTTGACATTATGACTGATAATTTAAACAACCTCGACAAGGCTCTTCATGACCGTATTACAAATTAAAAACCTTAGTCTTAAATATGGAAATCATTATATTTTCCGCAACTTGTCTTTCACCGTCGAAAAGAATGATTTTCTCTGTATTGTTGGTCCTAACGGGAGCGGCAAATCGACTCTTCTTAAGTGTTTACTTGGAGAAATCAAGCCAAACCAAGGAGAAATTCAATTTGAAAATCATTCCCAGCGTAAAGTAATAGGCTATTTGCCACAAAACCCGCATTATAACCCTTCATTTCCCGCCTCTGTATACGAAGTTGTAGCATCCGGCAGCCTAAACCAAATCGGTTTATTTTCCAAGTATCCGAAACAAAAAATAGAAAAAGCTCTTGGCACATTACGCATAGCGGACATCGCTCGCCAACAATTTAGCACATTGTCAGGCGGACAACGCCAACGTGTTTTACTCGCTCGAGCCCTCGTTGCAAGCTCTAATCTGTTAATACTCGACGAGCCGTCAAATAACCTCGATTATAACTCGAAACAGGAATTTTATCGTACCCTAGAAAAACTGAATAAATCCACTACCATACTTATGGTCACGCACGACCTCGACCACAACAACCTAATCGGAAACAAAATCCTCTCCCTCGATCCAAACCTGCCGTTCTTTGGAGCCACCAAAGAATATGTTAGGAGAATCCATGCTCACTAGTTTAATCGAAATGCTAAATTATGATTTTATCCTCCGCGCATTAATGGCGGGAATCATTATCACTATATGTTCTGCGCTTATCGGGTCTAGTCTCGTTCTTCGAAAACAATCAATGATTGGCGACGGACTGTCCCACGTTGCTTTTGGGGCCGCATCAATCGCTACTATTCTTAACATTGCGCCGCTAGAATTCTCTATTCCAATCGTTGCAATATCGGCTATCCTAATCCTCCGCCTTAGTCAAAACGCTAAAATTAACGGCGACGCCGCAATTGCCGTGTTGTCGGCGTCCGCCCTCGCTTTAGGTACATTCCTTATTTCTATAAATAAAGGTGTAAATATCGATTTAAACTCTTACCTATTTGGAAGTATTCTCGCTATCAGCGAACACGACTTAAAACTCTGTATCATCGTGGGAATCATTATCATTTTTGTATTTCTATTATTTAGACGTCAAATATTCGCTATTACATTCGATGAAGAATTCGCTAAAGCAATTGGCATTAAAGTTCAACTATACAACACTATTTTAGCTACGCTCTGTTCACTAATTATAGTAATCGGCATGCGTATGCTTGGCGCGCTACTTATCTCAAGCCTAATCATTTTTCCTTGCTTGTCCGCACTCTATCTCAGCAAAACATTCCGCGGTAGCATTATCGCTTCCGTCATCTTAGCTATAATTTGTTTCATTATCGGTCTGACGATTTCATATATCCTAAGTACACCAACTGGCGCGACTATCGTTCTTGCTAATTTAATCGCGCTAATCTTATCCTGGTTATATAATAAAATAAAATGAGTGAAATAAGATACTATAGTTCTTTCGAGCAAGATTTTTCCGAAAGCAAGCAGCAAAACTATAAGTTACCAAAAGACTACGAATGGATTAGCCGTCGCCCTTTTCTACGTCTCTTGGAAAACATACTCTACCCGATTATCGTTATATATGTCTTTTGCTATCAAAAATTTTACGCACGCATCAAAATCATAAATCGCAACGCTCTCAAAGCAGCTGGACACCAAGGTTATTTTTTATACTCCAGCCACACACAAGTCTTTGGCGACGTCATTAACCACTTCATTACTACTTTCCCAAAACACCCCTACCTTATATGCAGTCCTGCAAATCTCGGAATTGTCGCCATCGGAAAGTATCTCCCGCTTGCCGGCGCCCTGCCAATCCCCGATAATATTCGCCAACTTCAAAAATTCAACGACGCAATCCGCACTCGTATCTCACAAAAGAAAGCCGTCATCACTTATCCAGAAGCACATGTTTGGCCATGGTATACCGGCATTAGGCCAATGAAGTTAGCCGCTTTTCACTTTCCGATCACTATCGAAGCTCCAGTATTTGTAGCTACCACCACATACCAAAAGACCAAATTCCGCAAAAAACCAAAAATAACCATCTATATAGACGGACCCGTCAAAATCCCCAATAACCTCTCACGTAAAGAAAAGATTCGCTTTCTACAGAATAGCGTAGAATCAATCATGAAAAAACGCGCTAAACTCAGCACCTACGAATATATAAAATATCTTCCCAAAGAATAATTATTGATTTCGCTCTTTCGCCTTCAAGCCAACAATATCGTCGATTGAGAATTTATAATCAAGTTTTTTGCCATATATCTTTTCATAGGCCGCTACGCGCTGCTCGTAATCCGTTCTTGCCATTTCTATACTATTCTCACGTACGCTCTTTTTTGCGTTCGGAAAGATAGGATTTAATACATGCGCTACGAATTTTAGCTTATTGAATTGGCCATTGTCATCTTTACCCGTATCTATTAGCTCAACAAATATTGGAATTACCGGTGCTTTTACCATCGCTGCAAACATATATGTCCCACGTTTACATGGGCGCGGCTTACGATAGTTGTACCACATTTCCTCTTCGGGATATATTAAAACGAATTCGCCACAATCAACTAAACGTTTTAGCTCTGGGACAAATTCTTTAATAATATAATTAGGCCCTTTTCTTAACGGTAGAGTTTTTAAATTATTCATCAGATAGCCAATCGGACCAGGAATCGCGATATTCGTATCTTGGATTACGATATATGGAGTCTTACGGAACTGTTTTTTAATCACCTTACGCACACACATGCTATCAAGATGGTTAAAATGATTGCTAGTGATAATTGCGCCATTCTTTATGCGATCCAATTTCTCAATTCCTTCGACTTTGATTGAATGACTCATAGCAATGCCAAAAGTTTGTTGCGTAATAACTGCGCCACGACTACGGAACCAATATTTAATCTTATGATTATTCCGAAAATCTTTCAGATTCTTTATAGCGCGCTCAGCTTCTTCATCAGAAAAAACCGGATCGCCAACTTCAACTTTCGCGTTTAAGTTTCCTGCCTTTATGTTTTTGCGTATATTTTTTACTACCGCAGTTTTATCGCCACCTATAATCATTTCTTGTCCAGTCCACGCATGACCGTACGGAATGTAACTTCATTGCCCAATATTTCCGTTACGCGATCGGCCATCCATTGCAAACGCTTTTCGTCGCCTTTTTTATCCCAACGCGTAAAATTCCTTTTTTCATGCTGTATATCTTTCAAGAAGCTTGACTCGTTAGCATATTTCCAAAAGAATTCTTCATACATTGTCCCATCATAATGCCACGGCTTAAAGAACATATTATAATGCACAATCATCGGGTTACGCACAAACTTTTTCGTCGGCGTCGGCATCGCATTCCAAATTTGATCTAGATGCAAAATTCTACCATAACACATTGAGTTTAAATAATCCTGGTCCGGCGCCACAGTATCAAAGTCGTACGTATTTAATAAATACAAAAATCTTTCCACAAATTCTTCTTCACGCATCTTTTTGAAGTCCATCAGCAGTACACCAGAATTTATATATTTCTTGCTGTCCACCCCCACTACCTGTTCAAAATAATCACAAAACAATTCGTTATTGTTTGCCGAAATGTCAGAACAAGCCCCAATTAAATTGCCACCCAAATCCACTTTATACAGCTCCGCCACATCGCCTAGCACGACAATATCACTATCAAGATAAATACCTTTTTCGCAATCCTTGAACATCTCTGGCAAAAAAATCCGATAATAAATTGTAGGAGTGAAATAATCACCCTTCAGGCGCGTCTCTTTGCGATCTGAAATACCACTTAAAGTATCCTTCATTTCAGTCATTAAAACTTCAATATTTTCATGCCCATCGCCCAAGCTTGCTATCCTGCGCACTGTCCGTTTTTTCATATCGTGGTAAACCACATGCAGCTCATACTTATATGCCGGATTTACATGGTCAACCAAAGAGGCTATCGCAACAGCTAAATACGGCGCGTACTTCTCGTCGGCAGAAAAGAATACTGGCACAGTCATTTTTTTCATCACTTTACCTTCTTTCTTACCTTTAGATACTCCTCTAATACGTCATCAAACGCATGGCATTTTAACACATTATGAACTTTATCTATATTCCATGGTTTAATCTTCTGCGTATGAAAAACTGGCCAAAAACGAAAAGTAGTCGAAAAATGCCGAAACACAGTATCTGTCGTCTCTCGTTTCTGTTCATTAAAGCGCCGGTCAATAATCTTCTTGCGACGCGAATAAATATTTAATGACGTCTGATCCGGTAATAGCATTTTTGTCTTCGCTACGCGCCGACGCGTCCGTCGCAACAATCCCGATTCCCTAATTAGCTCTAGATTCATTAGCAACACACCAGAATTTAAATATGTTTTCTCAAATAAGCTCGTCCTTAGCCAATGCTGCCCATAATAATCCACCGCGCCTATCAGTTCATATTCAGTATTATCCATCTTATATAACTCATACGGATCTTTTAGTGCTACAACATCAGTATCTAAATATAGAATCTTTTTGGGTAGTTCTTTTATCAAATCAGCATATAGCCTCAATAGGCAATATGGCGTAAAAAAAGTTTTTAAATTAGCTCGTGGCATATCCGAATTAAAAGCATCCGTAGCATCAATTAGCTTAATTGAGTGCCGCTCGTCCTTTGCTTTTATTATTTTTTCCAAATTCTCTATAGCGCTCTCTGGCACTTCTTTAAAACCTTTTAAGCGCATCGTCAAAATAAAAATCTTCAATGGCCTAGAAGTATTTTTTACTAATGACAGTATCGAGATGATCAATCCGTCTAAGATATTCCGGTCGCCACAATACAAAATATTCATAACAACTTTATAAATTATAGCAAAAAGCTAAAAAAGATGCTATTCAGCCAATTTAAGCTTCATCCTGGCGTTTCTTAATATAACTAACAATGTCGCCAACCGTATGCAAATCTTTAATGTCTTTGTCAGCAATCTCTACACTATACTTATCCTCAAATGCCGTAACCAAATCTACCAAGTCTAATGATTCCACATCTAAATCATTGAGCAAATCCGTATCCTTACTGATGGACTTTTTGTCCACCTCTAAAGTGCTCGCTATTAGTTCAATTACTTCTTTCTCCATTTGCCTCTTCCTCTATTACTTTTGATCTTATTATTTTTCCATTATTGTTACGCGGAAATTCCGCCGTCCTTAATCGTACATATGCAATTTGTCGATTTTTAGGCTTTTCCCTATTATACTCCCCTATTAGCTCGTCAAAATAATCTTGGTCACCCATATAACTCTTTTCTGGATAAATCGATACGACTATCCTATTGTTGTCTTCGTATGCTATTACCTCGGCCACGCCATT
The DNA here is from genome assembly GCA_016290315.1 of Candidatus Saccharimonadota bacterium. Classification (GTDB taxonomy): domain Bacteria; phylum Patescibacteriota; class Saccharimonadia; order Saccharimonadales; family Saccharimonadaceae; genus UBA2834. The sequence continues at coordinate 108,571 of JAEETK010000001.1, read as the reverse complement.
ATCGTTAGCCAACCTTGCTTCTATTTCTTCCGGACTTACATTTTCTCCATTACTCAAAATAATCAAATTCTTTTTCCGTCCCGTCACAAACAGAAAACCATCCTCATCAAATCTCCCCAAATCTCCCGTATAAAAACGTCCGTCTTTCAACACTTCTTCCGTCGATTTACGGTCCTTATAGTACCCCTTCATTACGACGTCGCCACTGACAACAATTTCGTCGTCAATTATTCTCACATTCACGTCTCGACAAATTTGCCCAACGCTACCATCACGTTTGTAATAATTGCGATTTACCGCGACTACCGGTGAACATTCAGTAATACCATACCCGACCAAAATCTCTATCCCTATACTCCTAAACCACTCTATATACTTCACATCGAGCGCCGCACCGCCACAAATAATATAATCAACATTTCCGCCAAACTCATCCAAGATTTGCTTAAAAAACTTTTTCCGCCAGTCTATCCCAATCTTCATTAGAGCATTACTGACTTTGATCCCGCGGCTCAGCTTCCTTTCTCGCTTTTCACGTCTTGCCGTACGCCATATTTGACGATATATTGTCTCGACAACCATTGGTACGGCAAATATAGTGTCCGGCTTCCCATCTTTAAAATCGTCCAGTAAACGTTTTAAGCTACCAGAAATAAAAGTATAGCATCCGTAATAATACGGCATTAACAGCGACGTCACGAATCCGAATGCATGATGATACGGCAAAAAACTAGCCGCTCGACCTCTTGGGCAATAAATAGATGACGCCCCATACAAGTCTGCCATAATATTTTTTTGCGACAAAACCACAGCCTTACCATAACCCGTAGTGCCAGAGGTAAAGAATATCATCGCATCCTTTTGAATGTCCTGCGTATTTTTATTGTGTAGTTTTTTCCCAAGATTAATGTAATCTTCCACTTCTTCAAAGGGATAACTCTCGCGGAATGCTTCACCAATTTCACCACAATAATCCAAAGAATAATATACCGCCTTTACGTCCACCTGTTTTAGTTGTTTTCTTAATAATTCCGGATCCGAATCTTTATCTAGTGCCACACATACATTTCCGCTCACGATAATCGCCAACGCAATTATCAGCCAAGCATAGCTATCCTCTCCGATTACGGCTATATTCTTTCCTTGATAATTAGCGTAAAAATAGCCACTCAACGCTTTTACGTCAGTGAATACATTCGCAAAGCTCTTCCGACGCAACTTGCCATCTTCGCGCCACGCAAACGCAGTTCTTTCCGAATCTTTACGATAAGTTATTAAATCCCACAAATTTGCCAACTTTGGCACATCATAATAATCATAGCTAGTATTCGTTTTTCTACTCACGATGTATCTATTATATATTAAACGCCTCAATGTTTCTTTTTCTCCTATTACTAACACGTTTATGCTAAGATATAGTTATGAACGCCAAGAAGTCAACCAAAGCAAAATCAAACAAAAAAAGCGAGAACGTGCTCAAGAATCCTTTATTCTATATGTCTATTGCCATATTCGCAATAATAATCCTCCTTTCGATCCTAGCAATTAACATGATCCATAATGCTAAGCACAAAAAAGAAATCGACGAAACTAAAGGCCAATACATCTATATCGGTAATGGCAATAATATCTACGACACAGAATCAGCCATACCAGACCAAATTGTATCCAGCTACGACGAATATACCTCTGCCATGCGAGATATTAACCTAGAAAATGGCGACAAGACACTTTCGCCGGCAGACTTTGAAGGCAATAATTATGCGCTTATAGCTGTTCGCTATGACTCCTGCTCCGAAGAAAATATCGAGCCAAGCAAGTTTGATATATCCAATGGCCAAGTTAGTGTTGTTTTCGACTACGACTCAAAATGTGGCTTCTGCGCCCCAACCTATCGCTTCTATGCTTTCAAGCTAGATAAAAGCGTTGCAAGCGGTGACATCGTCGTCAATTACCACTCTCGCAACACCATCGAATGTGACTCTTCGGTAGAATACAAGCCTATTATCTATCTTTACCCAACCAAAACTACGGACGTCAGTATAGTTCTTGGTCATCCCGAACTAATAACTACCAGCTATCCACAATATCAAAAAGGTTGGAATGTAACAGCGGAACCAACTGGCGAGCTTACAGACAAAAAGACCGGAAACAAGCTCTACTCCCTCTATTGGGAAGGTAAAAACCATTACGCATCAGTTCAACAAGACGGCTTCATCGTAAAAGGCAAAGAGACAGCAGAATTCCTAGAAGATAAGCTATCCACGCTTGGCCTAAATTACCGCGAAGCCGAAGAGTTTATTATCTACTGGTTACCAAAACTCGAGCACAACAATTACAACTACATCCGCTTCGAGACACAATCCGAAATCGCTTCATACATGCCTTTAACTACCACTCCAAAAGCCGACACTACGATTCGTGTATATATGGATTACAAGCCGCTCGACGCACCAATTAACATTAAAGAGCAAATTCTCTCAACTCCGACACGAAGCGGCTTCACCGTCGTCGAATGGGGTGGATCTGAAATAAAATAACGCCCTAAAAATGTTTCAATTCAAACATAAAATTATTGCAGCAACTGCATTATTACTCATTCTAATTATTTGTGGTTGCAGCGCCTGGCTGTATTACGACTACAAAAAAATCGAAAGTTCGACACCAGACAATCAAATCATCAAATACGAATTACAAACGCACGAAGTCTTTAGTGATCATTCCGACAATTCAAAATATCACATCACTTCCCCCGAGGAGCTTAGTCGTTTTTATGAAAAATATTCCGATGTATTAGCTATAAATATTGAATATTTCAAACATAATGATATATTTATTCAAGTTCAAAGCGAATCGTCTGGCAGCATTAATCACAAGCTCGAAAGTGTCAATCTCAATAACAACACTGTCAATTTTACAATTAGTACCGACAAACCCGAAATCGGCACTGACGATATGGCTTTTTGGTACTTCGTTGCAATCATACCGCGCAATCAAATAGCAAACCTAAACTTATCAGATTGGAATACAATTTAGAGGATAAAAATGGACGTTGATATTACGAATAATTCAGTCAATTCGCCCAAAGAGCTACATACCACCAGAAAACTAGGCATTATCTTCACAATTATCGGTATTTTCCTACTAATACCTCTCTCCTTCTTAATTGCTATGTACAAAATTAATGATTCCAAGCTAGACACACAGACCACTTCTACTTCGGTAACAATCCACGAAAAAATAGATGTCGAAAACGATACCATGTACAAGCCAACCTACGAATTTGAGGTAAATGGTAAGGCTTACTTTTGCGAATCATCCGTCTCGTCGAGCATTCGCCCCGATGAAGGTAATGTTACAATTTATTACGAATCGACCAATCCTAACAATTGTGCCTCAGATTATACAAGAACTGGGATAAAGTTCATCTATTTCTTCCTTGTCCTCCCCATCGTCTTTATCATCGTAGGTATCGTGCTTATTGTAACCTCTACTAAACGCCTTAAAAACAACAATTTCCCCAATGGCACCACAGCATCGCAACAACCACCAACCACACCATCATCTAGTGGCACAGACCTATCGCAGGGGTATAATCTTTCCTAGCAGAACAAAAAAACGAGAAACTATATGTCAGATAAATCAAGAATCATCTTCGCAACTACAAACCAAAGAAAAATTGAAGACCTCCAGCACATAATTGACGAGTTGGGCTTAGATATGGGAATTCTAAGCTTAAATGACATCGGTTGGGATAGAGGTGAAATTGAGGAAAAAGGAACCACAATTCAGGATAATTCTCTCGCGAAGGCGCGAGCGGCCTTTTCGTTTTGTAAAGAAAAACAAATCCACTTCCCTATTATTTCAGACGACTCCGGTTTATTCGTTGATGTGCTAGGAGACGAGCCCGGCGTCTATACTTCTAGATACGCCGATGCAGAAATTGCAGCCAATCCTAGTCTACCAAGCTATCAATGTATCATAAAACTAATCGAGAAAATGCGTAATACTACAAATAGACACGCAAAATACAAATCTTGTATAACACTCATGACTCCAGATGGAAAATACTTTCAAGAACTGGGCGAAAGTAACGGCACTATTATGAGCGAAATACCAAAAATAATCGAAAAGCCATTCTTTTATTCAATTTTCGTCCCAGATGGATTTGACGTCACATTTGGCCAATTACGCGGCGACGCACTAAAACACACTTATCGCTTTGAATCTTTAAGAAAAGCAATTCGCCGCCTAGCTACAATAGACTAATTATTTACACGAAAAAGACGCCAGTCGCTTCAGTGCAATTGACGTCTTTTTATTGATCAAACTATCCCTGGAGCCGTTGACTGGGGTCGAACCAGCGACCTGCTCGTTACGAATGAGCTGCTCTGCCAACTGAGCTACAACGGCATCTCCTCTGCAATTATAACACAACTATCTAAAAGTATCTAATGCTAGCTTTACCAACCCCGAAACAACCACATAAAGCCCTTGTAATTCAGGCCGCATTCGTATATAATAGCATTCACAAGGGCTCGTAGCTCAGTTGGTTAGAGCGCCTCCCTGTCACGGAGGAGGTCGCGCGTTCGAGTCGCGTCGGGCCCGCCACAAAAAATCTCCATTTTCTGGAGATGTTTTTGTTTTATGGCGAATAATCAATTATTTATAGATTTTCAATTTCCGAAAATAACTCTTCAAACTTATCCGAAACCACAGCATAATTATCCGGGAACATCATATATCCGTGCGCTTCAATCGTTTTTTTGTCATCATAGGTCACTTTCAGGACAAAACCGCCACCATCAAGAATACCATTGGCACTCCTATCAAACCCATCCCACTTTGCTACTTCATTCTCATTAATAATATCCGCCAATCTATCAAGATATTTACTATCTACAGCCTTCTCGACATTTCCACCCTTATCATAAAGAGCCCCCGTTCTATTTATCGAAAACAATGCTAAATTATCTTGCCTCTTCAGTGTATACTGGACGTCTCCGCTCATGCCACCCCCGTGGCCAAACGAAAATTCCACAATCGAACCATCGCGTATCTTCGCTTGTCCTCCAATTAAGAATACAATTGCCGCCACTATGCCTATCAATACGGCTACTCCAGCTGTAGCTATCGCTATTATTCCAAATGTATTTCTCTTTGTTGTCTTTTTTGCTTCCACCATATCTCTATAATATCAAAAAGAAAAAACTATGTTAAAATAGTAATAACGCGGGTGTCGTATAACGGCTATTATGTATCCTTCCCAAGGATAAGACGAGAGTTCGACTCTCTCCACCCGCACCATTAAAGAATCTGATTGAACTTTGGTTCAATTTACTAATAAATATCAATTCTAGAAATGTAATTGTCTTAGTTTTATCCTTTTCTAGTATTCATTGAAACAAAATCTTGAGCGATTTTTTGATATTTATTGTATGTTTCTCTGACGTTTTGTGTTTGTATTATTTCTTTTGTAAATTCATTAAATGACTCTTTGTTTTGAACTAATTCAATTAAAAATCTCATTTTTTCTTCTTCACTTATTTCGTTTAATTTTTGAAAATAATTTGATAGTGTTGAAGTCCAAAATGAGTCCGCACTTGTTATAAAACTAATAATATCTGATAAAGAAATTTCAAATCTGTTAGGTTCAATTTTATACTCTTTACCTGTTTTTTCTTTTAGTAACTCTTCTAATGCGATCCTTGTAGAATTATTATTTACATTCTTACTTGCATCTAAATAATTCTTAATAATATGATCGATTTGTTCTTCTTTAGAATTAAAACAATAATTTTTCTTTAATTCTTCATACCTTGCCTCTAATTCTTCTACGGATAAGTTTTCAAACCGTTTTTTTGCTACATTCGGCGCAAATGCCATAATTACCATACTCCTTTTTTTAATTATTATGACATGATTTTTGTAAAAACATATTCATTTTGTAAAACTAATACTAAAATAAATATAGAGTTATTATTTATTAGTTGTCCTTTAGATATAAGTATTCAAAATAGGCTCTTGTATCACACCAAAATATAAGATATGACCTGATAGGTCGTTTTTTGTACTTCCCCTTAATAAGTGAACATCGTTTACGTTAGAAGGGGCTGAGCGAAGCGTCATACTTTATATACTCCGCAACCAAATCTTCATCATTCATTTCACTTGGCAAGTTATCAATATCAAAATAGGCTAATCGCAGTGATTCTAAATCTTTCTTTAGGACTACGTCCCCAGACTTGATGCTAGCTAAGTAAAGTGACGTATTATTGTAAACTATATCGCCATTAGCATAAACTCTCCTTCTTGATTCCCCAGATAGTGTATTAATCAAAAACAAATCATCTTCTGATATTTTTATCCCCGTTTCCTCGTATAGCTCCCTCACGGCGGTAGTTTCAAGTTTTTCTCCTAAATTTTGACACCCACCCGGCAACCCCCACAAGCCATTATCTGACCTCTGCTGTAATAATATTTCACCTTTCTCGTTTCTAGCCGCGACGGCCGCTCCAGTTTGAATAAAAGGAATATGACTTAACTTCCGATCGAGCGACATTCTGAATAGCACTGGGTACCCGCCATAATTTGCGCACAACTCCAGCAAGCCACTCTCGTCCAAACCGCTCACCAAATCAACAAAATCTTCATGCCTATATTGCCTCATTGGCATAAATCTATTTCTACTACTCTGTTCCGGCATAGTTATTAGAGAATCTTACAGAGACCAATTATCTTAACCCTTCAAGTGTTCTACTTTGATCAATTTTCCAAAGACGAACGCCAAACCAATAATCATAACTACTATACGTAGTGCCATTAAGCATTGACCCGCCACGTTTTATTTTCTTTTTATACTGCTTTGAGCTGATAAAGCGACCGCCACCATCATAGGTAATAATATAGTCGCTGTATACCTCGCCGACCACCGCCACGTGCTTCCAATCGCCATCCCTAAAGTAGTGAAGCATATCCCCAACTTGCAATTGAGCGGTGTTCGTTATCTTTCCTACCGGCGACCTCGACGGCCCTGATCTCCAAGAAGTACAGAGATTACTCACGAAGTATAAATCCGTCTTTTGCGTCATTGCGTCGCAAGAATAATTACAGTTCGTCCTGAACTTAGCCGGATTCTCAGACAGATTTGTATCAATATCCTTATAGCCATATCCGGCACCCGCATAGCGTGAACCCGACCCTTTCCAATACGCATCCGACTGGTCGGCAGTTTCGTCACCCCACCTATGATACGTGCTTCCGTTATCGTAATCCACGCCATATACCATCCATAAACCATATGCATATTCTGCCGCCGCCTGAAAATCGCAAGCCGACTTCGTCTTTATCTTTTTATCTTTTCCAGCATACATTGTATGAATTCCGCCAAGCTTCTTCACGTAGCTAGTATAGCCACCAAGTTCATTAATCCTGCCCGAGAAATTTGAATAATAAAAATCCTTTGCATGAGGTTCAAGATACTTCATTGTTATTGATCGAATATTTAAATCACCAGAGAACTTTTTCGTGGAAGTCGCAGGTTGGCACGCATAGTATTCGCTTTCAACTGAAACTTTGACTTTAGCAACAACCGTGTTTTCATTGGCCGCCAGAGTTGCGGCCGATAAGGTAATGCCACTATCATTTACGGCAACTTCCACCTTGTTACGTGCCGTTATCGTCACGATAGTATTCCCATAGCTAATTCCTTTAATTTTCCCCGTCTGGTCAACCGTAGCAACTTTTGTATTTTCGCTTGCCCAAATCAAAGTTTTATCTGTCGCGTTTGTCGGATATGGTGTTGCTTGAACTATTACTTCTTTATTCTTTTTTAGCGTCACGGAACTTTTATCTATCTTAATCGAAGTCACCGGAATCGGCTTCAACACTGTCACTGCAACCTCTTTCGAAGGCCCATCATTTGAGCTAATCGTAATCGTTACCTTTCCCTCCCTCCTAGCCTTCACAAGCCCAGATTGATCCACTACCGCAATCGAATCATCGCTCGACTTATACGTTAAACTATGATCCTTGGCATAATCTGGAATCACTCTTGCTTTAATGGTTATTGTTTGGCCAACAATTAAGCTCGTACGACTAATCGCATCTATCGCACGGACTTTATAGCGTCCCTCGCCCAGCGGAATGTTACTGCCACTACCGTCCGATCTATCTTGAATACTCGTCGCGCCCTCTATTGCATCAAGAACCAAATTAGTAATCGCGAAAGCCGCCAAAGTCACAATCAAACCGCAAATCGCATAGAAAATTATATTTTTAGACTGTCTAATCTTATTCGCATCGCCAACCGACGTCATGTAATTAATGCCGCCAATGATGACCACGATTACCGAAATAATACCAATCCAAAGATATATTACGTTCAAAGTGCTCTCTACGGATTGCATAATCGCAACTTCTTCGTCGCTCCTAGGCGTGCCGCACAGTAACGGATCGTTCACATTATTGATAGAGCAAGCATCCTCAGCATACAAATTATGAGCAAGGAAAGCCCCAAAGAACAAAGCCAACCCTATAACAGCCGCGCTTATGATAATCTTTTTTCGCATTATTATTCTGTTCTCCTTCACTGCGACAATAAAACGCGCAATTCACCTACACTTATTTTAAAATAAACTGCTAATCGAAACAAGCGCGCTGAATCATAATAATTCATTTCGTTTATGTTAAAATATAGTTAATTATGCAACCAAACAACATGCAATTTCAGCCAAATATGGCACCAATGCAACCCCAACCAGTTCAACCAGTTCAACCCGCATCTCAACCAAACACCCTTCCACCGCAGAACACACCACCCGCAAACTACCAAACCACGCCTATTCCGCAGGCTAAAAAAGAAAAAGGTCATCTTAGCCTATTATTAGCAGTTATTTTTGGCTTGGCCACACTTGGATTGGTCGCCTATATCGTTGTCGACAAAGTCATCAACAAGAAACCAACCGGCGGAAACGAGACGCACGCTCTAGATGCACAACCCTCTACTCCCCTCTCTCAGATTAAAATCCCTGACGGCTCCCCAGAGGATATTCTAAAAAACGTTCTCGCCGGCCGCACTTTCGCCATTAACCCTAGCCACGATGAGTTCATCACTTTTACTACCGATTCTAAATATGAATTTTCATACTATCGCGAACCTAATGCCGACCGCAAAAAACTCCAGCCAAGCACCGAGGCTGGCGACTACACCGTGAAAGGATCGACTATCACGCTCAGTAATGATGAATCTTTCCAAATCACGGGCGACTACCTAGTAAAAAGCACCGACCGCGTCAGCAAGAACAAGACTGCTGTCTACTTCGACTCACTCCAATTCAGCAAAGCCATGCCGAATATTACTGTTGCTCTAAGTAACTATCTCAACACCGTCAAAAAACCAGAAGTACCCAATTTTGAAAAAATACGCATCGATCATTTATACTGCCATGCCGATTACTCAAATAATAATATGACAAATGCAGACAGCTATATTTGCGATACTAACTACAGCCTACTATTTGACGAGGCAAAATTAGCCACCCAAATGCAAGCGGCCAAAATAGCAAACTTCCCAAGCTACTGCGCTTTAAAAAATAGTCCTTATAATCTCTTTTTGCTAGATAACGGCTTCTGCAATATGGACAATACCGTCTCAAGTTGGGCATTCGTGATTGTTCGAACGGACAATATCAGCTATCGCGTCACAGGAACATTTCGCACTATTCAAGGCTCAACCGAAACCCCACAACGTTTCTAGATATTGCAAAAATCAATATTTTATGATATAATAGAAATATATGAAGCTTCCTCGCTACAAGCGCAGCTCCCCTGTTTCTTATGCTTTCGGAGCTACGCTCACTTACGAATTACTCAAAGTAAGCCCTAATCTTATTAAACGTGTTTTTCTACGCCCAAATCAAAAACATGGCCATGACATAGACTCCATCATTGCTCAATTAATAGCATTCAATATTCCCATCATCGAAAACACTAAAGCGTTTAACGTCCTCGGCGCAAAAGATAACTGTTTAATAATCGCTGAATTCGACAAACCTGCCATGCAACTAGAAGCAACCGCCGAAACACCCCATATCGTACTCGTTAATCCCTCTGACGCTGGCAACCTTGGCACAATCATCCGCTCAGCCGTCGCCTTCGGTTATAATAACTTAGCCATCATTACTCCAGCGACAGATCATTTCGACCCTAAAGTCGTCCGCGCTTCGATGGGCGCAATATTTCACATTAATATTGAACTATTTACCTCGTTTGACGATTATCTGGCAAAATATGAAAACATAAACTCATCACAAAAACGTCTTCTCTATTCTTTCATGATCAATCCAGAGGCCGTCAATCTCGCAGATGTAACATTAAACGATGGCTCATTTTCCCTGATTTTCGGAAATGAAGCTTCTGGTCTACCTCAAGAATTTGCCGACAAAACTCAAGCCGTCTTTATTTCTCAAACTCCATTAGTTGACAGTCTAAACTTATCTATCGCAGCCGGCATAGCTATGTATAACTTCCGCCAGAAATTACAATAACCTAGCACAACATCATTTATTGGTGTTTTCGTTTATGTCTGGGCTTTGCGACGACATCTCTTCGTCGCTTTGCTCGACCATAACTTCAATCTTTTCTTTAATTTTGCCGTCTTCGCGTAACTTTCTAACCTCATTATCAATCTTGGAAAAACGAATCGAAAGCGTCTCGTAACTGACCTTATTATTTTCTTTTGATACTAGCCGCACATAATAATATCCGTCACCATTCTTAGATACAAATCGCCCTGAAACATCACCTTTCTTTTCTAGCTTTATCGCCACTTCTGCGCGACCACTATCTAGATTTGATACCTCAACGGCATTTCCCGCCGATTCATATCCTAAAATCTCATTATCTTTCAATGCATCCGCTACCTTAGCAAAATCATTACCGTTCGCCTGCAACAAAGCCTCAACCTTCTCAGCCGTCTCTTTAGCCTCATTATCAATTTCTATAGACAGTTTACGCTTCGCCAAAGACAACATCACTAGGCGGCGATATTCTGGCATAGTTAAACCGAAGTTATCCCTAACTATGCCTTCAAAAGCCTCATCGCTACGCTTTTCGCCATTAATACTCTTATGTTCGTCAATCACCTCATCAATTTCGCTAGTAGAAACCGTCAATTTTCGCGCTTCTAATTCTGCCAAAACATAGCTATACATTTCTGCGTCATTTAAAGCCTGTCGTTTGTAAAACAACTTCTGATTTACAACTTCTTTGTCGCTGTCATCTAACGTGCCTTTTTGTCGTTCTATCGAGGTTATGCTGCTGCGATATAGCATAAGATAGTCGCTATATAGTACTTTGTGTCCGTCAATTTCTGCAACTGGCAATCCTAATACCTTAGTAAAACGATACATTACCTCACCGGTATTCTGCGCCCTATACAACTGAAACCAACCAATTCCTACAAAAGTCCCAATAGCTACTATCGAAATAATAATCGTCAAAATCACGATTCGATGTTTCGCATACTGGAATGGGTACTTAAAGCTCTTCCCCCTTGCCAAAATCTCCTCGCGGCTCTCCTCGAGGTTCTGTTGTGTGATGCTTATATCTTTTTTCTTTGCACGTTTTAATTTAATCTTTTCGACTATTTTCTTCATAACTATTCTTGCTGAGGCTGCACTTCATGGCGCGCATTCTCTATTTCATTATACACTGTTTCGGGATGGCTCACCATGCTCAGCACCAAGTCGCCCGCACCTGTCTGGATCAGAATTGTACCATAATCAAACATCGCACCAAACATACCAGGCACACCGAACGACGCGCTCTGCACATTTTCTAAGCTCAGATCTACAACTGTCTTTTTAAACAGTCCCTTTTGGCGCGTCTGGCGTAAACGCTGATTCGTCACTATATAAAAACTAAAGTACCATAGCAGATAGCTATACCCCATCCCCAACAAACCAATTATCACCGCCCCCATCCAAACAAATATCATCCTGTCATTATTCGGCCACATTATTTTTGGCAAAAAACCAATCATCGTCATAAAAACCAAAAAGAAGAATCCCTTAATCGATGTCAAAATATGTCGCCGAAATATATAGACAACTTCCTCATTTGCTCGTTGCCCCTCAAAAGTAGTCGCCATATCTATATTTTACCATAAGCGTCCATATCTATCGCCCCTCACGCTTCAACTTAAACCCAAATAAAAAATCACCGCATACGCGTGATCGATCGTTATCATTTGGTAGCCCAGGAGCGAGTCGAACGCACAACCTTCTCCTTAGGACGGAGCTGCTCTATCCATTGAGCTACTGGGCCAACGTCTATATTTTAGCACACTTACGCGCTGTCTTTATCTACCCGACATCGGAGTCCTAAATGAATAGCTTTGGAATCTTTCCACTCTACCATCCGACTTCCTACCAGCTACGCTTCTAAACTTATAGAAATTGGAAACCGCACGATCATAAAACATAAAATCCACGTCACCATTCGCCGCCACCATACAACCCAGCGTTTGCGCTCTATCATCGCCCACAGAAGACCGAGCCCGCCCTATACTGTCATCATATTGAATTATATTTTTAAAATCTTCTTTACTGTATGTGCCATAATAAGCAGAACGATTCGGATGAGTATGGCCAAAGCATATAATTACACGACTTCCATCGTTTCTTTTTTGCAATGCCTTTATTCTTTCCGTAAAGTTCGGCTCCAATTCTTCGTGTTCATCTAATACCGTTTGTATATCGCACGACATCTCTTCCAATCGACTAGCACTGCTCTCTTTTACGGTGTAAAAATCGTCAAAGAGTACTTCATTTGTGTCGTAAACCGTTTCACCAATCATTATGAATGGCACCTCAACTCTTCTCTGCTGTGTAACTTCTATCATCATTTTTAGATACTCTGCGCAATTATTACCCAACAAGATGCGACCATTCGGCATCTCGTTGATTATTTCGTGCGGTATCGGTGTCATCCCGCCATACCCCATTTCCTCATAACGAGCCACAAGATCGCTTATGCCATTTCTCTCAAAAACCCTTTGCAGTTCAACCTCGTATGGATCTCTTTGTCTCGCAAATTCGCCATTCCTCATATTTATAAATATACCATGTTCACTCCAGCAAAAAGACACCCCAGCAAGTGAGGTGTCTAAAGTGCGCAATAACTAGCGTGTAAACTTTTCGCTCAGAGTATGATACATCTGAATTTCTTCTGGCTTAAACCAGTAGGAAACCTCAGCTTCTGCTTCTTCTGGATTACCAGAGGCGTGAATCAAGTTCGGTACAGCCTCATCGTGCGCATCTGCATAACCGAAGGAAATATGCGCATAATCACCACGAATTGTACCCATGTCCGCCGCCATCGGCTCAGTTGAGCCAACCATCTTACGTACAAGCGGCACCGCCTCTACGCCTTCAAGAACCATTGCAATTACGGGACCAGAAGTCATGAACTTCAAAGTAATATCAAAAGTCTTCTGGCCACGGCGCGAAATCATCTTCGAAATACCTTCATAATGCTGGTAATAATGATCTTTGTCAGGATTGACCATCTTGGCGCCTACAATCTTCAAACCAACACGCTCAAATCGGCTTAAAATCTCACCGACAATACCTCGCTGTACTGCATCTGGCTTGAATACAATTAGCGTACGCTGCACTAGGCCGTTCGGATTATTCTCTTTCGTAAAACCAATGTTCGCTGCCGTCACGTTTTTCTCGGCTGCTACCTTTGCGGTTGCTTTTCCAATTTTCTTTTCGGCTTCTTTTTTCTCTGCCATACTTTTCTCCCTTTTCACCATTATATACCAAAAGAAGCCCCCATCAAGGAGCTTCTCTCTTGAGGAACACGAGAAAACAATCCCGAGCTCGCTCGATTACTAATTACACTACCACAAAAACATCATATTGTCAATGCAGACTCTACTTTTCTACTTCGCTGTGGAATTTTTCATGTATTTCGCGCAAATGCGGATCCGTTACGTGCGTATATATCTGCGTCGTTGAAATATTAGAATGCCCCAACAAAGACTGCACCGAACGCAAATCCGCTCCATTCATCAATAAATCCGTCGCAAACGAATGTCTCAAAGTATGCGGCGTTACGTGTTTTGTTATTCCGGCCGCCCGCACATATTTATTAATAATTCTCTCGATACTTCGCGGCGACAATCTTCTATAGTCTCCCGACGTCCCTACCATCGGTTGATTTCGCGAGTTATTCAAGAACAATGCCGGCAACGAGTCCTTTCTTTCGTCCAAGTAGTCACGCACCGCATCCGCCGCCGACTGCGATACAAATACCGGTCGGTCTTTCTGCCCTTTTCCACGTACCATAAATTCCCTACGTTCCAAATTTACATGGTCACGATTAAGGTTCGTCAATTCCGACACGCGTAATCCCGTCGAAAATAGCAATTCAAAAATTGCCCGATCGCGCAAGCCGTCTTCTGTATCCAGCGGTATCTCCGCAAGGATTCGGTCAATCTCGTCCACGTGCAAAAACGTCACTTGTGCTCGATGTGTACGTGGGAGTTCTACTAGCACAGGGTCTAACGACTTGATATTTCTCTTCGCCAAATATTTCAAAAAACCGCGCAATGCAATCAAGTGATAGTTCTGCGTCATTACCGATAAACCTTTGCCACGTTCCGTGACATAACGGTTCAGCCACAATCGATATTTTCTCAACCACTCTGGAGTTATATCGATTGGCTTTAAATCGTCTTCCGGATTCGACTCCTGGCTAAACTCGACTATTCGCGCCAAATATAACTCGTAGTTTCTCGTCGTATAACGCGAACGACCATTTTCTACTTCCAATGATTCCAAGAATTCATTAATCAAATCTGCTACGTACATTTATTCTCATACCGTTATCAGCTGCAATATTTGCGACTGCAAAAAGAACACAACCAAAAAACCTAAAATCAAAAACGGGCCAAACGGAATTGTCATCTTTCTATTTTTCGCCCTAATCAATATCGGCAAAGATATCACGCTTCCTATAATATTCGAAACAAATAATGCAAAAAGAGCTAACCAAAAATTTTCCAATATCAACACTAACGGCACGCACAGTATCCAATCTCCCCCACCCACCCAGCGCTCCTTACTCACTTTATACATCAAATAATAAAATACCGGCAGAATCACGATCGCACCTCCCAAACTGAGCCAATCGAAAGAACCAACCACTCCATACGCCGTAAAAATATCTACCCCCAAAAAGGCCAGCGCCAACACCGATGAAGCTATTAATATTCCCACAGGCAGCTCTTTCCATTTCGCATCATACACAAATGAAATAAGCAGCAGTACCAAGTTAACCAAAAATAACCCAAACTTTAGTACTTCGGCAAAATCGCCCATTACTAAATCGTTTTTTGATGGCCACCACCAAAAAGTAGCCGCAAAAGCCAAACCTAGACCAACCTCTGATAATATTTCGGAGTAGCCAATTGGTTTTCGGCACTTGCGACATTTGCCCCCTAACGTCACCCAGCTAATTATCGGAATATTATCATACCATTGCAACTGGTATTTACATTTCATGCAATGTGACCATTTTGACTTATCGTTCTTATGAATCCGCCAAGCCTGACAGCAACCAAAAGACCCCAGCGTTGCGCCTAAGATAAACAATAATAATATTACGCCTACGCTTTCCATACCTCTTATATTACCACAAAAAGGAGCCCCATACGGAGCTCCTTTGAATATCTAGACAGATATTAGTGGTTATCGTTACAAGCGATAGCACCACCTTCTAGCTTCATGAAGACAGCAACATCGCGGTCACCAGTACCAGCCTTTACGATACCTTCATCGCCACAAGTAGCGTTGTAGTAACCGTAGAAAGTCTTTTCCTGCATTGAACCACTTACGTCAGTACCGTCAGTAGCTTTACCTTTGCTTTCAATCTTGTAGGTATCACCCTGTGGATCACGGAACTCGTTCGAGTTGTCATCACACTTGATTGCAGTACCGTCCAAGACACAAGTACTATCTACATAGCGGCTTACGAACTTAGCTAAATCAGCTGCGGTCGTACCATCCTTGAATGGAACCTTACCTTGGTTGTTAGACTGATAGTTATTAACGGCAGTAATAATACGTGCCAAATCATCTTCACGCTGAGTATTGCGTTGTGAACGCTGCAAAGCAGGAAGCGCAATGAATACCATCAAGAAGATAAGACCTGCGATGGCAAGAACCAAGACTACCTCAATGATCGTGAAGCCTTTTTTATTTTTGTTTGTCATTTTGATACTCCTTTTTTATTTTTGCAATCAGCAATTGCCCTTTGGCTACAGAGATACCCACTCTGTGATTGCCAACTGCAAAACTGCATCTGCACTAACTATACAAAATGTTTATGCTAAAATCAAGCTTATTTTTTAACAAATTTATAAATTTATTTATATTTCTTCTAACCAATCGAGTTGACCAAGGAGTAAATCGGGAACAAAACGCCACCTACCAAGAGACCCGCCACGACTGCGAGCATAATCATCATCACTGGCTCAATCATTGCCGAAATTGTCGCAATCTTCTCGTCAAGCTCATCTTCAAACACCTGCGCGGCCTTACCTAGCATTTCGTCCATTTTACCAGACTGCTCACCAATCGCCGCCATTTGATATACTAATGGATCAATATATTCTTGCTCTTTCAACGCTTCTGAAAGCGGACGACCTGATTGCACTTTCTCTCCCGCCGCATCTATCTTCTCCTGAATAACCACGTTCGCCGTCGCTTCTCCAGCAATATTCATCGTATCTAGTACCGCAACACCAGTGGAAAGCAAAATCTGTGAAATACGTGCAAAACGGGACATGTAAAGAATTCTAAACAACCCATTAAACATCGGCACATTTAATTTAATTGTCGCCATCACGTGTATACCATTGTCCGTCTTACGCCATTGCATAAAGAAGGCAACCATCACGCCTAAAATAACAATTACCAGCCACCAGAAGTTTATCAAGAAATCCTTAATGCCTACCATTATCAAAGTTAATGTTGGCAACTCTTCACCGAGGTCACTGTATAGAGATTCGACATGCGGAACAACCTCAAGCATCATATAAATAAACACTACAATAATTACAAATAAAGTAATTAACGGCATCGTCATGGCACTCTTAATTTTGCCGAGCATCTTCTGGTCCTTCTCTTCCTGCTCTGCAATACGACGCAAACTCTGGTCAAGCGTACCAGAAGTTTCACCTGCCTTAATCAAAGATAGATATACTTTATTAAATGTATCTGGGTGTTTAGCGAAAGCCGTACTAAGCGGACGACCCGCTTCCACATCGGCCAAAATTTCTTCAATAATCGCCTTCATGGATTTATTCTGGGTCTGTTCTGAAACTGAGCGTAAAGACTGCGCAATTGGTAAAC
Source organism: Candidatus Saccharimonadota bacterium (assembly GCA_016290315.1). Classification (GTDB taxonomy): domain Bacteria; phylum Patescibacteriota; class Saccharimonadia; order Saccharimonadales; family Saccharimonadaceae; genus UBA2834. The sequence continues at coordinate 91,148 of JAEETK010000001.1, read as the reverse complement.
CAGCACCTACAAGAGTCGCGAACTGACGAGTAAAGTTAATACGGTCTTTCGACGTAACTTTATTCATCTTATCAGCAAGACCGCCACCTTCCTCTTTGATATATTCCGGAACATATCCGCGATCAACCAAGAGCTTTCCAGCAACACGTTCAGTCTCTGCCTGAATCGTACCCTTAATGACCTTGCCAGAACTCTGCTCTTTGGCCTTGTAGGTAAAACGTTTCATCCTCTAGCTAACCTCTCGAATTCTTGCAAATCTACCGCAAATTCGCGTGCACTATCATAAGTAATCGCACCAGTCTGAATCAGTTTCACCAAAGTACGATCCATCGTCTGCATACCTTGATCGGCACCAGTCTGAATAATCGTATCAAGTTGGTGTGTTTTCCCTTCACGAATCACCGAGCGTACTGCTGGATTCGCAATCAAGATTTCCGCTGCAACTACACGTCCGCCACCAATCGCCGGCACCAAGCGCTGAGCGCAAATTGCCTGCAAAATGTTCGACAACTGGGAACGTACCTGTGGTTGCTGATGTGGCGGGAATACGTCAATCATACGGTCAATACTCTGAGAGGCAGAGTTTGTATGCAGCGTCGCAAAAACTAAGTGCCCAGTTTCCGCAATCGTAATAGCGGCCGAAATTGTCTCGAGATCGCGCATCTCACCAATTAGTACTACATCCGGATCTTCGCGAAGTGCCGAGCGTAAAGCCGCCGAGAATGAATAAGTATCGTAGTGCACCTCGCGCTGTACGACTACCGAACGCAAAGATTTGTGCGTAAACTCGATTGGATCCTCAATTGTGATGATATGAACGGATTTTTCGCGGTTTATCTTGTCAACTAAAGCTGCTAGCGTCGTAGACTTACCTGAACCAGTTGGGCCAGTTACTAATACTAATCCACGCGGAAAATCTGCGAAGCTCGTCACTACCGACGGCATACCTAGCTCATTAATCGACTGAATCTCGTTCGGAATTAAGCGAAATGCACCGGCCAAATTCCCCTTCTCATGGAAGGCGTTTACACGAAAGCGACCCAAATCGCCAAACGAAAACGAATAGTCAAACTCTTTATCTTTAATCAGAATCTGTTTCTGGTCTTCTTCGAGCGTCGAAAAAATTAATCGCTCAACCGTTGGCTCATCCAAGTTTCCGTAACCAGAAACCGGTTGCAGTGCGCCATCAATACGTAGAATCGGCGGCAACCCTACTTGCAAATGCAAATCACTTGCCTTTGTCCTAACGCATTCCTCCAAGAGACTTTCGATACGAACGTCCGCATTTGAAATCGTCGGCGTAGCCATCGACATCGCCGGAGCTCCCGCTGCCGAAACAGAATTATTCACCTGCCCACTTTGTTCCATAACACTATTGTACTTATGTTTAGTGCAAAAATCAAACTTTTTATTATTAAAAGCAATATTTTAAAAAAATATTTCAGGACACTTGCCTGAAATATTTCTTAATTAACAACTGTGTGTCAACTTTTACTTCAAATACTCGTGTAACTTCTTTGTATCTTTATTTTTGCGTAATTTCGTTAAGGCTTTCGCCTCAATTTGACGAATACGCTCACGCGTGACCGAAAACTCTGCGCCCACCTCTTCGAGCGTATGACTCTTACCACCACCTATGCCAAAACGCATTTTAATAATCTTTTGTTCACGATCAGTCAGAGTCTGCAAAATCGAAGCTATTTGCTCTTTCAAAAGTTGCGTAGCCGCAGAATCTTCTGGCGAAACACGATCTTCATCTTCGATAAAATCGCCCAACGACGAATCGTCATCTTCGCCGTCGCGCCCAACCGATGCGTCCAAGGAAGCGATGTCCTGCTTGATTTTCATTACATACTCAATCTTTTCCGGTTCCATCCCCATAGCTTTCGCAATTTCTTCCGTCGAAGGCTCACGATTCAACTCTTGCGTCAAACGACGTTGCGTACGCAAAACTTTATTAATCGTTTCAACCATATGCACTGGAATACGAATCGTACGCGCCTGATCCGCAATCGCGCGCGTAATCGCCTGACGAATCCACCATGTCGCATAAGTTGAAAACTTAAAGCCCTTATCCGGATCAAACTTTTCAACTGCGCGCAAAAGACCAGTGTTGCCCTCCTGAATTAAATCCAAGAAATCTAGCCCGCGCCCAGAATAACGCTTCGCAATCGAAACCACTAAACGCATATTCGACTCGGCCATTTTATCCTTGGCTTTCTTCTTCTCTTTCTCCGTACCGCCGATAATCTTCTGCGCCAACTCAAACTCTTCTTCAGCTGACAATAGTGGAATTTTACCAATTTCACGCAGATATAGTTTTACTGAATCGTCCGCTACTTCATCATAGGTGGCAGACTCAAAATCGATATTATAATCCTCTTCGCTTTCTTCGCCCATCTCATCTAGCGTAGGCTCATCTAGCTCGTCATCGATACGTAAATCTTTTTCGTCTTCGTCCATGTCCTTCCTTATTTTATTAGCACACAAAAGCCCCGTGCTTTTGCAAGTTTTTTGTTTCTGATAGTTTTTGTATATTCTTGATCAATCTATACTTTCTCCTGGAAGGACTACTATCAAAATAAGTCCGCTATTCCAGCTGATTTCAGTATTTTTATACCACAAGTTTATTTTCGACGCAAGATTTTGCTTAATTTTAGCATTAGTTCGTTTTCTAGCTTCTCGTCGCCTTTTTCTTCGGCCTGGCGAATTTGTTCTTCCAGCTCTTTTCTTTCTAAATCTAACCGTTCCGACTCTGCTTTCTTCATTAATTCCATTGCTTCTTTTTGCAAATCCGCTGGCGCCCAATTTTCGTATCGTTCCTCAAAAATCAGCCCAAGTTCATCCACATTATAGTCCCGTATCTCAAAGCCACCTAAATCCACTCCGCCATGAATCTTTAATGCCGCTAAATTCTTCTCTACTTTACTCTCCATCACAACATCGCCAGAGATATTAGCTTTTTTTAGTTTTTTCTTTTCTGGTTGCACAATTTTCTTTGCCCTAAAGGCCTCCAGGGTTATACCTAGCCTATCCGCTACAATTCTTTCATATTTCTCACGCAACACTACATCTTCTGAATCAATTTGATCTATCAGGCGCTTTGCCTCAGTAGCGTATTCTTGGAAGCCCTTTTCCGTCTTTAGGTTATACTTTCCGACATATTTTTCTAGTAGCCACTCCAAAGCGGGCTGATAATTCTCGACTGCTTCTTGCCACAACTTTGGATCCTTCTGTATCAACTCATCCGCATCTTTGCATCCATGATAATCATCAATAACCGACAAATAGATACCGAATTTCGAGGCCATCGAAATTGCCCGCTCGGCCGCCCGCACGCCCGCCTCATCTCCATCGTAAGCCAAACGAATATCTTTAGTTAATCGCGAAAAACTCTTCAGGTGCATCTCCGTCATTGCCGTCCCGGCTGTTGCTACCGCCTGATTCACCCCTGCCTGATGTGAAGATATCACGTCCATATTCCCTTCCACCACCACTACAAAGTCCGTCCGCCTAATTGCGTCTTTTGCCTGCGAAAGCCCAAAAATATGCCGACCTTTATTGTATAGAATCGTTTCTGGCGTATTCAAATACTTCGGTGAATTATCGTCTTTCTCAATAATTCTACCCGTGAAGCCAATTACGTTGCCAGATATATCCATTAACGGAACCGTCATTCGACCTTTAAATAAATCACCCCCAAAACGATTCACTAATCCGGCATCTTCCATTTCTTTAGCCGTAAAACCCCGCTTTTTCAGAAAATCCACCAACGCTCGTCCGGATTTTGGCGCATAGCCAATTCGAAAATTCTCTACCGTTTTCTTATTTAAATTTCTTTTATAAAAAACATATTCCATCACGGCTTTGTTTTTTGTCAGACAAAACTGAAAATACTTCGTCGCTAACTCCAGGCAATCCCGAATCCTCTGCTTATGCGCCGCTTGTTTCCGATCGTCACTATTGTACCGTTTAAGCTCCACGCCCGCCTGCTGCGCCAGTTTTTCAAGCGCCTCTCTGAAGGTGCACCCCTCCATCTCCATCACGAAAGTAAAAATATCGCCACCTTTATTACTAGAAAAATCATGCCAAATTCCCTTATCTGGCGAAACCATAAAGCTAGGCGTACGATCGGTCCCCCAAGGTGAATGCCCTTTGAAATTTCTTCCAGCACGTTTCAGCTCGATGTATTGCCCAACTACATCTTCTACCGCCAACCTCGCCCGGATTTCTTCCTTAGCATCCTCCATATAAAAATTATATCATCTCTACAACAGATATACGACCCCATACGGAAAGAGCTCTCGGCGCACCCCAAAAGTATGCTAATGCCAATTCTGTTTATGCTATAATATCACCATGGACAATAAAGCTTATCTTGATCAAATCGCCGTCAAAGGCAAGAAAACCGTCAACCACGAACCGCTGCTTACTCCTGTCATGATTAAGATATTAATTGCTGGTCTTATCACTCTCATTACTATCGTCATTGTTGCTGTAATGATTAACAATACAAACGCAAAATTGACTCAATCCTACGAAAGGCTCTACCTTCGCGTTACTCAATTTTGTGGCAAAAAAGGTCCTTACGAAACCTATTCTAAGTACATCAGCTCCTCTCAGCTACGATCCTATGCCAGCCAACTAGAAACTTCCATCACTAACACAAACAATAGCCTCAGTGGTATCTGGAGCAGCCTCAATGTCTCTAAGGATAAGCTTACAAAAGATGTGAAAACCGAGGAAAACACTGCTTTCAATAGTTATATGTCTCGACTACAAGAGGCTTCCATCAGCGGCCAAATGGACGCCTACTACTCCAGCCAAACCGCCAATCAAATCATGAAGCTAAAAACACTCGAACGGCAAATCATTAAGAAAACCACCAACAAATCACTCACGCCCGTCCTCGAGCAATCCGTTCGCGACCTCGACGAACTCTACGAACTATTCCAAGGCTTTAACGATTCTTTATAATTCTTTCCAAGACCAAAAACTCTCCCCTTCACAGGGAGAGTTTTTATTCTATAGCTTTAGATATTTCAAAACTATGCCGAACCAAATCCAATACTTCGTCCTTAGTTAATTGGCCGCTGCATATTATTTCTATGCCGTTATTTCCTAGCAAACGGCTCGTCATTACGCTTTCATATCGCTCTTGCAAAGTTTTACTCAATTTGCGATCACAACGCGTCTCAATCCTCAACGGCGAAGTCCCCGTCTCGATTATTAGAAAAATCCTTTCGCCACGAGAAAAAATCCGCATATCATTTTCTCGACGCTCCGACACGTCTTCTAATCTAGCAATATACGCTAAGATATCATCTTCCGATACCACTTCAACTCCTCTATGCTACCGCGAATATCATCAAGCGCACGATGATTCTCTGGTTTCGCAAAACTACGATGTAACGCGTTTTCGAAATATATCTTCCATGCGCTCACATCCAACATCCGATAATGCAATTTAGCATTTAACTTTGGCCATTCGCGCTCAATAAACTTCCGATCTTGGTGGATAGAGTTTCCCGCTAAATATACCGTATCGCCAAAATTCTTTTTGACAAACTTCAACAACTCTTTCTCAACCACCGTCGGCGCCTTGCCGTCAGAATTTTGCGCCATTAACGCGTCAAACGACTCTTTGTTCTTCTCCCAAAACTCCCCCACCATACGCTCGCGCATTAGTTTTTCATCACATTTCACTACAGCAGTATAAGTATCATACTCCTTAAAATCCCAATCCGTTGCGATAGCCGCCACTTCTAGAATTCTATCTTCTTCTGGCGACAATCCAGTCATCTCAAGATCCACCCACAGTAGTGTAGCTCTTTCAGATGTTTTTGCCATACTATTTCTTAATATCTAATTTCAAAGCTTTTACTACACAATAAATCACTAGCGCTAGGACCAAGAAATTAATTAAGTCATTAATAAACTCACCGTAACGCAAAACGGCAACTTCACCAGTAGGAGTAGTACCCATCGTCAAAACTAGTCCGCGAATACCTTCTGCGCTACCAAGCAAAAATCCGAGTGGCGGCATAATCACATTATTAATTAAAGAATTCACTAGTCCACTTGCGGCTGTACCAAGAATTAAGCCTACCGCAAGACCAACAACATTTTGCTCTCTAATAAAGGTCATAAAGCCACTACCAGCACCTTTTACTTTGCCTAGACCAGCCTTCGCGAGCTCTTTTGATTTTTCTTTAACTTCAGCCATACTATTCCTCTTTTAACTTAATTAAAATATACCACATCTGTAATACGTTTACATCTTTGACGGGATTTCAACGCCAAGCAAATCCAACGCCCGCGCCAACACATAGTCCGCACGCTCAATCATCCACAAACGCGCCGAACGCTCAATATCTTCCGCAGACGATATTGGCGTTTTCTCATAATATCTATTCAATTCTTGCGCCAATTCAAATGCAAAGCCAGCTATCTTGTGCATTGCAAAACCATCAACCACTCCCGCAACTATTTCTGGAAATGCTAATAATAGTCGCAAAACATTCTTTTCGGCATCAAAGTCATAGCTGGCAAAATCTACTCGCTCAAAATCAGCATTTTTCTCTAGAATTCTGCGCATCCTCACGCATGCATATTGGCAAAATGGCCCCGATTGTCCAGTCAAAGCAAATATCTTGTCTGGGTCATACAAAATCCCCGTTTTACGATCCGCCACAAAATCTGAAAACTTAATCGCGCCGACAGCTATTTTGCGTATATCCTCATCCGACACTCCTTCCCCAAAATTCTCTCGCACGCGTTTTTCGGCATCATCCAACAATGCCTCCATCAAAACTACGCCTTTACGCGAAGACATCTTCTCGCGTTTCCCGTCGGGACCTATTTGGTCAATCATACCAAAGTTCAAATGGTAGTTATTTACCGCCAAGCCAATCTTTTTCGCCATCGCAAAAAGCTGCTCAAAATAGAACTTCTGTTCCATCCCAGTATTAATAATAATTAGGTCTGGATTAAAATGTTCCACTCGATACAACATACATCCTAAATCCGTCGTCGCATACAGCGCAGTACCGTTACTCTTTAGCATCAGCATCGGCACATCAATCTTGTATTCATCAAGGCGGCATATCACCGAACCGTCTTCATTTTTTTCAAACACCCCTTCTGCAACATATTTCTCTACCGCCTTTTTCCCACTTTCGACAAATTGACTCTCCCCCATCTCATAGTCGGTAGAAATGCCAAGGCGTTTCATCACCTCGTGCATATGATTAATCGAAATCTCGTTAAAATGCTTCGACATCTTTACGGCTTCTGGATCTTTGTTTTCTAGCTTCTTTAACCATTCCTGCGCCTCATCAGCTAAGTCATGCTTACCAGCTTTTTCCTCTGCCTTCATGTCGGCCTTCATTTCAATATAGATATTCCCGAGATCATACACTGTAACCTTATCAAAATCTAAACCAGAACGCTTAAAGCCCGTCGCCCATATCCCAAACGGCGTGCCCACATCACCAAGGTGATTATCCGTAATTACTTTCCAACCGTTTGCTTCTAGCAACTTTTTCGCCGCCCATCCTTGCGTACCGGGACGCAAATGTCCCACTGAATACGGCTTCGCCATGTTTGTACTTGGATATTCCACTAAGGCAACTTTGCCATTTCCAGAATCGTTATCGCCATAATGATCCGACCACTCATCTGCTAATTGCTTTTGCAAAACTTTGCCAGACACCGCCACATTTATAAAACCCGGCCCCGCAATCGAAAGTCCAAAACTGCAAACCCCTATCTTTTCAATAATCTCTTCCGCAATCACACGTGGAGCTTTGCCTGCCTGACGCGCCAAACGCATCGCAATATTAGTCGAGTAATCACCTTCAATTTCAGCCGGCACATCGGCAAAATCGACAGCAATATCGTCGACCCCATATAAGTCTTTGATAGCTCCTTTGATTGTTTCTTTAAGATTATCCATCATATTCATATTTTACCATCTTTCCACCCCTGTTTCAAATTCTTACTATTGACAAAAGCTCAAGAATTTGGTATAATACAGATATTCATGAGTTCATCTCTCAAGGGGTGCTCATTTTATATAGATTAGCCAAAGCACAATCGCACTTTAAAAAGGAGGAAAAAGATGAATATCTTGAATAATGTTCCCGTTATTTACCTCACCGAAGAGCAAATCCAGAGAATTAAACTGGATCAGCGCGCTCGCCGTCTCGAGCCCAATCTGAGCAACGCCGAAGCAGAAGAGATGTGGCACCTCCTGCACGAAGAGCCGGAATACGCCGACGAAATCCTCGACGGCTACGAGAAGCTCATCAGAGATCGGCGCATCCAGTGGGTCATAGATCACCTTCCCGAAAAGGAAGGATATATGATGGAGAACGCGATTTATGCGATGCCGGAGTACGCCGACGAAATCCTCGACTACTGGGAGGATCTCGCGAAGAATTGCAAATTCTTTGTCGACAAGGACGGCAGCACTACTCGCCTTCATCGCCGAGAATGGTATGATGACAACAACCGGGATGATGACGACGACGGCTGGGGCGACGTCGGCTGGGATGACGACAACGATTAATCCTCCTTCAACCCCCTTATGGGGGGGCGACCGGCACAACCGGTCGTTTTTTTTATCGCTAAAAGCTATTTGACTAATCGAAAAAATATATTATTATAATAAAGCAGCCATATACGCGCTAGTACTTTTAAAGGAGGATAACAAATGCAGGTACACATTGGCGCCATCGGACACGGCGGTCGCACGAAACGTCAAGATCTAGAAAGATTCAGGAGGGCATTTCAGCGAAGCCTCGAACGCAAAGATAATGTTCAACAAGCCCATACTGCGCTTTTAGGACATTTTAGTCAGAAAAAAGCCGATAACTTCTATAGGCGAGCCCTGTATGTTTGCCCTTTTTTAACAGAAGACGAACTCAGCTCCTTCATGAAACAAGCCACTTGTAGTATTGAAGATTTTAAGGCAAGTCTCAAACGCTTCGAGAGAAAAATTCACTCAAAAAATAGCCCTCACCTAAAAGATTACCAACATCTCGTCGAAGAAACCAGTAATCTTCCCGTAGTCAAAGTCGAATCGACAGTTTTGAGAATAATTGACGCTCCCTTTCTTATGGAACAAATCTTACGAGAACTGCGAGTTCAGCGGTCGCCTGGCCTAATTCTTATTAATAAAACCAGCAAGAATGCTCCGCAAAGAGGTTGACTAATTGAAAGAATATGATACAATAAAAACATGTTTAGTCAACCCTGACTAAATGAAGCTGGCGGCCGTCACGCCGCATTAATTACTCCGTCAAAAGCGGAGTCGCACCTACTAAAAGGAGGTCTCAAAAAATGGCAAGATCCACGACAATGCCCGGAACAGGCGACTATGTCAAGGGTATGATTTCGGGAGTACCCGAAGACAAACTCCTGCGGATGTTCACCGATCAGATGGCAGGAATGTCTGTAAGAGAGACTTGCAAGTCCAACGACTGGCGCGGCGCCGAAGCGGCTCTTTACGCAAAAAGCCATCCTCCCAACGAGGAGTGAAGAGGCTCATGCCGATACCTTCCTTTCTGCACAGGCGGCCAATCTGGCCGCCTTTTTCCTAGCACAGAACGCTAAAGTGCTATTGACAAATTAACAAAATTTTGATATTATAAAGAATACCTGCATATACTGTGTTTTTGGTTATGCAAATAACCCACAGTGCAGTGTTTTGTCCGTCACTGGCGGCGCCTGCAAGGGCCCGTTGGTGACGTGATTACGCACAAGAAATGGAGCGAAAGCTCCCGCACCTTAAGGAGGAAAAATATGGCGACATGTGCAAGCAGAGCTCAAAGGCTCATCGAACTGGAGCGTGCAAAAAAACAGAGAAGCCTCAATCCGGAAGAACGAGAAGAGGCGACGAGGCTTCGGGGAGCGCTGAAAAGTGCTGGAATTAACCCCGGAAGTCCCAACCTGGTACACACAGCGCTTATCGCTGATCATCTTTCTGCAGTGAGAACTTTTATCAAAGCCTGCGACAAAGCAAACCGCCGTCCTGGCTGGGAGATTCAGGATCACCTGAAAAAGCCACTGCAGGAACTCGGAATCAATCCCAACTACCACGAGCTGAAGAGAAAAATGGCCGAGATCAAGCGCACCAGAAACAGCGCACGCGACACTCGAAACCGTCATCGCCGCACCAACAGCCAGAAAAGATTCGCAGATGTCGGGATCGTAAACACAACATCGCCGAGACCAATCCATGATCCGGACAGTCTTTGCTTCGATGAGAGATATCCCGAAGCAAAAACTCCATACACGGAGAGTGATTATTTAAGATCAGCATATCCCGAATATGCCGGCATGATGCCGACAACCTGACTTATCCTCCTGTCGGCCTACGCCACTTAGGCCGACAAAACCCTTCTCCTAATTAAAAGGAGCAAGGTGGCGCCCTACTATACAGGGCGCCTTTTTCTATATCTTAAAATCCATAAAAAGCACAACCACTATTGACTTTTCGATAAAAGTATGGTAATATATAAACATACCGTGTTACTGCGCAACTATGCGCAAAACAAGCATATTATTAGGAGGAAAAGATATGGCAATGAGTTACTTCGATAAGGCAGCACGTTTTCTCGACCTTTCAGATAAAAAAGAAAGCTCCAACCTCTCTCGTGCAGAAGCGAAAGAGATCTTCCATCTTCGTCGCGAGCTCCGCGCTCGTGGACTGAACCCCGATCAGCTCGAGGATCTGCCGGAACGCGCTCTCGTCCTTGACCACAAAAAAGCGGTCGAGGCATTCCTGAACAGCGACGGCAAGAGCCGCTCTCTCAAAAAGAAGCTGCAGGGGCTCGGAATTGACGCCAGCGTAAGAAAGCTCTCCGAAATCATCAGCGGGCTTAAACTCGCTACGAAAGAAGCGGACAAGCTGAAACGTGGTGGCCACGGCAAGGCCAAGGCAAGCAAAGTGCTCGCAGACAGACACGAAGCCGCAATCGCCGAAGAAGTTGCCGCAGACGACACCGCTATGGCCGTAGCTACAGAGAAGGCTCAGGCCGCAATGTCGACCCTGGAAGAGCAGATGAAGCAGGCCCAGGGGCAGATCGAAGACCTCATCCTCGACATGAGGGACGGCTGCAAAAAGCTCGGCGCATTGCTCAAAGCCTGCGACACGACCAGCTCTTACGCCACGGAAAGCAGTACACAGGAGATGCGCAACTGCATCAACGATAAGCTCTCCGCTTTCGAAACGTGGCTCGAGCACGCATGCGTAGATCCTGGATTCTACGTATAACTTAACCTCCAACAATACGGCGGTCAGCCTAGCTGACCGCCTTTTTTCATGCCTAATAAACTTTCTTTTATTTACTAGCCGCTCTCAACAGCCCCTCAAATAGCGGATGCGCTCGATATGGCCTACTCTTAAATTCCGGATGCGCCTGCGTAGCGATAAAGAAGTCGCAGTTCGGCGCCTCAACGAATTCTACCAACTTTCCGTCCGGCGAAACTCCCGAAACGACCAATCCGCCCTTCTCAATTTCTTTCAAGAACTTCTGATTCACCTCATAGCGATGACGGTGCCGCTCGACTACTTTCTCTGCACCATATAATTTGGCCGTTTTGCTTCCCTTTGTCAATACGGCCGGACAATCGCCAAGACGCATCGTTCCGCCGGTACTCTCCTTTCCTTTTTGACCTTCCATAATATACACGACATTCGCGCCTGCCGGAGCATCAAATTCCTCCGAGTTCGCGTTCTCAACCCCACCACGTCGCGCCGCCGCAATCACTGCCGTTTGCAAACCTAAGCACAAGCCAAGATATGGCTTGTTATGCTCCAGGCAATACTTACCCGCCGCAATCTTCCCTTCTACGCCGCGTACACCAAAACCGCCCGGCACCACAATACCGTCAACACTCGCGAAATCTTCTTCCGTCGCTTTTTCAGCATCAATCCAAATCGTATTCAGTTTTGCGCCAACTTTCCATGCCGCCGCCTTCAGAGCCTCCGTTACCGACAAATACGTGTCAGTATTGTCGATATATTTCGCCACTAGCCCAATTTTGACTTCTTTGCCAGAGTTAGATTCAATATTCCTCATTAACTCTTCCCACTGGCTCATATCTGGATCGCCATGATCAATGAAGCGCTCCAGTGGCGCCAAAACGCCTCCCTTTACAGCATTCAATGGTACTTCATAAACGGACTTTGCATCCGGCATCAAGACTACTGCATCTTCACTAACTGCGCAAAACGTCGCCAACTTCTTTGCAATTTGCGGAGCCTTAATCACTCGATCAACATCCATTCTTGCCACCACCATATCCGGAATGATCCCAAGCTCACGTAAGTCCCTCAAAGAATTTTGTGCCGGCTTCGTTTTAAATTCCTGCGAAGTCGACAACCATGGCACATAACATACATGCACATAAAGGCAGTTTTCGCGTCCAACTCTTGTACCAAATTCGCGAATCGCTTCCACAAAATGCGGCCCTTCTAAATCGCCAATCGTACCACCAATCTCTACAATATGTACATCCGAACCGAAATGTTTCGCATTGTCCAAAAAAGTCTGCTGGACCAACCCTGTCACATGCGGAACCAACTGTACCGACTTGCCGCCAAACTTCCCCGCCCGTTCATCATCGATTAATTTCTTATATAACTTTCCCGACGTCCAAATCGAATCGCCCGTCATCTCTTCATCGAGGAACCTCTCATAATGCCCCAAATCAAGATCCGTCTCCGCGCCATCCCGCGTCACAAAGCATTCACCATGCTCACGCGGGTTTAAAAGCCCCGCATCGACATTAAAATAAGGGTCACATTTCTGCATCGAAACTTTTAGACCCTTTGCTTTTAATATTGCGCCAATACTGGCCGCCATAATTCCTTTACCAACGCCAGAAATTACGCCCCCCGTGACAAAAATGTATTTCGTGTTTGTTTTCATTGGGCACCTCCTTTTTAGCCCACCTTAAATTACACCCTTAGCATAAGCCAAAAACGGCCGCTTGACAAGAACTGACTTTTACATTTTTTATGCCGTAACACTTGCAAAAACCGCTACATATAGCGTACTTAAGCAATTCCGCGGCGCTATAATCTCCATCAATTGACAAATACATTTTTGCTGATATAATATGTAATACATTCCACCAAGATAGGAGGTGATTGTTCTTTATGAAAGTTATAGGGTACTTAGATTCTGAACATCTTTTCGAAGCCTATGTCGATGACTTTTGTCACGTTACCAGATCCGATGGCGGCCACATTCGCCTTCGCGCCACCCGCCCAGGCGTCGCAAGCATCGAAGATCTCAATGAGGCGGAAATCAATGCTCTTGGCGGTGCTATCCAGCGCCTCGCCAAAGCCATGAAGACGACACTTACAGCAAACGGTGTAGATATTCGTCGCATCAACATCCAATACAACAATAACTGGTCCGACCTTTACCGCACCGATCCGTCATTCTGTATCCATTTCTATGGACGTGCCTACGACTCCGCGAAGCAACCTTTCGGCCAGTCACTATACTTTCCTTCACCACGTGAGCATAAAGATTTCTACAAGGATAACGAGCCTATCACAGATGAAGACATTAATCTTATCCGTACCTTACTGAGCGAAATGCTCTAACGCCACCGCCAGCGTGATCGCCGGCGGTTTTTTCTTCATGTTAAAATATAGATGAATATGAAATGTTTTTATTATTCTCGCTACCGTTTCTATAATCACTCCATCAAACACGCCTTAAACTTCTTTTTAATCAGTGACATTCATTTCAGCAACAAAGTCAATTCCGTCACGCTTCGCGCCATTACCGAGCAAGCTAGCCAAAAACAGCCAGACTATATCATTATCGCCGGCGACGTCATTGATTCTCTCGACTGCATCCAAAGCCCATCAAGCCTTAAACGGCTCACCAGTTGGCTCGAACAACTTGGCAAAGTTGCCCCCGTGCTAATCGGTCTCGGCAACCATGATTTTTACCGCAAGAACCCCGAACACAAAAGCATCTTTTCCAGCAAACGCCACTGGTTCCCCGGCACCAACATCGGATATATAAATGCCGTTAACGCCATAGACAACGTTCAGTTGCTCAACAATGAGGCCTACGAAGATGACAAAGTCTACATTTTCGGCTTTACGCAAGCTCCTGAATACTTTCAGTTTAATCGCGACGAAAAACATAGTTCTTCTATCCTTCACCCTGGCAATGAAGACCTCGATATTATGCTCTCCGATCTTGATTCACTCGACCAAAAACTCATTAACAATCTACCAAAACATAAAGCCAAAATTGCTATCATCCACTCGCCAGTTTTCTTAACCGATTCTCAGGTTGCCGCCAAGCTTTATGAATTCGATTATTTCATCTCTGGCCACATGCATAACGGCGTCATACCACCAATCATAAATGACTTCTGGCGCTCCGATCGTGGCCTTATCGCTCCAGGCAAAAAGCTTTTTCCTCGCAACGCCCGTGCCAAAATCACCAACCCAAACGACAAAATCATCACGCTTGGCGCCGTTTCCACAATTCAAGACAGCGCAAAACCCATCACCTTCATGAATGGCCTATTCCCAATTAATATTGCCACACTCGAACTTACTAAAAACGAGCTCCTCGCTCGCAAACCCGACATAAAGCATCAATATATTAATCTTTAATGCACAGTATCGCCCCATAAAAAGAAGCTACGACATTATCATAGCTTCTTTTTGTTCTATTCAGTAATTCCAAATGCCCAACTTCCCCTTAGCTTCAATTGGTTCAATTGACTTAATATTATCTAACAACCAGGCATATCTGCCAACTTTATAATATCCCGCAATGAAGTTATTCGGATCCTTCCGAGCTTCTTGCTCTATAAACTCTTCCGTCATGTAAATACAATCAACTAAATCGCACTTACAGATAATGTATCCATACTGCAAATCGTCTTCGCTATACAACGCCGACAATTCTTTTCTTTCCTTTACTTTCCTAGTCAACTTTGCTAACCCGGAATGAATATACAATTCACCTCGATAATTAGTCTTCCAACTTCTTGTTTCGATATATTTAACATTATTCTTCACCAAAGTCGCATAAGGTTCTCTCAACGTCAATACTTTCATCATACCGTCATTAGGTCATAACTTGGTAGGCCCAGCTGGAATCGAACCAGCATTGTACCCTTAGAGGGGGTATGTCCTATCCGTTGAACGATGGGCCCGCCTAGGCATTATTTTATCATACGCCCATACAATTCCCTACCTTCGACTATTTATTTAAAATCTATTATTATATATATAAAGCTAATGGTATTATCATGAACGAACAAGAAAACAACAACATTTTTTCAACCCCTACCCCACCAGTACAACAGCCAACACCGCAGCCAACCCAGCAAACATCTGTACCAACGCTACAACCAAACCAACAGACACCTACGCCAACGCCACCACCTTCTCCGGCAGTTAGTCAAGAATTGCCGAACCCGCAGCCATCAAAAAAGAAAAATAGCACCCTCATAATAGTTATCGTAATCTTATGCATCGCCACCATTCTCGCTTTCGGAATCGCTCTTTTCTTTATTTTTACTTCTTCGGACGACCCAGTCGACCCAACGACTAGTCGAGATACGCCACTCACCAATCGAGACGAACCAACTAAGAAAAAAGTGATCGCCGATAACCCCGTTTCTGGCACATGGAATTGCGCCTCCGGCACTGGCAGCACTAACGATCGCAATAACTTTAAGACCACCCTTGAGTTAAAGCCTGATATGACTTTCCGATACGGCCAATACGGCGACCTATCTAATAATCACTACGGCGGCACCTACACCTACAAAGACGAAGACAAACAAACCGCCGACGGGAGTTATAAATACTACATGCTCTCGTTTGACGCAGACGAATATATCTTAGACGGGGTCGATGCTGACGCCTCCAAGGTTAACCTAACTGATATGGAAATGGGCATCACTGAAACTTCCTCTGGCAAACAAGCCATTACTATTTTCGTCTCTACATACAATATGTACTATTGCTACAACGACGATTAGCCTTCCCTATTCATGCATACCCCTATAAAAGATGGTATAATATAAAAATCACTAATTAAAAGGAGTATTCATGAAATTATCCGAAGAACTCCAGTGGCGCGGTTTTGTTGCCGAGCACACACTGGACCAGATATCAGACTTAGACAAAGCTCCGCATAATTTCTATTGGGGCACCGACCCAAGCGCCGATTCTCTACATATCGGCCACCTCGCTGCTCTAATGATGTGCGCATGCTTCGTTCGTCACGGCTATACTCCTTACTATCTTGTCGGCGGCGCTACTGGTCAAATTGGCGACCCTAAGGACACCGTCGAGCGCGACCTTAAAGGTCTCGACGAAATCGAGAAGAATAAAGTCGCTCTCGCCAAGCAAATCATCAAAGTCACCCACTCGCCAGAAGGTACCCAACTCGTAGATAACTACGATTGGTTCAAAGACATCAAATTCTTGCCATTCTTGCGCGAAATCGGCAAAGCCTTCAGTATGACCCAGCTCCTCGATCGCCAATTCGTCCAAAAACGCATCGGCGAAGGCGGTTCCGGCATCAGCTATGCCGAATTCAGCTACACCCTTATTCAGGGCTACGACTTCCTCCATCTCTTCCGTACGTACAATATCGACCTCCAGCTTTGCGGTGCCGACCAATTCGGTAACTGCACTAGTGGCATCCATCTAATTAAACGTCTCGAAAACGCCGAAGCTAATTGCTACTCTTGCCCACTTATTATTGACAAGGTCACTGGTCGCAAATTCGGCAAGTCCGAAGGTAACGCCGTCTGGCTAGACGCCGAAAAGACATCCATTTTTGATTTCTATCAATTCTGGCTCAATCAATCCGATGAGGCTCTTGAGGATTATTTCAAATACTTCACTTTCATCATGCCAGAAGAGCTCAAGCAAATCCTCGCCGAACATGCCAAAAATCCCAGCGCAC
The DNA here is from genome assembly GCA_016290315.1 of Candidatus Saccharimonadota bacterium. GTDB lineage: Bacteria > Patescibacteriota > Saccharimonadia > Saccharimonadales > Saccharimonadaceae > UBA2834. The sequence continues at coordinate 74,169 of JAEETK010000001.1, read as the reverse complement.
GTTCCGGTCAAAAACGCCTCGCTGAGGAAGTTACCAAAGTCGTTCATGGCGAAGAGGCTGCCAAACAAGCTGCCAAAATCACCGCCCTGCTCTTCGGCGATGGTAAAATTACTGACCTCAACGATTCAGACCTAAACCTCTTGGCTAAAAGTTTTCCTACTACCAAGATTGGCGCTAAACTCGTCGACATTCTTGTTCAAACCAGTCTCGCCTCCAGTAAAGGAGAGGCACGCAAACTCATCGCCAACAATGCCATCTCCATTAATGGAATCAAAGCAACAGAGGACCAAGTTATCGAGAAAACAAGCCTTATCAAAAGAGGCAAGAATAAATTCGCCGTTGTCCGCTAATACTTACTTCTTATCTGTGAAATCTTTTACGCTAATCGCTATATTAGCATTTGCATTTTGTTTATTCTTTTTGCTATCTTTACTTTTACGAATCACGAGGAACGCCACACCCGCAATTGCTGCTACGCCCAATACGCCCACCAACACATATAGGTACTTGAAGTTAGCTTCTTTTACAACCGCCGTAGTCGCTAGATAATCCGAATAGTTTTCGAGATCAAACTCCAATAAATCATCTTTAATAGCCAAAGATTGACTCACCATTTTGACGCTACTATTGTCGTAAGCGTACAAATTGACTGAGTCGCCATTGCTATACGTATCAGATACATTTACTTTAAACTTACTTCCACTCGGCAATCCATTTACATTAAAGTTAATATATAACTTTTGATTATCTCCAACCTCACCATCGAGTCGACCATTATCATTAATTGTAAACAATGAGCCCGCATTTATTTCCTCTAGGTTTTCTATCTTATCGCCTTCTATGCTTAGTGAATATACCATCTTATTATCGTCATCGTATTTAACCAAGTTAATTATCTTGCCCGACTCTTTAATCTTTTTTATTTCTTCTTTCGTAATTACGTCGTCGTCGTTCACTGTGAGTGAGATTTCTTTTGCTCCATCATGCAACGCGGCATTCATATCAGAAATAGAATACACATCGTCGCGTCGAACAACAGTGAGATAATAAGATTCCACTAGTCCATCAGCCGACCTAGCCGTAATTTGGTATTTATTGCTTCCTATGTCTAGCTTAAACACTCCGGTCCCCTCAACGAGCGTCCTGTCATCTTTTGCCTTTGCTTTAATCATGATTTCGTCCGTAGCATTGCTTACCGTCAACGAATAATTAACATAGTCGCTTGTCTCCAATTCATGGCCAACCACTTCCAAAGTCTTCAAAAGACTATTTTCGGCAAGATTCGAGTCACCTTCCGACGTCTGCCCCTGTGAACCTCCATTCGAGGCGCCAGAGTCGCTTATATTAACCACAAAGTTCGTAATTTTCGCCGTATCGCTCTGAATACCAGCACCATCATCTAGTACTGCCAAAACGGTTCTCTTCTGAGGGCCATTTCCGGCTATAGTTCTTCGCTGAATATCTTTACTGTCGTTATTGTCATATTTATACCAGGTCGCTCCATTATCGAGACTGTATTTGATTACATCGCTAGATTCGCTGCCACTTTGCTTACTAATTTCAATCAAAGCGCTCCCTCGAATACTACTATTGCTAGTTATCGATTCTCCATTGCTAACGACTTTTATTATTGGTTCTTTCGGCATGTGCCACTTATCTAGGCTGACAAGCTTCAAAACATCATTATCTATTGCGCTACCATCAACAGGAATATAGAAAACTCCAATCTCCGCATCTATAGCTTCTGAACCGCTCACGCTCTTATAGCGAACTACCAGCCTTTTGTGATTTACGCTGCTACTACTCGCCTTATCAAGGTCGCTATTCAAAACGCCAGTTCCGCCCGTAACATTATCTACGTATACAAATTTTGCGCCCAAACCTTTCGTCTTCAATATTACTTTTACCTGATGTCCAAGCCCGTCCGTCAATATCGCCTCGTTATTGCTGAGAATATTGGCAGAGATATCTTTACCGCCTGTTTCCTTCGTGCCTATATTAATGAATGAATTGTACGTACCAACTGATTTTAAATTAACCTTATCCTGCACAAGCACATATTTTTTATGGTTAAACAGCTTCAGACCCCTCTTTACCGTATTTTTATTACAGCCCATATGAGTACATATACTACTCATATCAGCCTTTCCTAGCTGAATATCGTTATTCAACTTATTATAAGCCTCCGTCAGATTCACTATTGCAAAACCCGAGTTATCGGACGATTTAAACTTCTCGTTCTCAAACGGCGCCTTAGCCTGTATCCACTGATCTGCCGCAACGTAGCCACCTACGGTTTTGGGGGCATTCACGACTATTGTGCTATGGGCTTCAGCTCTGGTCATATAATATTGCCACCTACGACGATTCTTATCGTTATATTTTGTTAATCCATACCCAGTTCCAGCGTCCGCAATCCACCTCGTTCCCATTGCATCGAGAACATAAGAGCCTAAATCTAAGTGGGTATGATTAGCAGACGTATCCCCGCCCTTCATGGCAACAAATATACCATCTCCGCCCGTGTAGCTACTCTTAAAAGCGCTTACGCCAAGCCTGCTAAGATTCTTATTAATCCCATCATTATGATAAATTGAGTTATTGTAGGCGTCTTCGAATGCTATTTCGGCACTCTTTTTATCATACGACTCGTCGTACCACATAATACCATTGAAGCCCCAAGCCCTTGCGGTCCTCTTTTTGTAGTCATAAATGACATTTGCAACTTTCTCGTGGCCTTTTTTTGCATTTAGGTTTGTCAAGTAGAACAGATCATCCTCCAAGCCCGCACTAGCATAACTGCCAAAAGCTCTCCCCTCAACCCTACTTGCCGTTGTTCTTGCCGAGTCAGCATAATCAAAGTTATTACCACTTACACTAGAAATATAAACCGGATTAAAGACAATACTATTCAGCATGTGATCCCGAAGCCCATCGCCCTCAAAACTCAGCAAGTTATAGCTCTTTCCCAAAGTATTCTGTAGCGCTGCAAGATAGTAACCAAAATACTTCATACCGAATAGATAATAGTTTTTACCCTCCGGATAAGAACCATCCGCATACATATTATTCGACTTTATTACACTAGGCAAGTAATCCGTCGTCTTGGCAATTACGGCCGCATATAGGGTACGCAATCTTATGTACCGATTATTGCCGGAGCCCTGAATTTTATCTTTTAGTAAATCGTACAGTGCATCGTCGTCTATTCTCGCAACAGAGTTTCCAATTAATTTATCTGCGCGCCCACAAACGAGCGCTTTATCTTTTTGGCTTTTTACGGGATACTCAATCTGTATGCCCTTACCATCATCTGAAATTACCTTTATTCTTTCACATTCACCATCGCCAGACGAGCTTATCAACGCCAACGCCACTATGCCAGCTCCCGAATGTCCCACCTGGTTAAAATTCCCATATGTTCTATTTAGTGCATTCGAATAGTGATCCGTACCGTACATCAACACGGCTGTCAATAATCTATTCTCTATCAAGTATCTTTGTGACACAGTTAATGCGTTATAAGCATAGTCATACCCCAAACTAACCGCATAGGCAATCTCAACGGTATCAATATACTGCGACGACTGCCAGTTATTGCTCCACTTCGCTGCTTCAACAATCTCTTTCTTCAACGCCGCAAGGTACTTTGCTTCTTTCGTAACCTGATAAACCAGTATCAGCTGCTCGACTCTCCCCTTTACCGACCGCGCCTTATTCGATAACGACGTAGCAGTATCCGAATCTAAAGCAGCCATCGTATACTTGTAATACGAATCGCCACTTTTCTCTTTGACCGTAAGATTACTGTTCGCTTGCGAAGTTTGCCGCAATACGGCATCCAAATCTTTTTTTGCTTGTATATACCCGGTTAAAATATTCGCTTTACCACTAGCGTCGGTTATAATTTGTTTTGATTTTTCGACATTGCTACTAACTATCCTTCTATAAATATCCGCAACCGACCCGTTTATTCCTTGAAGCTCACCATGAAACTTGCTGTAGCTATTAATCAAATCGGCCTTTTTATTCAGCAAACTCTGTCCACCCGACAATCTAAACGCATGAGTAGTACCTTTAACGCTGTTATAGTAATTTTCAACGTCTTTGCGTATATCATTATGCAAATCCTTAGCTACTGCACCCGTATTCTTCCGCGTCAGCAATGGCGTGATACACAAAACCAGCAGTGCCACTGCAGCAAAAACCGCAATTAATCTATAACTAAACCTCTTTCTCATAATTAAATAATAGCATAAGCTTTAACAGGCATATAGACACTCATAGTATTGACTTTTTGCATGAAGTATGCCATAATAACCATGTGTACTAGCGCTTTGTATTACAAAACGCAAGAACAAGATCTTATAGAAAGGAGTTAAGAATATGGCAAGAATTCATGTAACCTGTATCGTTCCGCCGAAGTATAAAGGCAAAGCCTCTACGAGACGGAATCCCAACAAAAAGTAATCTGCTCCACAGGCCCCCAACCGTAACGGCGGGGCCTTTTTTTGCATTGAAAATAAGCATAAAATATATAATTACTATTGACATTTATAAGAAAGTATGCTAAAATGGCCTCATACGCTGCAAAAGGCGGTGTAAGTATTTTAATAGACGTATTATTCAGTATTAAATGCTTCTCCTTTCGCTTCCCTTTTAGTCGAGCATCGAGCGCATCATTTTCACTAAATGACGCGTTTAATACTCGGCTAAAGTGGCAAGCCGATTCCCGTACTCAATTCCGAGACGGGTATCTTACCTATAAGGAGGCTAATTTATGGCTAAAATTCCGTATCTTTCCGTTATCAACAGAGTATTCTACATCGATCCTCAGGGAATGAGGCGGACCCACATCGTGGGCCTGAACCGCCCCACTGCCCAGCAGGAGATTTCGAAGATCCACTCCAAGTGTCCCGAAGCGATCATCCTGCTGCAGCAGGACAGCAACAGAGCAATTCAGATTGTTCCCGGATCCGGCAAGGCCTCTGAGGCCGCAAAACAGAAGCTGATCGAGGAAATCGACAACTGGGCCAACGATCTCCAGAACAAATCATACTACCCGTCGGTAGCAGACTGGGCCATCGCAGCCGGAAACACTGTATGCGTGATCCAGCCCCCTGCCAAAAGCGCTATCACGGCAAAACAGATCGACGACCTCAAGAATTCGATCAGGGCCTGGATTGAGGGCATCGTAAATGCGCCCGCGCAGCAGCCCAATCCCGGAACGGGAACTGGCAGCGGCACTCCGGCTCCCGCCAATCCCGGGACCAGCGGCACTCCGGCTCCCGCCAATCCCGGAACCAGCGGCACTCCGGCTCCCGCCAATCCCGATCCCCTCGAAGGGCTTACGCCCATGCAGAGGGAGGGGTACGAAAAAACCCTTGCCCTGATTCAGAAAATCAACTGCGGCTGATCCGCGCCCTTCGGGGCGGCACCGAAATGCAACTGAACATACGTCTATCACCCCCCTCTTCCATCAGGAAGAGGGGCTTTTTCTTGTTTCGCGAACCAGCAAGCCAACTGTATAATTATGCAAAGATTCCGTAGAAACCTTCCACTGAATAAGTTAAAATACTTACATATAATCAGGAGAAACCATGAAGAAAGTTTTAGCATTCGACGTTGACCAAACCTTAAATATCGCCAAGACCCCCATTCCAAAGGAAATCGCCGATCTCCTCACACAATGTCTTGACCATTTTGAAATCTGCCCAATTTCTGGCCAAAAATTTGACCAATTTCTCGTTCAAATCGTCAACGAACTCAAAGATGCCACTCCGAAACAACTCGAGCATCTTCATCTCTTCGTAGCTCAAGGAACCCAATACTATCGCTACGACTCCAAGAAAAAAGATTGGAAACAAGTCTACAGCTATCCCCTTACCGACGAGCAGGTCGCAAAAATTAGCGAAGCTATCGAAACTGCCGCTAAAGAGCTTGGATACTGGGAAGCCGACAAGCTCGCTAAGGGCGACGAAATTATCGAAAACCGCCTCAGTCAAGTTACTTTCTCTGCACTTGGCCAAACTGCCGGCACTGAAGCTAAATACGCTTGGGATCCAGATTGCAAAAAACGCGAAGCTATCGTCAAGCGCTGCAAAGAACTTGCCCCAGAATTCGACTACGAAATCGGCGGCACCACCTCAATCAATGCTATTACTCCAGGCATGAATAAAGTATTCGGCATGACGCACCTTATGGAAGAACTTAAAGTTAAAAAATCTGACATTCTCTACTTTGGCGATATGACCCAACCTGGCGGCAACGATTACCCAGTCGTTCAAATGGGCGTAGATACTATCACCGTCCGCAATCACGAAGATACAGCCTATTCACTACGTGGCATTCTTGGTCTAATTAAATAGCTCATGCTAAAATAACTTTATGGAGAACACGAATTATTTTGGAAGAGTCTGCCGTTTTTTGGGCAGAATCAGCCTTTTTGCTGGCTTTATTCTAAGTATTGGCATCGGCACATTATTAGTAATTAATCCTTTTATCTCTATCGACGGCTCAAGAAATATCTTCAAAATAATCTCTTCCACCACTTATCCGCAAAATCCGACCTCCACCGCCCCTCGTGGCGTCGTCCTATTCTTTGCGCAAAATGAGATACTCAGCTGGATCGTCTCGGCTACCATTATAGCCGCAATGCTTCTCGCACTTTATTACCTCTGTCGCAAATATAATGACGTCATCCGCAGCGTCATCGCTAATATCTCCAAACATGCCAAAATGCCTATCCATATGACCGAACTTGGGCTAACCCTAATTATTTGGTCTATCGTTATTTTAATGTTGATCTTTAGTTTCCCTCTTGCCGCATCCTTCCTTATCTTTTCTTTCATCTTTAACGAACTCTTCTTCCTCTTTGGGTGGATTTCTTACGGCATGCCAGATTATAAAATCTAATACATGTGTTTATCTAGCTTATGCTAAAATATAAGTATGACTAGTCCCAGAAAAACTTATATTATTGCTAACTGGAAAATGAATTTCACTCCTGGCGAAGCCAGCCTATATCTGCATCGTCTCGAGAAACGTATCACTCCATCGCGTAACGTCCAAGTTATTCTGGCCCCATCCACCGTTGCGCTTCAGCCACTCTCACTACAAATCAACCGTCGCCAATTCAAGCTCGCTGCTCAAAACTTTTACTGGCGCGATTACGGCGCATATACTGGCGAAACATCCGTTTCGCAGCTCCGCGGATTCGTAGATTACGCTATCGTTGGCCACTCCGAACGTCGTTACGTTTTTAATGAGTCTGAAGAAGATATTGCCAAGAAAGTAGCCGCCGCAATCCGCAACAATCTCACCCCTATTCTCTGCATCGGCGAAACAGCAATGGAACGCAAGGATGGCGAGACCGCCGCTGCTATTTATAGCCAACTCATCAATGGCCTCCATGAAGTTAGCAAAGAAGATATTTCAAAAATTATCATCGCATACGAACCAGTTTGGGCAATTTCTAGCAACAAAAACGCTCGCCCAGCCAAGCCTGCCGATATCGACGAAGCGCAAATACTGATTCGCAAACATATTTCTAAACTTTTCGGCAAAACCGCCAGCGAGCAGATCCCAGTGCTCTACGGTGGGTCGGTCAATTCCGACACCGCCGGTGGATACCTTTCAATTAACGGTATCGACGGTCTATTAATCGGGGGCGCCAGTTTGATAGCAGACTCATTCTGTGCTATCGTAGAAACAGCAAAGGGGATGAAGAAATATGAGTAGTGACAACATCGATTACGCAGAATTAGACAGAGCTGTCAATGAAGCTATGCGCGCACAGCCCAAATCTTCAAGCTCTCGCTCTACTGCGGCAAAAGCAAAACCCGTTGCTGCCACTCCTCGCCCCGCCCCACGTCCACAAAATCACGGCCACATTATGGATTTTGCACCACGCAATATTCATAGTCACACCCAGGTGCGTCCAGCTCAAACCACTACCGCTACCGCGCGGCCAATCGTAAAGCGCCCCGCCATTCAACAACGCCCCACTACCTCTACCATTCCACAACGCTCCGTTGTTAGGCCAACCACCCGAGTAGCCACAATCCGTAAGGCTACCCCTGCTCCAACTTCAAATCCAACCCCAAGAACAACCGCCCATCCCGAGAAGCCGGCAATGTCCGCTACCTCAACGCGCCCAAGCGTGGCGGCAAAAATTCAGCAAAAGCAACAGCGCGCCGCTACCCCCGCACCGCAAGTCTCCGCTCACACAAAAGCGCCCAAAGAAGCTCCTGATGCCAATAGTTATTCCCTCGGCGGACGCTCGCCGTTCTTAGCAGACACCAAAGTCGAAAAACGACCACTCGGAAACAATATTCCTGAAAATAGCGCCACATCAATTCGAAGTACTAAAAATATCTACAGTCAAAAGAATCCTGCCAAAGCGCCAATGGCTAAACGTAAAAAACACACCGTCACCGAGGCGCCAAAATCACATTCCGGCTGGCTCTGGTCCTTAATTGTCATTCTAGTTATCGCCGCCGGCGCTGGACTTGGGTACGTCGCTTATCTGATTGTCTTTGCTAATCAGCTTTAAATCTGATATAATCTAGATACGCCAGAAAGTTTTTTGGCGCGTCTACTTCGCATGGTGGGTATAGCTCAGCTGGTTAGAGCGTCGGTTTGTGGCACCGAAGGTCGGAGGTTCGAACCCTCTTACCCACCCCATGTAGTAGAATACGTAGTATAATAAATTACATAACTCATGCGAGTTTCATATAACGGTTATTATGTGAGTTTTCCAAACTCAACATGAGAGTTCGACTCTCTCAACTCGCACCAATAAAACAAAAAAGATACCCGCAAGGGTATGTTTTTTGTTTTATTCCATGACGGGTTCGAGAGAGGCGAACGTAGTTCGTGCTAAAATACTCATGTATAATTAACCTATGAAAAATGACGCAAAAACCAATAGTCGCAAAGACATCCTGGTCCTATTTCTTATCACAATCTCCATCATATTAGCTATCGCAGCCCTTTCGTTAACGATTATTAGTACAATCAATAGACAATCCTACAATACCCCTCCCAGCTCGGACGACGACTCCTTAATTAAAAATAAGCCATCTTCTTCAAATCAGCAAAACCATATATCGGATGATGCTTCAATCGCAAACCATTTCATCCCAGCCAACGAAGACAACGGCAATATTGCCGATCATATTCGCGGCAACGCCGACGCAAAAGTCATCGTCATTGAATATTCAGACTTTCAATGCCCCGGCTGCGCCTTATTCGCGTCATATCTCCCTCAAGTTTACTCAAAATATAAAGATAACGTCCTCTTCATTTCTCGAAATTATCCGCTATCTATGCATCAAAATGCTCGCCCCGCAGCTATCGCTGCCGAAAGTGCCGGCCTACAAGGATATTACTGGCAAATGTCTGAAGCCCTATTTAACAACCAAGATCAATGGTCAAACTTATCTGGGGACGAATTAACCAATACTCTTAGCGAGCTATTTCAAAAAGTTGCTCCAAAAGGCAATCTCGAAGCATTCAAAAACCACCTCAACGACAAAAAACTAACCCAAAAAATCGATTTTGATCACAAACTCGCAAAAACAGCACATCAAATCTCATCTACTCCGTCATTTTTCGTCAACGGAGAGCGTACCGACATTATTCACGGCACCATGAAAGACGCAATTTCAAACCTAGAAAAAGTCATCGATACAAAACTGGCAGAATAGAAAAACTACCTTACGCTAAGTCGCTAGCGACGCGATTCACTTCCTCAATCGTCGTCATGCCAGTCAAAGCCTTCAGCATACCATCTTGACGCATCGTAATAGCGCCTTTCATCTTTGCCACACGCATAATATCACCAGAAGTAGCGCGCGCCACAATCAGCTTCTGAATATCATCATCAACAGAAATCGTCTCATACAAACCAGCACGTCCTTTATACCCATTCGGCGCCTCTTCCGAGGCAATCCCCTTCACTAGCGTAAAACTCTTCGAATTCGCTACCGGGAGACTACCGTATCCGCGCTTTTCACTTACCTCTGGCACTTCACCTTGAGATTGCGGCAATAACCCACCCACGACGCCTTTTATCATGTTCGTCTCCATCTCGCTCGACTGATAGGTTTCCCTGCGCTCCGCTACGCGACGCACCAAACGCTGACCAATCACCGTATTCAAAGTCGAAGCAATCAAGAACGGCTCAATTCCCATATCGAGAAGACGCGGCATAATACCTGCGGCAGAGTTAGTGTGTAGTGTCGAGAATACCAAGTGCCCCGTCAAGGCTGCCTGCACGGCCAAGTTTGCCGTCTCGCCGTCGCGAATCTCACCCACCATTACCACATCCGGGTCTTGGCGCAAGATTGAACGCAAACCCGAAGCAAAGGTTAAGCCCGCATCAACATTAATCTGAATCTGATTAACGCCATCCATCTTATACTCAACCGGGTCTTCCAACGTAACAATATTAATCGATTCATCTTTGATTCTCTTGATCAACGCATAGAGCGTAGTAGACTTACCAGAGCCAGTCGGACCAGACGTCAAAATCATACCGTTCGGCTTGCTAATTCCTTGCGTGACATCCTCCAATGCCCTACCGGTCATACCCATCTTCTCGACGTCCATCGAGGTTCCAGATTTATCCAAAAGACGAATAACCACCTGCTCACCCCAAACCACCGGCGAGGTTGCAATACGAAGATCAATCGTATTGCCATTCACGATTACAGCAAACTGACCGTCTTGCGGGATACGATGCTCGTCAATTTTCAGCTTTGCCATAATTTTAATACGCGAAACTAATGCCGCCTCGATAGATTTTGGCAACTTCATTGTTTGACGAAGAACACCATCAATACGCATCCGAATAACTAAATCGTGCTCTAGCGGCTCAATATGAATATCAGACGCTTTCGACTTTGCTGCATAATCCAAAATAGAACTCAAGGCCTTCGATATCGGCGAATCCTGTGTAATCGTCTGCGCATTCGACGCGTCCGCCGCGCTCTTTTGCGCCTCCTCCTGCTTTGCTACCTTATTAACGTCCTTAAGGTCAGCCATATACTGCGCCAACGCATTCTGTACACCCGCCTCAGACGTCATCATCGCCTTAATTGGCATTTTGACTAAAGTAGACAAATAATCCATTCGCTGAATATTAGACGTATCTAATACGGCAACCACTAATTGACCATTTTGTTCGTCTAGAGGAACTACTTTTGAGCGCTGAGCAACATCCTGCGGTATCTTCAACAGTTTATCCTTATCGAAACGAATATTGCGCAAATCTATATAAGGACTACCCACTACAACTGCCGTAGCATGCTGAATACAATCATCGGTTGCCACATTCTTACTACGCAAAACTGCCAAAATTGGCTGCCCAGTTTTTGCAACCTCGTTATAGGTCTTCTTAACTAAGCCTGCATCAGCAAGCCCGTTCTCGACTAGAAGGCCGACAATTTTGTCTTGTAGCTCTTTATTGAGGAGCATCTATACCCCCGGATTATCATCTGGATTAGGATTATCGCCACCATCTTCGGGCTTGTTATTGTCTTCTTTCTTTGGTACACAGCGCTGAGATGCAACATCCCAATCTTCTTCTTCGGAACACTGACCAATAATAACTTCGACCGTAGGGTTAATTGCTTTCGGATAAAAGGTTTCATCATCGGGCTGCCTTAGCTCAGAACTGATATTCTCAACATAAGTAATCTCATACGTATCATTACTCGGATCGCCAAGAATCAGATTACCAAGCCAATAAGAAATCACTATTGATACTGCCGAAAGTAATACTACCAAAGCTATATCACTTGTTTTCATTGTGTTGTTACCCCACTACCTTTCTTTTTACTACACGCCGTGGTCTTATCATCAGCGCAGATAACTTTTCTTTCCTTCACAATTTGCACAGGATCAGAATAATAACTGTCATAAGTCGCGCTTAATTCAATCACCTGCTTATTATCGGCATCTGTAGACATACCTAAAGTAACGCTAGTAATATCAAAATTCCGAATTGAGCTTTCAATCGAATCCATAGCGTTCCTTACGGTCGTCGCACTATCTTTTAGATTGATACTAGTGGCTAAGCTTTTTAGCTGCAATGGCTGACCACTTTCGTCTACCATCTTACTACTACCACCATAACTCGCCTCAGCAGTACTAATACCTTCAATATTAATCTCAGGATTTCTATACAACAATAAGTAGTTTAAGCTTGAGTTTGAAGCATCCTGGTTACTAGTTGCTGGTAATGTATCCGAAATAACGCGTAATGCTGAACATGTTCTTGCAAGAGAAATATCCTCGATTGAATACTCTCCGGATTCATCAGTTGCTATTTTATTATTGCAAGATGCTGACCTTTTCTGAGCCACTACTTCCAAGTTTTGGTTATTCGCAAGATCTCCTACGGATACCGACAGTGAACTTAAGCTATTCTGGGTCTCTGTAAAGTTCTTGATAACAGTACTATTTTCGGTCTTCTTAACATTATTAAAGGAAATCTTCTTGAACATATATATTGTTCCTACAGCCGTGACACCTAAAAGTACAGAAGTTGCACAAACAGCCACCAACATATTTTTTTGGGCGCTGTCTATTTTTGCCCTTTTGGCAAAAGCAACACCCTTACCATTATTGCTTTTCTTAGGCATATTAAGATTCCTCCCTTTGTACATCCCTAGCTTTTTCGGCAAACATATCGCGTACCTGAATATAGCTATCGGTTACGTTTTGGCGACTTGGTCCAATAATTTGCATATGTTTACTGGACGATAAGAACAGACGTGGGTCAAGCGTTAAATTCACTGAAAAGCTCAATACCATTTTGTCTTCGGGACCCTTACCCCAACCAGAGTTCGCTACAAATAGGCCATCTTCGCTCAATATCGAGCATTCAGAAATCGTTGCCTCCTCATCGAAGTTGCCCGAATCATCGTATTGCAAACATTGACTCTGGAAATAATACTTGCCAGTATTACCTTCTTTGTTATCCTCCGCCATCGAATCGTTACCGTTCTTGTATTCTTCACGATCGCCCGCATTCTTATAAGTACGACGAATAATTACTTCTTCTATTTTCTTCTGCTGCGTTTCCTGCTTCTTCTCTGCGCCATCGCCGTCATTATTTTCGTCTTCTCCATCGTCGTCATTATTCTCGTCTTCGTCATTGTCTTCATCGGAATCGTCTTGCTTCTTATTGTCATCATCACTTTTAACAATCATATCGTTCTCGCATCCTGGAGAATAACGCAAATATCTGCCATAAATATAGCCTTTTTCAACATATTCAGTAATACAGTACGAAGGAATCGGTTCATATTCGCCATCCTCATTCAAACGCATGTAGCTACCGTAGTCGAAATAGGTTAATTTTGTGCTTTTCTTAAAACTCTCAAGCGCATGGTAACCAATATTGTTTCTAGCATAGCCAATCGCATCGAATGTAATTAGATTTTGCGAAATGTCACCATTTAACTCGCTCACTAAGACCGTGTCTTCGCTCTTTACGCCATCAGGCAAAATCACATCTAACAGACCAAATACGCGGGAAAACTTAATTTTATTATTGTTCAGTACGCCAACATTTTTCATCTGGCTCTGAATTGTCAAAAGCTCATTTACGTTAGGGTATTTCAAAACTGGAGTACCATAGCTTCCGCAGCCAACTCCACTCCCGTCTGCCCTACAGTTAATTTCGTTTTCCTGCGCCGCAATCTCGAGACTCTGCGTACCGATAAAACCTAATAGTAATAGAATTAGACCACCACAAGAAGCTGCAACAATCAAACAAATGAAGAAAATCAAGTTGCGTAGCTTCTGCTTCTTAAGTAGCTCGGATTTTACGTCTGGTACCAAACTAATCTCGTACATAATCTACCTCTTATTCGACCTTTCCGCTAAGCCTATCGCCACCGAAAACTCTGCCGCCACCTGAGAAAGCGCTTGCTGCTGCTGAGGAGTAACCCTAACCATTTGCCATGGATTCCCCTGGATGGTCTTGAATCCAGTTTTTGCTTCAATATACTCTGACATAAATGGAATAATGCCCGCAAAGCCGGACAGCACTACTCCACCGACATTAACATTCGGATACTTCGTTTGGAAGAAGCGGATAGACTTCGTTAACTCTGAAGCAAAATTCTCAAGAGTCTGATCCAAGGCCTTAAATACTTGTCCTTCTAGTTTATCTTGCGCTAAACCAAACTTCAAAATAAACTGGCGAGCCTGACTTTCTTTTACGTTCAAGGAGTTTGCAACGGTTCGGACTAATACCGATAAACCACCAGGCAACATACGCACCAAGCGCGGCGCTCCGTACACCATAGAAAGGTCAGTAGAATCTTCTCCATAATCAATAATCAAAATTGCATCGGTTGTACCTGGAGGCGTTAAAGCTCTCGACATCGCAATCGGATCCGGTTCTTGTGCTACCAAATTAAAACCAAACGATTCCACGCTTTCCATGCGCTCCTCTGCGTAGGCGATTGAAGTAGAGGATAATAGCACCTCCGTAATTTGCGGATCATTCGGACTAGGGCCAAGAATCACAAAGTCCACTTTTGCATCGTCTATAGGCATCGGTATGTATTGATCTGCGTGATATTTAATAATTTTTTCCATCGACTTGTTATCTTGAGTCGGAATCTCAATAATAGTCGAAAATGTTTTACTTGAAGGCATGCCAAGCGCGATATTCTTCGTTTTTATGCCAGCTTGTTCGGCCGCATTCTGAATTGTTTCCCCCAAACGGCGCTTTCCAGCATCGCTACTATCTTGTAAAATTGAACGGCTTACTGGCACATAAGCAAAGCGCTGCAAAACCCATCCGTGCGAGTTGCCAGATAGTTGCACCATTCTCAGTGCGTCAGTACCGATATCGAGTGCGAAGAAGTCGCCCACACCGTAACCTAGACTCATACAACTAGTTTAGCATAAGCGACTTCTAAAACGCAAACGTTTTTGTAGTCAAAATTGTAAAACTTATACGTTAAATTTAAATTCAACTACATCGCCATCGCGCATAACGTAGTCTTTACCTTCCGTGCGCATTAAACCTGCCTCACGAACGGCTTTTTCAGACCCCAATCGCACCAGATCATCATACGAACAAATCGTTGCCGCAATAAATCCCCTCTGGAAATCCGAGTGAATGACGCCCGCTGCCTCTGGCGCAGTTGCGCCTTTCTTAATCGTCCAGGCACGCGTCTCTTTTTTGCCCGCAGTCAAAAAGCTCTGCAGGCCTAGAGTATCGTACGCCACTCCCACTAACTGGCTCAAACCATCTTCAGTAATCCCGTAGCTATCCAGAAACTCTTTCTTTTCTTCAGGCTCCATATCCGCCATTTCAGACTCAAGCTTCGCATTTACAAATACACATTTCTGAGGAGCCACCAATTCCGCAAGCTCCTTTCGTTTTTCCCCGTTCACCAGCTCACCCTCATCCATATTGAACATATAAAATACCGGTTTAGCAGATAATAATTCAAGTCCGTCTACCGGCTCTATATGCACCTCCCCCGCCTTTAGCTTATCCAGAGCCTCGGCCGCCTGCTCCGCACGCTTTGCTGCATCCTTATCGCCGCCGCGCGCCTCTTTTTGTATTTTTGGCAAAGTCTTTTCTAGCGTTTCAATATCCGCCAAAGCTAACTCCATCTCAACTATATCAATATCCCTCTTCGGATCTGGGCTGCCAGCCACATGCGTCACATTCGCATCCGCAAAAGCTCGCACCACATGACAAATTACTTTACACTCTCTAATATTCGCCAAAAACTTATTCCCAAGCCCCTCGCCCTTCGAAGCTCCAGCGATCAAGCCAGCAATATCCACAAATTCAACCGAAGCCGGCACAATCTTATCCGAATCGTACATCTTTGCCAAAACGCCCAACCTCTCATCCGGCACACCCACAATTCCAGTATTTGGTTCAATCGTCGCAAAAGGATAATTTGCCGCCAATGCACCAGCATTAGTCAAAGCATTAAAAAGCGTGCTCTTCCCCACATTCGCCAAACCGACAATTCCTATTTTCAAACTCATAACCAACCCACAATATCCATTATTATAAGTAAATATTATAACACATTAGGGTATACTATATCAGATATGAGTAAACCAATAATCTTTCTGGTCCATGGATATAACGGAACACCAAAAATCTTTAATTATTTCAAAGAAACTTTTGAGAAAAATGGCCATAAAGTCGTGATGCCGTTATTTCCAACGCAAACAAATATCACAATAGATGGGTATTTTAATATTTTTGACCAATATAAAAATGATTTAAACGACAATACGATTATAATTGCCCATTCGATTGGTAACATTATGTCTCTCAAGTATTTGTATGAGAATAACATCACTATCCGTGGATATATAAGTTTAGCCGGATTTGGGGAACCATTTATCAGCGAAGGCCGCGATGACTTAAATAAAGTTATTGCTCCACTACGTTTATCGAATAAGGAATTAGCAAAAATACCTAAGTTAATCGGCAAATCATTTTCGATATATAGCAATAATGATCATATCGTACCGTTCGATATTCTAAAAAAATACCCAATTCTAATTACCGCAAAAGACTGTTTTATTCCCGGAATTGGTCACATGGGTAAGAAAAGCGGTTTAGAAGAATTGCCAGAAGTAGTGAATATAGTAAACAATTTTTAAATAGTCTTTAAATATGCCCCCAAGAACACTCGATACCTTCTAAAGATTAGGCAAAACAAATTTATTGATTATCATCCAAATCGCAAGAAGGATGCAACAGCTACCAAACACAATTCCTATATATTGTAAGGCTTTTTTATTACCGTTCTTCAGCTTCTTGATGCAATCGCGCAGAAGGATCGCACCAATCGCTATAAATAGAATAATAATTAGTATTGAGACGAACGTTGCTATCATCTTTTCTCCTTTTTATTAATGATTTAACCGTTACTATAAAATATATCATTAACACTATAAAAACGGCTGTCTTTTTATGATTAAACCTTGATAGAAGAGTAAAACGAGACGAAAATCATATTGGCAGAAAAAACAATTTCCCTATCTGCAAACTCATAATTAACCTGCGTATCTGTTATTATTGAATATAAATATAACATTTCTTATAGCGTAATCAAATTACAAGGTTCAAATGGTCCAAAGGCCAATACTCGCAATACTTCCATGCTTACATCGAAAAGAAAGCCACGCCAAAAACAGACCTATTTATTATTTAAATATTCAACTTTAAAGTCCATAATATACATAAGAAATAATAAACGGTTTTAATCACATGAATACGCAAAATCAAATCACAAATGAACATACTACACAACTAGAATCATCAAAATCAAATAAATGCAATCACCTGCCTGTAATATATATATTATTAATCTTATTAATCGGTAGTTACATACTATTTGGCTTTGGGCTATATCAGTTGATTGGCGACAATAATCAACCGAGTCGAACTAAATGCACTACAGAAGAAGTCGCAAAAACGAACACTATCGTCACGGGGAACGCCTCGTTCAATGTTCCTAATCCCACACGTAACGAGGGGAATCTTGACGGGACGGTCAAATTTGAATATGGCGTATTTAATAATGTATTATCTGCGTATTCTATTAGTTATTACAAAGTACCAACCGGCGGCACCACAAGCAAAGTTATATCTAACAACATCGATTTAGCTACCGGAGAAAAGCTCGACAATAAGGCCACCCTGGACAAATTCGGCCTTTCTGCGGAAGAGATATATCGCAAAATACTTGAAAACATATCCGAAACCGTAACCGTAGATTCATTCCTGTTAAACAGAAGTGGCAATATTCTCGACGAGTCAATATCTGTCGACGCTTTTAAAAGAAATATTGACAAATACATAGAAACACTAAAAACCAACTATGATCTTTTCTATGTTTTCTTAAAAGACTCTAATATCACCATTTCATATCAACAACATGATATTTTAGAAAAACTTGGCATGTCGTCGCATATGGACACTGGACTCGTTAGCGGTTATGCTGAAATTAAAATATAATATGGAGCTACAATATGACATCAACAAACCATTCAGCCTTGCGGCAATCCGCCGAAGCACAACAGAAAAATAACGCCACTTCTGCAAAATGTAAACATATGCCAATCATAATCACCTTGGCAGCTCTCGCCGTTAGCGGTCTTTGCTTTGGAGGAATTGAACTTTGGCAAAACACTCAAAAAAATAATGAAATAAAGAGCCTTCAAACACGTATAAAAAGCTCTAATTCATTAAAAGAAAACGACCCCACCGCCGAAGCTACCCCCAAAAACGAGGATATCCAATATCCAACGGATGGAAGCGAAACGAACAAACCGGAGTATCTATATATTGGCGATTGGAATGTGAAAATAAAAATTCCAAATGGATTATATATTTACAGTTATGAAGTCAAAACTGCCGAAACTACCGACTTTACTTGGTACGCCAATGCATCAAACATTGCAGTGTCGGGCTTCACGAAACAACTTACAACTTCGCCTCAAAAAATACCGACAGAATGTTATCAACTCTTAATTGCTAGAGTAAAAGGAAAACAAGACCACAGCCTAGCATATTATGATGGATACTCCTATGTAATCGGCACCGATGTTCCCTGCGTTGCTGAAGCTGGATACTCAAAAGAAGCAATCGATTTAGGCGGTAAACGGCTAATTAGAGAAATGTTCTCAGACATTAACAACTACTCCAAGATTTAAAACAACGCCAACTACACTTCTAAACCAATCTGGTATATTCTTAAAAAGATGAAACAAATTATTTTTGTACGCCATGGCGAAACCGACCAAAACATAACCGAACTTTCCCTTAGAAAAGCCAATATCCGCCATATGCCAGGCTTCAAAGAAGAAAATGCTCCACTAAATTCAACTGGGATCGAGCAAGCCAAAAGAACCGCCCAAGAGCTCAAGGATACTCGCATAGACGTTATATTCTGTTCCTCACTCCAACGCGCAAGACAAACTGCCGATATTATAAACGAGTTTCATAATGTATCCATTTTCGAAAAGGATAATCTCCAGGAACGAAATAGTGGCGATTATGTTGGTGCAGCTTTTCATGAATTATTCGACTTCGACAAAAACATTAAAAGCGAGAATATTGAATCCATCAAAGAATTTGTCGATAGGATATACTCCGCCATGGAAGAAATACTTAATACCGATTACGACAACATCGCAATCGTCGCACACGGCGGAGTCCACCACGCCATCAGAACCTATTGTCTAAAGTTGCCACTGAAAGGCAACATTCGTGTCGACAAAGTCCCTAACGGCGGTATCCGTTTTTACACTACTTAATTCGACCAGTCTACTCTTCGGTCAATGAAAGAGTGAAAATATCGCCCTCATCCATCGTAGGAGTCGTAAGCCTTAGTGACTCCCCAGCCTCAATTACAAAATCCCGCTTGGTATTTCTTAAACCGCTTCCGTTATAAGAAAAATCCTGAAAGGTATGTATACTAATCTTATCGTCATCGACACTTCTAACTTCAAACGAAAGAATTTCTTCATCCCACTCCCTACCAGACGTATCCGAATAATGACGAGTTGTCACTACGCATTTTTCGTACAATTTAATTTCACAAAATGATTCCTTTTCTACCGGCTTATAATCCTTACTCCAACCGCTCCAACTCGAACTAACAACTCTAATCCTCGACTTGCCATTAGTTGCCACGGATACCTCCTTTTCAAGTTCCTTTATCTTGTTTTGTAAACTCTGTATCTGCTCGTCTTTCTTAGAATTATCAATAAACTCATAAGCGCTCAATCCGGCCCCAGCAAAAGCCACCAAAGAAATAATAATAATAGTAATAACTAACCCAATCTCCCTGCTTTTCCTTTCCATATTGCCCGCATTTGCCTCTGTATTTGTATTGTCTTTCATAAAACCCTTTTGCTTATAACTACATTATACAACGCCTAACATGAAAAAGCCCCCCAAAGGGGGGGCTTGTAAGGTTAGTATGATGGCTTTTATCTCAGGCGCTCCGATTCTCGAACGTCTGTCGAAGCAACAGTGCCATCGGCCAGATAAGAAGTGACTGTTATGGTACAGTCGATTTTTTCATCGCTATAGCGATATGTATAAATCGCTTCTTTTCTGGCGACCGATGTGTCGGGATTCTTCACCTGCTCGCGACTACTATTTACGGAAAGAACTTCACCTCCGCTGTCGTAGGCACGAATTGTCGTCTCGGCAATCGCATCACCATTATCGCTATAATAACGATATTTGGTGATTTTGCGAATCTCCGTCACGACACCCTCATCATCGACGGCTTCCACGAAGATATATTCATCTTTCGTTCCGTCAAAGTTAGGATTCACGACGAGACGCTTTTCGGGTAAAACCGGCGGCTGTTCCTCCTGCGCTTCATCGGCCGGGTGAGAAAGCTGCTTTACCCATTTAGTGACAATTCCCGGACCATAAAAGTCGGAAATCAGGTAAATTGCTAAGCCAACGACAAGAAATACCAGCACTGCAGCAACCGTCACCCAGTCGATTTTCTTCTTCATCGCTTCTCCTTGTTATTTCAATTCTGCTGTGACGCAGCTCCGGCATCATCGACACCAGACATCTTGAGCATCGCATCGAACAGCGGGTCGTTCGCATGTCCATCCCAGCCTTTCGTGAACTGGTCAACCATCAGCATCCGGGCGATCTGCTCGGAAGTAAAGTACTTAGACATTACTTCCCACTTAGCAGCCTCTTTCTCCGCCTCCAGCTTAGCGATTTCTGCCGCTGTTTCAGCCTTAACGCGATCAACCTCCGCTGTCGCTTTGACTTTCGCCAGTTCAACTTCGGCGTCAGTCGATGCTTTTTCCCGCTCGAGTTCTGCCTGTCTTTTGTCGTTCTCGGCCTTTTTTGCAAGAATCTGAGATCTCGACAGTTCCTTATCGTATTCTTCCTGAGGTGACAGATTTCCAATCGCCACAGAGTTGACCGTGACTAAGGAAGTATCACCCTTCCCATCGTTGTATCCAAAGTGTTCGTCCAGACGCTCCTGGAGAATCTTCTTGAACAACGGCTCGACGTAGATCCGTTTTGTGACATTTTTTGCTTCTACTTCAAGAAGTGCATCCTTCAGTGCGCTCTCTACAATCGGGTCCGGAATAATGTCTTTCCAATTCCCGCTATCAGGAATAGCTACGTTGCGGACCAGCCATACTGATTTCGGACCAGCCCCGATCCTGAAGCTTACAGCGTACGATGACGCATTGACGATGATATCGTCTTTACTTTGCGCCTCGCAGCCGGGGAAATCATCCTTTGTAAGGATTTTGTTATCGACAATTTTAAGCGTTGTGTGCTCTTTGTCGTTATTCTCGAATCTTCCCCCTTCCACGTACTTATCCTGCGCGACACCATCGATCATAATAACTCCAGTCGAGCCGCTCGGTACGGTGTCATATCCACACCCGACGCAGACCAGCATCATGACCACAAATGTTGCAGCCATTAACAACAGTTTCTTGACTTTACTCATGTTTGCTACCAACCTTTCTATAAAAGTGCACGCCATACAAGCAAAAAAAATTTACCGACCGGCGTAAGTCAGTAATCGAATTTTACAATACTTAATAATATTTGTCAATACTTTTTCTCCATTTAGGCAAGCACGCCTAGCTAAAACGCTATGCTTTACAAATAAAGCATTTTGTGCTATAATCAATATTGTTACTCACAAAGAACCTTTCCAAGCTTTAGAAGGAGGTGAAAGCTTATGTCGCGATATATTTTACCAATATGTTTATCGCTCCTATTGCTGTTAGTCTTTAACTGGTCATTATTCCGACTCCTCACCTATCGGCTTCGGCTGGGGCTGAAGTCGAGAACAGAGGTTGACGTCATGCGCGATGAGCTCATAGTTCACATGGGCCAAGATTTTCACAATAGAATCGATGCCGCATTCGGCCAAGATCCACAAAAAACGCTGACCGACATTGGAGCCATCACATCCACCGCCCGCGAAAATATCGATATTATTAATGGCATGTCCGACGATCAAGTCAAACAGTTATACTACGAAACTTTCAACCGTTGGCACCCTCTCATCTAAACATCCACCCCTCGGCCAGCCGGCCGAGGCTTTTTTGTTTTAAGCAAAGTACAATAAATACATGCTTACTGTTAAAATTAACGTATACTATGTTAATCCCTCTTATTTTAGCCACCATCGCCGCAATATTTAGCGCCTCCACCAATCATATCGACAAATACCTCATATCAAAAGTAATCAAGAATGCAGATTATCGAGCGCTTGCCTTATCGTCTACGATTATTGCCGGCGGCGTAATGGCATTGATATACCTACCCATTTGCAACTTCAATCCATCCTTCGATCTACCTAGCATTTTATTATTACTGTTCAATTCTGCGCTTTACACTACCGCAACCATCGTCTACTTTTTAGCACTTAATCGCGACGATACGACCATTATTGCCATACTACTCCAACTAATCCCCGTATTCATGCTTTTTATCTCGCCGCTCGTCTTAAACAATCAACATATTAGCCCCCTACAACTAATCGGCAGCGCCATCATTACATTTGCAGCCATAACTGTCACTTACGAACCTAGCAAAAAGAAATTCAGCAAAGAAAAATTCATCACTTTTGCCATGATGGCCTTCTCCTCATCTGCATACGCAATATGGTTTATTATCGAAAGATACACAAATCAAAGCCACGATTATAATCAAACCATACTATGGACAAATCTTACACTTCTAATAGTTGGCATCGTTATTTTTGTCCTATCTAAAAAATACCGAAAATCATTCATTGAAATGCTCAAAAGTAATGGCCGCAAGGTAATTGGTCTAAATATTATAAATGAGCTCTTTAACTCATTCAGCGGAGTTTTCTCAACGCTTGGTGGAACTATGACATCTATTGCGCTAGTTTCATTTGTGGCTCAAGGCGTGCAGCCTTTTGCGGTCATGCTTCTAGGCATACTTATCACTAAACTATTTCCAAAAATCGAGAAAGAAAAAATCACAAAAATAGATCTTACCAAGCGGACTATAACAATAGTATTCTGCATTATTGGCCTAGCCCTTATCCAATTCGGCTAGACCAACAGTTCAAGCCTAGCTCGCATAAGCTATATTGTGCGCCATAGCCTGCTCTTCAAGACGCACCGCTCGCTCGTGATCATCAATCGCGGAGTTTACTGAATGCTTGACGCGCGCCGCTTCCTCTGCCTTCTTGCCATCATTCCAACGATCAAGCGAACCTACCAAATACCCAGTAATCCTACGCAAACGTTCAAACTTATTACCAAAATATTGCCCATATTTTTCGAAATATTTTTTCGCAGATGCCGCATCGCTATTCTTCTCAATCAAAGCCGCCCCTAACTCTACCAAACGACTTACATGCAAATTCTCAAATCTATCAAACATTTTCAAGGAATCTTTAATATCTTTGTCTGACACATTTGCATACTCATTTAAAGATTTTTTAAAACGTTCAAAATCGAATTTCGTTACATCACTTGGTTCAAAGTAAAGAATATTTTTCATACATGCCCTTTTTTATCTTACAAAAATAATTATAAGCACTACATATAGCGTAGTCAATACGCAAATGTACGCTATATCTAGTGTTTATGTTAATTTTACAACAACACATCCATTTACTAATATTTAGAATAAATTGACAATATATATAAATAGTGTTTTAATATACATGACGTTGTCGTTGCACTTTTTGAAAGGAGGAGCTTATGCCCAGCATAACAGTGCCAATCTTAGCTGGACCGGATGAGGACCAATTGCGACTAGCTATGGAGACCATTGCTAATGTTAATGGATTCAAAAGAGGCAGAAAACACCCCATGAACGACCTTGACATTCAGCAATGTAGCATAAATCTCGTAAAAACGCAGTTGTCCTGGACGATCAAAGGCGTACCGCTGAACTTCAATATTACAGCACAGACTACATCGATTAAACGGTACGGCGACCAATACGAGATAACGTTCGAAGCTCGTACATATTTCATCCACCTGCTCAGAGATAAAAGCCAAAAAACCTATCTTCTGTGGCCGGGATTATATAAATACACCATTATTTATTATCCCGACAGCAAAAGTTCTAACAATTTCGTAGAACTTGAACGGCTATATTGATCGCCGCCTCCAAACACAAAAGCCGTCAACTCGACACGTTGACGGCTCTTTTTATTAATTCAGCTTGCCCTTTTTAAGGCGAAGTATTTCATCCGCATGCTCTGCTACTTGCCTACTATGCGTCACAATAATCACAATCTTTTTGTCATCATGTGCCAAATCTTTAAATAGTCCAATTATTTTTTCTTCAGTATCTTCATCTAAGTTCCCCGTCGGTTCGTCCGCCACAATAATTGGCGAATTTGAAGCAATCGCCCGCGCTATTGCAACTCGTTGCTGCTGCCCACCAGACAACTTTCCGATTAGGCGGCCACCTTCTTCTTCCGAAAGCCCCACCTGTTTTAAATATTTATTTGCATCCACTTTCCTACCATCAAAATCGATCGCCACCTCCACGTTTTCTTTCGCAGTCATATATTTAATCAAGTTATATGACTGAAATACGATATTTACATATTTTAGCCTAAATTCGCTTCCGCCAATTTTACGTAAACTTTTATTGTTGTACTTAATGTCGCCCTCTTGCAATTTATCCAACGCAGAGAGCAGTGACAATAAAGTTGTTTTGCCAGAACCGCTCTCCCCTACAATAGCGTACATTTTTCCAGCCTTAAATTCCGCATTCACATTTTTCAATATCACTTGCTCACCGGCCGCATTTTTATAACTATACGAAACGCCTTCAACTTTTAATGTATTCATTTTCTACTCCTTTCCCGCTAGTATTTCTTTTGGCTGATAGCGCAAGATATTCACCGAAGGCATAATTAATGCAAACACGATAACCGCATACCCCGTTACAAACAACAATAGAAAGTCCATCGGCGCGGCATTAATATCTAGCTTAATGTCCGTTTTCTGGTTTGCCATTATTCTCTGCTTCATATTGCCACCAGAAGACTTCGCCGAATTGTTACTTGGCATTTCTGGAGCATTCATATTTCCGCCCATCTGCGCTCCAGGGCGACCAAAATTACGCTCAGACTGTTGCGAACTTGCCGCAATTTGTGACTCTAAAATGCTTTGCCCCATACTCTTCGCCAAGAAAGTTCCAGAAATCGATGCCAACACAAAACCAATCGTTCCAACTATTACCAACTCCGTTGCAATTTGCCCCACAATATTTCTTTTATGTGCACCCAAAGACAACAAAACCCCCATCTCATATCGACGATCTTTTACATTTATTGTCACTATCAAAGTTACTATAATAATCGCCGCCACAATCACTATTATTAAAATAGTTGTCGCAAAACTACCAACACTTTCAATTGAGCTCGACATCGCGTCATATTCGCTCGTGTCCACCGCTATCTTTAAGTTGTTCTCAGATAATTCAGGAAAATCTGCATTAACTCTTTCAACAAATTCTTCGGCTTTTTCAGAATTAATCATAAAATAATTCACATTGCTGACATTAAATTTCCCGTCATTATAGTCATCGTTACTCAAAAACTTTGCCGCCGTGTCGATATTCATATAAATAGCATTTGCACTTGCACGCTCCTCGGAACTGTCGTAAATGCCCACTACTTCTAATTCAATTTCTTTTTCCGTGTAAATATTTTTAATTTTAAATTTTTCACCAACTTTTAAATCATTTAACTCTGCAAACTCATACGAAATCATCGCCTTGTCATTAGAATCTTCATCAAAATACGTTCCGTCCTTTATCGTCATTGACTCATTTTGCACACCAGAAATATATGCATACGCATTTATGCCATAGATTGTTATATCGCCATCTAGAGTAATATCTTCCGACGACTCCATGTCCCTACGCCCAAAACCGCCAGGACCATCGCCCATATCGCCACCTTCAGACTCAACGACTTCTAATTCCGCCGAATTTGCCGAACTCGATATCTCATAAGAATAATCTTTTACATACTCAGAATATTCCGCAATTTTGTTCGCTGTTTCTACATCAACGGCCGGACGCACCATGTTTTTAAACATTTCTTTGCGATCGCCACCATTTTCCATCTCTTCTTTCTGTGCTTCACGAATCGCATCCATATCGGCCTGAACCGTCACCGTTCCACCAAGCGTAGACTTTGCATAGCTCATCTGCGCCGCAACGGCCGTCTTTATCGTAATTGCCGCCAACACTAAATTTGCCATCATAAAGAAAAGTAGTGTTAATATTATTGTTCGCCCCAACTTCCGTCTGATCGACAAAAAGCTCCTTTTTAGCATGCTCCTAAACATCCTAAATCCTTTCTATTATTTTGTTTAAATTATCTCTTTTATACTTAAAAACAAGCTTAAAAAACTAAAATAAAACTCGTACTTTTCTTGTCAGACTCCGCTAAAATCTTCCATCCATTTTGATCGGCCACAGATTTTGCAATCGCAAGCCCCAGTCCCGATCCTTCTGCTGTTTTGTCGGTTTGATAAAAACGATCAAATATTTTTGGCAATTTCTCTGACGGGATCGTCTTTCCATCATTGGAAATTTTTAGGCGTTTATCATTCAAAGAAATGCATATTTTCGTCTTCGAATATTTAATTGCGTTGTCTAGCAGAATATCCAAAATTTGCTCAAAATCGGCGCGTACAATTTTAACTATTACACTATCCGGCAAATCTAGTTCTATCTTTTTTTCACCTAAACGTGCTTCGATCAATTGTTCGCGTTTTTTAACAATTTTCACCAAATCCGCATTCTTCTTTTCCAGCACCGTCGTCCGACCGTCCGTTCGCGCTAACACTAATAAATCGCTCACCAGTTTAGCCGCCCTATCCAGTTCAGCATCAACGTTATTCGTCCAAGGTTGCTCCGTTGTCGCCAAAGCTTCAAAATTTGCTCGCGCCGCTGCAATCGGCGTTTTTAGTTCATGCGACGCATTCGCAATAAACTCACGTTGTTTGTCATAGGCATCTTTTACTGGCTTAATCGATTTTTCGGCATAATAATAACTCGCCATAAAAACTAACAATTCTGTCATAATTGCCACTAGAATCAGAGTTAATCCTAATCTCTCCAGACGTTGCGCACGATCTCGTTTAATTTCATCCTCAAAAACCTCGCGCATTTCAGTCGACACTTCAAATTCCGGCCGATCTTGCATTCCGTGCGGACGATTCATACTCGTAATTGCAGTCGAACCAAAAATAGCACCAAACGACACTATTAAAATTGCCGTCGTGATTGCCATATTTGTCAGAATGAATTTATTTCGTAATTTCCTAAACATATTTATGCTTCTACAATTTTATAACCAAATCCGCGTACTGAATTTATTTCTGCCCTACTGCCAATTTTTCTTAGCACTTTTCGCAAGCGCGAAATATAAACTTCTATATAATTATCTTCGCCTAAAGCCTCCCCGCCCCAAACCTTATTCAATAAGAAATCTTTTTTCACGATTTTGCCTGGAGTTTTTAAAAGCTCATGAATAATTCCCGCTTCTTTCGCCGTCAATGTAATGCCGTTCAGGCTTTTCTCGTTTACGTCATAAACTAAATTCAAATACTTAACTTTTTCATCTTGAATTTCCGCCGGACGTCGCATTAGTGCCTTAATTCGCGCAACCAATTCTGCCGTTTTAAATGGCTTTGCAAGATAATCATCGGCGCCAGATTCTAGTCCATGAACCTTATCCTCCACTTCCGACAATGCCGATAGCATAATTACCGGTGTGGCAATTTTTCGTTCACGCATTCTTCGCAAAATATCAATTCCAGAGAGCTTCGGCAGCATCACGTCCAAAATAACTACGTCATATATTTTGTCCAAAGCCATATTTAAACCATCTTCACCATTAAACGCTAAATCGCATTCGATATCTTCTTTGTTAAGGTTGTGCTTTACAGCTTCCGCTAAAAACTGTTCATCTTCTACATACAAAACTCTCATTGTTTTTCTCCTATTTCCATATTACCAATTTTAGAAAGCGAAGCTTAAAAAAGCTTAAAAAACTAAAAATATCACTCACTGGCTTGACACAATAACTGCAACTGCGTTATAAAGTTTATCGATAAACATTGTTCTTTTCTATCTATGGAGGTATTATGCAGATAATCAAAAATCCAATTTTTGGCGCATACTTATATGGCGCATCATACGACTCCGAAACCAAAAAAGTAATGATACGCGTCCCCAAACCATTTTTCTTTTCAGTCATACCTTTTACAATCAAAGGAGAGTCCATCAGCAAAGACGACGACAACAACATTATATTTCACTACTCCCCCAAACGAGACGTTGCCATCATATGCTCAAACGGCGAGAAGAAAAAACTCCGTTCCGGCAGAGAATATTCAATCATGGTTAACCCGCAATCCTTAAGCGAGGCAACGATTACGGACCTTGATCATCTCAAGCAAATCCTCCCCCGATAAAACACACGCCGGCCTTTCATGGCCGGCTTTTTAAGTCATTCAATACATCGACAATTTCAATAATTTCGCAGAGGAAACTTTGCAAAGATACTCAAAAAATTATATAATATAAAGACATGTTAGTCTCTGATTATAATTACAATTTACCCGAAGAAAACATTGCTATCCGCCCACCAAAAGTACGCGGCACTACTCGCCTGCTCGTCCTAAATCGTCAAACCGGCGATATTATTGATTCCAAATATGCCAATCTTGCCAACTTTCTTCAACCCGGCGATCTTGTCGTCCTAAATGACACGCGCGTGATGCGTTCGCGTGTTTTTACTGAGCTACCAGACGGACGTCCACGCGAACTCGTCGTACTTGAGAAACACGATGGCGAAATTAATCACGTCATGTATCGCGGCAAACTTCATGTCGGCGATCAGCTTTCCGTAAAAAACATCGCTGACGATAGCAAAACTGACGATATTGTCACAGTTAAAGAAATTTTAGGCAACGGCACTGCTACCGTTACCGCCAATCGCGACCTCACTAAAATTGTCGCCGATTACGGCAATGTTCCTCTTCCGCCCTATCTTCACCGCGACGCCGACAAAGATGACGTCAAACGCTACCAAACCGTCTGGGCCAAAGAACTCGGTTCTGCCGCCGCCCCAACCGCCAGCCTCAATATGACTAAAGAACTTATTGAAAAGCTCCAAGACAAAGGTGTCCAAATCAAATACCTCACCCTCCATGTCGGCCTCGGCACTTTTCTTCCTATTCGTAGTGATAATGTCGAAGAACATCATATGCATTCCGAATGGTTCCATATTCCAGCCGATACACTCGAAGCCATCAAAAAAACCAAGGCTTCTGGCCACCGCGTTATTGCTGTCGGCACTACCGTCACTCGCACGCTAGAATACTGGGCTAAAACCGGCAAAACCGAAGGCGAAGACGACATTTTCATCTACCCAGGCTTCAAATTTCAAGCCATCGACGCCCTTGTCACTAACTTTCATGCCCCAAAATCCACCGTTCTTATGCTCACCGCCGCCTTTGCCGGCTGGGATCATCTCAAACCAGCTTATGAACACGCTATCGAAAGCCAATACAAACTATTAAGTTACGGAGATTCGATGTTCATATGCTAAAGTTCGATATCGTCAAACAAAAAGGCTTAATGCGCACCGGCGTTATTCACACCCCACACGGCGACATTAAAACCCCAGCTTTTATTGGCGCTGCCACTCGCGCGTCCGTTAAGGCAATTACACACGCTGAGATGCGTGAGCTAGGCTCGCAAGGCATCCTCGCCAATACCTACCATCTTATTCTTGCTCCTGGCCCAGACCTTATCGAAAAGGCTGGCGGACTTGCCGAATTTACTAGCTGGCACGGTCCAACTTTTACTGACTCTGGCGGCTTCCAAATGCTTTCCCTCACAGACGCTAAAATCGACCACGATGGCGTTACTTTCAAATCCCATATTAACGGCGACAAAATCCGCATGAATCCCGAGATTTCCATGCAAGCCCAGTGGAAAATTGGCGCCGATATCCACATGGCTTTCGATCAAGCCATCGATTCCACCGACAAAGACCTCGTCAGAAAAGCCATGATTCGCACCCACAACTGGCTCCCACGTAACATTGCCGAACATCAACGCCTCGCTAAAGAAGCTAAAAAGGCCGGCAAACCTGAACAATATTTGTATGCCGTTGTTCAAGGTGGATTATTCGAAGATCTCCGTCGCGAATCCGCCGAACTTATGGCTCAGCAACCAGTTGACGGCTACGGCATCGGTTCCCTCTACACTACCGAAACTCCCGAAACCGCCGAAATCATCAAGCTCACCAACGAAATTATCCCTAACGACAAACCGCGCCATCTTCTCGGCATGGGTTCCGAACCGCGCGATCTATTTATTGGTGCCATGTATGGCTGCGATACTTTCGATTGCGTCGCTCCAACTCGCCAAGCTCGCAACGGCGCACTCTATACTCCATATGGTCGCGTCAATATCCGTAATGCCAAATATCGCGAACAATTCTCTCCTATCGATCCAGAATGCGACTGCTATTGTTGTAAAAATTACACAGCCGCCTATTTGCATCACCTCTATAAAGTCGACGAAATTACTGGCAAAACTCTCGCTAGTATCCATAACGAACATTTCGTAGTCGCAATCTGCGATAAAATCCGCGAAAGTATTCTCAATGACACTTTCAAAGATTACATGGCAGATTTTATGGCAAAGTATTATCAAAAATAAAAAGCAGGAAAAGAGCCGACTCGCGCCGGCTCTGTGGTTGATCGAAACTGTTCTTCGTTACATGTGAGTGAGCTCGTAGTAGCAATAATATGCATAACCGCCGACTTCCGCCAACGCGGCTAACAAAAAAGTTACAAACATTCTTACGTTGAACACCGCTTCACATTCCATTGTCTCGTAATTAATACGAACATCTGGACAATATTTGGCAAATATCCAACCAAACACAACCAAAGCGACCGCAGAAGCTAAAACAATATACAAATCAATCGGCCTGCACGGCTTATAGACGAAATGCTCCCTGATACCAGATTCGCATGTATTAGCGCGTACTACACTATCGTCATCATCATGCAACTTAACCGTTACAACTTCCGCTACTGCACCACAATTACTAAGATCATCGAAATATCTCATTTTTCACCCTAACTCCATCTGGAGCTTCCTTTCTCGCACATCTCCGCGTTTTTATCCACTATACTTAATAGACAAAAACGCGAAGACGCACTTTGGGACGATGAAAAAATGTTCTATTTAACAGTCCAATCTCTCCAAGTACTTAGTCTTCCTTAAAGGCTATATCCTATATTATACCACACATACCACAAAAAATCAAGTACGCTTATGCTTATTGCCCCTTTAGACAATAAAAACCGGCGTCACGCGGACGCCGGCACCTTTTTGCCACCGCTCAGGATGCTATAAATCTTATCGCAAACTTCGCGATCAATAGTATCAATGCAGAAGAGCGCGAATACCTTTTCGCTACATCCACCCTTAGCCCTTCTTTCGAAGGAGTCTTCGTAAAGGATGCTACCATCTTCGAAAAGAGTAATGCTTGCGCAGCCAGAAGAAAATGCCTTTTTTATCACAAATACTGCATTCATCACATATCTCCTTTTCTTGTGGTAATGAACGGCTTCGACAAATGGATTTTTACCAATCCATGGTTTAATTATAGCACACATTACAATATTTGTCAATAATGCTTACGTTCTACCAGGGTGTTATAATTGCCTTATGAGTAACACTACCAAAGTCCAGATTGACACCAAAACCTTTATCCGCTTCTGGCTAGTAATTATCGGTTTTGCCACTGTTGGCTACCTCTTATTCAAAGCTAGCGCCGGATTACTTATCATCGGTTGTGCGCTATTTTTCGCACTCGCTATCAAACCGCTAGTAAACCGTATCGCAAGCTTCTTTCCAAGCAAATCCCGCACCTTGCCGATTGCCCTATCTTATATTCTCGTAGTTGGCTTTATCTGCACATTTGTCGCCATTGTTGTACCAACTATCATTAGCGAAACCGCTAAATTTGCCAAAATCCTCCCCAACATCGTCGATGGCGCCACTAATAATCTCACTTTTATCGACGATATTGGCGAAACTCTCCACATTGACAACTTCCGCGAGCAGGCCATCAAAACATTGGGAGATTTTTCACAAAGCTTCGTCAAACTAGACAATGTCGGTTCAACTCTAACCAACTCAATTACTGCAGTTGGTAACGGTCTTGCAACTATCATTCTCGCCCTCGTACTCGCCTTCTTCATGCTTACCGAAGGCCCCTCAATCACGCGTAAATTCTGGAGCAACTTCAAGGGTAATAGCACTGCCCAAAAAGCCGAGCATGTCATATACCGACTTTCGCAGACTATTTCCACCTACGTTTCCAGCGCCATCACTGTCGGCCTAATCAATGCTTGTGCAACCATGGCAGCCGTCTTTATTATTAGTATCGTCTTTAACCTGAACCCAGGTCTCGCTCTACCGTTTGGGCTTATCACGGGCGTCTTCAGTTTGATCCCGATGTTCGGATCATTTATTGGCGGCGCCATCGTCGCACTGCTCCTTGGCTTTAGTCAAGTTGGAGCTGGCGTAGCATTTATCATCTATACCGTTATCTACTTACAGATAGAATCCAATGTCATCTCGCCAAAAGTTCAAGGCAAAGGCATGAATCTGCCAGCACTTGCCATCTTATCCGCCGTCACGGTCGGTGTCTACACTTTCGGTCTCATTGGTGCCATTGTATCAATTCCTATCGCGGGATGTATTCGCGTCCTTATCGAAGAATATAGCAGTGACATTATGGATGACGGCAAGATCAACGGCAGCGACCTTATCAAGAAAAACAAGCCTACCCCGAAAGTCGAAAAAACCAAAGTTAAACTCATTGCCAAAGATTAAAAAATCCCCCCCGTAAGCTCATGCACTTTTGGTATATATAGTATTATTACTATCGTTATTATTGTTATTTCAATAAAAAAGTGGTTCGGTAACATTTAGTGCATATAGTATTTATAGTACTATTGTAACCATTGTTATTTATATTCTGCAAACATTGTTTGCAAAATTATTTTTCTCCATCGTAATAATCTACTTGACTATTTTCTTTATAAAATGAACTAGATACATTATGTTCTATTATGCCAATTTTTCCAGAGTCAACATATTTAATAATATCTGGAGAGTTAGTTGTGTCAAAATCTATATATGTTAGTTTTTCATTCTTCGAAGTATTTGTTATCTTATGAGTTCCCCTTTCTCCACATGGAAAAACAATTATATCACCACTAGTAACCTTTAATTTTTCATCATTAGTCTCAACTTCACCAGAACCACTAATAATGTAAAAACATTCGGTATTATATTTATGATAGTGTTTTGGATAGGCACTTTTTAAAGGTGCTAACTCATAAAAGCATACATAACACTGACTAAAATCTTTTCTTTTAGTAACTTCATATTTTGTATAATCATATTTGTCTAATCCTGTCTTCCTTTTTCCTTCTAATTTGGAAATGTTTGTAAGAACAATCTTATTATTCATATACACCTCTTATACTACAATTTAGTTCATTCAATAATCAAAATTTGTTTGCAAGAATAATTACCTTTATTTATAAGGGTTTATAGCCTTTTGCAAACATTTTCATTTTTTGCAAACAAATTGCAAACATTTTGGCTTTTTATGATTTTTTGAAATTTTCAAATCCTCGCAAACCCTTATTTTATAAGCTATTTACCGTGGCATTGTTTATATTTTTTACCACTTCCACATGGAGGGGTATTTTTAATCTTTTGTCTTATTTTCTAAATCATAGCCACGTTTAAAAACGACCGCCAACACTAATGCACCAAAACCAACACCGATTAAATCAAGCGATACAGAAATCGTCACATTACTTACGCCAAGAATTAATGGAGTGATAATCTCCACCAAAATCGAATAGCCAACTACTACAAAAATCCATATGCCAATCTTCTGTAAACGATCTATATTATCCATAGAAAAAGGTGAACGACTATGAGCAAGATTCTTGAAGAATTTACTCACATGGTGCGCAAGCATCGAGATAATTGCCAGCATTATCGCCACAAGTGCAATCCCACCTAAAATAACCGCCAATTGTTCGCCTTGACCCTTCGCCAAAAAACCATCTATCCACTGCTTCCCATCGTCTATTGAAATCGGCAACTGCGCACGCAAATCTGCATCTGATGTAATTATCTCCACCGCGTCATTAAGGTTAATTGACTGATATCCAAGCCCCAAAATAACTCCACATACACCGCAAGTAATCGCGCCTATAATCGCCACTACTTCTACTATTTTTGACAAAATTCCCAATACAGTACAGGTCGTTTTGTAGCCCTTCTTCGTCAAAACCATTTTCACTTCGTCCTCTTTCTTTGCCATATATCCCTTTCTTCTTATTTAGCAAATTGCCAAATTGTTCCATTGGCGCCATCAAGCAAGACGATTCCTTCCCTACTAATCTCATTTCGTAGTTGATCAGCTTTCGCAAAATCACGTACTTTTTTCGCCTCGAAACGCTCTTTTATTTTTTGTTTTATTTCGTCCGAAATATCTGGCGTCGTCTCTGCAATCCTTAAACCAAAAGCGTCGTCCAAGAAATCTACAAAATCTTCGTCTGGTACATTTGCATTAATCACTTTATCTAATTCCGCAAAGGCCCCCGCCGAATTTAGATTATTATTCAGCTGCTCCATAATGGCCTCCTTTGCAGAACTCAAATCCGTTGCATCTTTCTGCCACCGCAAAGCAGCAAAATTACGGTAATTCAGTAATCGTTGTTTTGCCGCGCTCAAATCACTAAATGCAAAGTTTCGTTCACTCTGAAAATGCCCCTGAAGCACCCACATTTTATAATCCATGTGCGTATAGCCTTTTTTATTTAGATCGCTAAAATAATAGACATTCCCAATCGACTTTGATATTTTTTCGCCTTCTATCGTAATAAAATTATTGTGCAGCCAATAATTCGCCATTTTATGGTCATAGGCCGCTTCTATCTCTGCTATCTCATTTGTATGATGCACCGGAATGTGATCCACGCCGCCGCAGTGAATATCTATCGGCTCCCCCAGTTTCTCATGTATTATGGTTGCGCATTCCAGATGCCACCCAGGGTATCCCATTCTACCACGATACTCCCACTGCATCGCATGATCTTCGCCGTCGCGAATCCATTTCCATACTGCAAAATCAGACACATTACGCTTTTCCGAATTAAAATCAACTCGCGCCCCCGCTTTCAAGTGATCTAAATCAAGCCGCGCAAAATCTGCATAGGTTGGGAATTTCGAAGTATCAAAATAGAGTCCGTCCGACGTATCGTATAGAAAGCCTTTTTTCTCCAAAGCGTCGACAAGTTTAATATCCTCTTCGATAAAATCCGTTGCTCTGCAAATATTTGACGGTTCTATTAAGTTCAAAGTGCGAAAATTATCCAAGTAATCACCCATATACATCTCGGCGATTTCCCAAACAGTTTTCCCCTCCCTTTTTGCGCCTTTTTCCATCTTATCCTCGCCATCATCGGCGTCCGAAGCTAGATGTCCTACGTCAGTAATGTTCAATACTCGCTCAACACTATACCCATCAAGCATCAATGTTCGTATTAATAAGTCCCAATAAATATATGAAGTGAAGTTACCAATATGCGCAAAACTATATACGGTAGGTCCACACGTATAAATTTTTACCCTTTTCTTGTTTATGGGTTTAAAATCCTCAATTTTTCGATTTAGGGTATTGTATAGCTTCATATTTAACAGTATAACACCGCCATATCTATCATTAGTGCACAAAATCTACCACTGAAGCGACTAGCAAACCCAACATCGCAAGTATGCCAAATAACAATACGCCTAAAACCAAATAGCCTGCCGCCATAATCGCACTACTAGTTTTTATTCCAGTCGCCTCTTCAAGCGCATCGTCATGCATCATTGAATCATGCGCCCCCAGCCTTCTTTCCTCATTATATCCGCTTATCATCGTTCTATCTCTTCGCGTGCTCGTATATTCAAAAGCGTCTTCTCGCTCCAAGTTCTTGAGTACCATACAGGTGTCGACCTCATACATATGACGCGCATGAGTATTACGATATTCTCGTGTCTTCCTTCTAACAAGCTTCATCGTCAATACAGTGATAGCAATCAAGATAATTATCGCCAAAATTCGCACCGGAAAATTAATTTTTATAAAAGCCGTTTTTGAAAAACCACCATCAAAACCCACTCTAAACGTATCGACTATGAACCCCAATGTTGTCAGTAAAGGAACACCCGAGATTATCGTCCTTACCCACGCTTTTAACGGCACGCTCCCCATCGTCTCGCCAGTTCTTGCGTTTACTGCAATATAATGAATAGCGTTCTTTTTTCTAATTCCGCCTTCTGCGTAACTATATAGCCACACTGGGAAATATGCCGTTTTCCATTTTATCCCCCGCTCTTCAATATTTATTTTATCCCAACATGCACCCCTATCGTATCCAATCGTGGTACTCATCATCTTATATTTGGCAATATCCATAATCTGCGACTTTAATCTATAATTAAGTTGCTTTATATTTAAGTCGCGTTTCTCACTTGAGAAACCCTCCAAATATCGCGCGTCCCATTCTACTGCCTCCTCGGTATCGAATGGCATAATAGAATTAATAATATGAGTAGTATTAATTAGCGAACCGTACTCTAATTTCTCGCTCGATGCCTCAATTGTCAAATCATCTAACTCTAAGTCAAAATCTCTTTTAAGACCAAAAGACGAAACGTCATAAACTTGCACTATATTTGGTTCATCTTTATATCTACTCCCCTCCATTATTAAACGCATCCCCACCGTCTTTTCTGCCCGCCCCGCCATCTCGACATGTGCCCGAACATCAATTACTACATACGGCAAATAAACCCCAACTATGGATTTTTCGGTTAATGATTTCGCAAAATTATTAAACGCAAAAAGGCTACGTTCGCGAGTAAACCTTTTCATTCTAGATAATGCCTCTTTTCGCGTTAGCTTAAAAGGCAATATCATATCCGGCATCGCCCCATTTGGGATTCGTTGCGACATTTTTAAGCTATGCCTACACCAGTGGCATTCCGCATTTTTCGCATCTTTTTTTAACATCACATTAGCGCCGCATGATGGACATCTAAAAGTCACAACGAAGTCATTTTCTTCAATATCGTCCGCACCCTCACTCTTTATTTCGCCCACCAACTCATCTACGCCTCCAAGTGCATTAATCTTGGGGCTTACAAAAATAGTTCTACATTTTGCGCAACGTAACCCACCAGCCGAAATATCATACTCGGCATCCGATGCGCCACAATTTGGACAACGCAGAACTTTTGCTCGCGTTTCAATTTTCTTCTTCTCTTCGGCCACCATTCAAAGAGTATTACCCTATAATTGCAAATAATATAAATAGTATTATTATAATCACAATAATCGTAGTAACGGTATTAACTTTTTTCCCTTTTTCTTTTGCGTCAGCAATGGTCTTCTGGCCAATTGGAGTTTGATCCGGCGTCGAGCCAGCCATGCGACCAATACCTATGAAGTTCGCCATCTTCTCGCCCATCATTTTTTCGCCATTTTTCGCTAGTACGCCCTGAACCGAGTTGCCATTCTCGCCCTGAATGCGCGAATTACGCAAACGCTTGCGATGCTCTTTCAAAGTATCTGTTGATTTTATGTTCTCCGCCTGAGAACGGGTTTCTTTTTCGTGCAAATGACGCGCCCCCATATTACGATAACGGCTCGTCTGTATCCAATAGAAAATAAAACCAGGAGTAAAGCCCAAGAAGCCCCAAATTGCCGGGTTGTCATCGTCTACATCCACGCCAATCCAAAACTTAAACCACCATAAACCAAACACTACCCCAATTACCTCAACAATCGCCGAAACAATCATTAAGCGTGTTTTATTTATCGGCACCGAGCCCATCGTCTCACCCGTACGCGCATTCACGGCTACATAATGCATCAACTTTTTATCCGTCTGATAATAACTATAAAGCCACACCGGTAGGTAGGCCGCCTTCCAGCTCGTCCCCTTCACCAATAATGACTCATTAGTCCATTTAACGCCACGATCATAGAACTTCATTGTTTGCTTCGCTTGGTAGCGCGCGATATCTTTTGATTGTATTTCCACTGCAGGTTTTAATACACTTATGTTTGTATCGCGTTTCTCGCTAGCATAACCACGCAAATAACTCGGATTCCATTCTACGCAATTTTCCGTATCGAATGGCAAGATAGAATTAATCACATTATTCGTATTTGTCTTTAAATCTTGCTTCAATTTGTCTTCAGAAGATTCTATCGTTAGATCGTCAATTAACAAATCAAAATCACGCGACACATCATACGCATCTGCATCATAATAGGTTCGCCTATTATTACCACTACCAACCGAATACGAACGTACCAAATGCTCCGCCTCGCCAGACAATGTCGCATGCGCATTTACATCAACAATCATATAAGGCAAATAAACACCCAAAACGTTATTAGAGTTAAATTCCTTCGTGAATGTCGGGTGAGCAAAAAACTTTCTCTTATTAACAAACTCGTCAATTTTGCCTTCGGCAAACTTCTTTTCCGTCTTAAATGGCAAAACTAAATCCGGCACCGCACCATTTGGCATTTTTTCGTTTACCGATAAGTTATGCCGACACCAGTGACAGCGCGCGCTGGTTACCTCATCCGTATTAATTACAACCTCAGCGCCACAAGCTGGACATTTCAAAGTCAAAATTACACTTTCATCTGGTACAATATCCCCCGCTCCAGAACCAACCACATCCCCCTTAAGTTCACTAATTCCACCCGGCGCATTTACCTTGTTTCCCTTAAACTCCGCGCGGCAAAATTCGCATTTTAAATTTCCAGTTTTAACATTCAGCGTAGTCTCGGTTGAGCCGCATTTAGGGCAGCGATTCATGCCATTCTTTTTATTATCTATTGCCATCGATACGACTCCTTCCTAATAATCATAACTATAATCAAAACCGCCAGAGCTTGACCCCGAGTCCCAACTTGAGCCCGAATCCCAACTTGATCCCGAGTCCCAACTCGATCCCGAGTCCCAACTTGAGCTAGACGAATGTCCACCACCGCCACCACCGCCGTCAGCCATCGCCACAATCAAACACAATATAATAAAAGCGATTATGATCAGCCAATCAAAACTCGAAGAAGTTGATTTTCGTTTACGATACTCCATCGCCGACCTAGACATACCATAGTTCGTATAGTTGCGCCCCATTTGAAAACGACCGCGTTCACTGTCCAACATCTCCATTCGGCCTGTCGATAATGACCCAATTACGCGTTCGTCATTCTTCCCACTAATGGTCGGCAAGTATGGCACATATGACCTAATATAATCATCCTGCTTCTTAAGGTTAACTATCTCGGCCTTCGTGTCGGTCTCGTGATGATGTCTACTGTTATCATTTACCAATACCGCCGTTATTTTATTCAGGTTTGGCGCCTCAATCTCTTTATTCTTTTTCTGAGAATAGATAATTGCCCAAAATGGCATAATATACATAAACCATATAAGCGTGAGTGCGGTTAGAAAAGTGAGATTCGCTAGCGAGAATACAATCAACAATATTATCGTCGAAACTATTACCGTAATTATGGTCGCATTCTTATTTTTCTTTTTAAGTTTCGCCTCACTTCGCCCTATGCTCTTAAATTTTCTATCCGGCAAGCAAGCGGCCACTTCGCCAGTTCGCCCATTTACCGCTACATAATAAATCCTGCTATCGCCCGACTCTTCTGGTCGTTTATAGCTAAACAACCAAACTGGTAGATATGCTGCCCGCCATTTTGTCCCCTTGATACCAAGGTGCTCTTTATCCCACCGAATACCTCTATCATATTCATTGGCCGTCTCGTACTTTGCTCGATTGCGCGCAATATCACCCGTCTGTAACGCAACTATCTCCTTTAGAGAATCCACATTTACGCTACGTTTTTCACTTGCAAAACCACGGAGATAATTCGCATCCCAAGCAACCGCATTTTCGGTATCAAACGGCAAAATCGCATTAATTATATTATTAGAATTAACATAAGTATCTTGATTTAATCTTTTAGCCGATGATTCAACCGTCAAATCGTCAACTAAAATATCAAACTCGCGCGTAATATCATACAATTTCACCTTCGAAAGCTTCGAATCGCTTTCCGAACTTCTAGTCTCCGCCTGCCCTCTCATCGATAGATGACCATTGACATCTACCAACAAATACGGGAAATAAACGCCACGCGCCTCCTCTATGTTCATATTTGTCAAAAAAGTCTCATCAACATCAGTACGCACACCGTCGATGCACTTTTTAATAGCCGCTTCGGCTTCTTTTTTTGTAATCTTGAACGGTAAAACTAAATCAGGTACAGCACCATTCGATATTTTTTCATTTATCGAAAATATATGCTTACACCAATGACAAGACGCACTCGTAGACTCTTCCGTATTAATCACTACCTCTGCGCCACACGACGGGCAACGAAAAGTCTTCACAATATCTTCGCCAGGCACAATATCCTCAGCCCCCTCACCTCGAGTCTCCCCCTTCATGCCCTTCACTCCACCAAAAGCATTATCGCTCTTGGCTTCAAAAAGCGTCTTGCAATAATTGCATTTTAATTTCCCCTCTTTTGTGTCCAGAGACACATCGCTGGAGCCACAATGTGGACAGCGATGCACCCCATTTTTGGACTTTACCACCATTTTTTACTGGTTATTCCGCTTTCGAAGCATTATCTTCTTCAGCAGCTGGCGTTTCCGGAGTTTGAGCTGGTGTTTCCGGAGCTGGTTGCGCAACAGCCGCGCCCGCAGCGGCCGCAGCCGCATTTTGTTGAGCTGTTACAGGATTAACGCCCATCGGCTGGGTCATACCAGCCACGCCGCCCATCATGCCGACACCCATGCCCATGCCCATCATATTACCGGTGCCACCATTATTACCGGCAGCATTGAAGCCTTCGGCAATCTGAGTTTGCGCATAAGCAGCGCCAACGCCACCTTGCATAAGGTTGCCAGTGTTGAACTTGTTGATAAGCTCGACGGATTGTTCGTCCCAGTCAAGACCCATCGGTTGTACGTTTACAATCTGAAGACCATACTTAGTGCCCCACTGATAATTAGCTTCAACGGCTTCGTTCATACTCTTTGCGAACTCAACTGTGCCACCTTGAATATCATCGATGGATTTGCCACCCTTCGTAAATGCCGAAAGAGCCGCTGCCAAAGATCCAATGAAACCTGCAAAGAGGCCATCCTCTACGCCGCCATCACCTTCACCGAGATCAAACACAGCGCGACCTTGACCAGAGATTACGTCTACTGGGATCAAGTTCTTTACCATCAAGATTGGATCAATAACCTTCAATGTATAAGTACCATTGCTCGTAACCGCAAGCATTGTATTAGCGTAGTTCGCATCTTTATAGCGAATTGGATTTTGAGTACCATAGCGTAAACCGAGAATATCCTTCAAGTTTACGTAGAAGGCAAACTGTTGATTGCCTGGTTGACCGCCAA
The DNA here is from genome assembly GCA_016290315.1 of Candidatus Saccharimonadota bacterium. Taxonomy (GTDB): domain Bacteria; phylum Patescibacteriota; class Saccharimonadia; order Saccharimonadales; family Saccharimonadaceae; genus UBA2834. The sequence goes on along the minus strand of JAEETK010000001.1, from coordinate 32,502 downwards.
ATTTAAACTGATTCCAGCTTTGACCAAAAGTTGACGCAAAGAAACCATCGCCAGAAAACAAGCTCTTAGCCTCTGGGAGGTTCTCCGTTGTGTAAGTATATCCACCTGGATCAGAAATAACACCAGTAATACCGCCATTCTCAACAGTAATCAAACAAGTGCCTTCTGGAACCAAGAACTTGCTACCATTAGTAATGACATTGGCATTCTCTTCACCGTCATTATTCTCACTACCAGCCTTAGTTACTGGGACGGCACGCGCAATCAAAGTATGATCGGTCATATTTGCCGGCGGTGCCATATATTCAAGCCATTGATTAGCAAAAGAGCCGCTCAAGGCCCCACCAAAAGCTTTTAGAAAACCCATAGGTAAAAAACCTCCTTATCTTTTCTTTTATCATAACATAACAACCAAAAAAAATATTCCACAAATAAAGATGTGGAATATTTTCAAATCAATTCCCAATTAATTAGAATCTCTTAGTGGCGTCCTCAATTACCTTAATTGCCTCATCGAGACCAAAGAATCCTTTAACCTTAGTCGTACCCGGCTTCTTCAAATCTTTATAGTGGTTAAAATGGAATTCAATCTGCTCAATCGTACGCTTTGGCAAATCTTCCAACGTCTTAATCGCATCACCATTATTGCGATCATCGTCAACTACAGCGATAATCTTATCGTCAACCTCGCCGTCATCTACAAACTTCATCACGCCAAGGATACGTGCCTTAACATAAATACCAGTTGTAAGTGGCTGATCGGTGATTACGAGTACGTCTAACTCGTCACCGTCCTCGTCAAGAGTTTGCGGAATAAAACCATAGTTGCAAGGTTTTGCAAATGCCATTGGCTCAATACGATCTAGCATAAAGCAAGCACGCTTGCGATCCCATTCAATCTTATGATTGCTCCCCGTAGGAATCTCAATCACTACATTAATCTCACCTTTTTTATAATCACCAGGCTCTAAAACTTGATTAAAATCAGCCATTTCACTCCTTTCATTTTGGCTACCACAAAGGGCTTTCCTTTCAATTATCATAACACAGCTCATATGATATAATAAGCATAAGTACCATCTAATAAAATTAGGAGAATAAAATGGTAAGAATAGCCATCAACGGCTTTGGGCGTATTGGTCGTAATGCGTTCAAAATCGCTTTCGACCGCAACGATACTGAAATCGTTGCAATTAACGACCTCACCGATGCTCCAACCCTAGCGCATCTTCTTAAATACGATTCCAACTACGGCATCTATTCAAAAGATGTTAGCGCCGACGGCGAAGATCTTATCGTAGACGGAAAGCGCATTCGTGTTCTCTCCGAAAAAGAACCAGCCAATCTTCCATGGGGCGAAATGAACATCGATGTAGTTATCGAATCGACCGGCTTCTTTACTGACCCAGCTAAGGCTCGCGCCCATATTGATGCTGGCGCTAGAAAAGTCGTCATCTCCGCCCCTGCAAAAGGCGAAGGCGCAAAAACTATTGTCCTTGGCGTTAATGAAGACGATGTTACAGTTGATGATCAAATCATTTCCAATGCGTCTTGTACAACCAACTGTATCGCGCCAGTCATGAAAGTTCTCGAAGACAACATCGGTATCGAAAAAGCCATGATGACCACCGTTCACAGCTATACTGCTAGCCAAAAACTTCAAGATGCTCCAGCTAAGGATATTCGCGAAGCTCGTTCTGCCGCCGAAAATATCGTTCCAACCACTACTGGCGCTAGCAAGGCTGCTGCACTTACTATTCCTTCCCTCAAAGGCAAATTCAATGGCCTCTCCGTTCGCGTCCCTACCCCAGTAGTCTCTCTTTCAGACATTACCGCCGTTACCAAGCGCGACACTTCTGTCGAAGAAATCAACGAAATGTTCAAGAAGGCCGCTGCCGACCCATATTATCAAGGCATTCTTGATGCAACCGAAGAAGAACTCGTTTCAATCGACTACCGCGGCAATTCGCACTCTTCTATCGTCGACCTCAAACTAACCGACGTTATCGGTGGCAACCTAATCAAGGTCGTCGCCTGGTATGACAACGAGTGGGGCTATAGCAATCGTCTCGTCGAATTAACTGTCGACCTCGGCAAACTGGGCCAATAATAAAATGCAAGTATTCCTCGGCGCCGACCATCGCGGCTATGAACTAAAGAGCCAAGTTATTAATTGGCTAGAAACCGAATCGATTCCTTATACCGATTTTGGTGCTTTCGATTACGACGCCGAGGACGACTATAATGACTACGCAAAACAAGTAGCAAATGCTATCTTGGAGTCAAACAACCCTTCGACCTTTGGCATACTCATTTGCGGATCCGCCCAAGGAGTCGCAATGCAAGCCAACCGTTTTAAGGGCATTCGCGCCGCCATCTGCCATTCTGCAATGGACGCACTCGAGACACGCGGCCACAATGACGCAAATGTACTATGCATATCAGCCGACCAAGATAGCGATAAATATCCCGAAATTATCAAAAGCTTTTTGGATAGCACCCCAATCGCTAACCCAAAATATCAACGCCGAAATCAAAAACTAGACGAGGATTAATATGGCAATAACCACTATCGCCCCCAGCATTCTCGCGGAAACTCCCGCCAACTATAAACAATTAGTCGAACGGTACTATCCCTTCGCCAAACGCGTACATATCGACATATCCGACGGCACTCTGACTCACAGCAAAACGATTGCCGAAACAGCAGTATGGTGGCCGAAAGGCTGGACGGTCGATATACATATGATGACCATCGAGCCATCCAAGCATATCGAAAACATCTTGAAACTTCACCCTAACCTGGTCATTTTTCACGCCGAAGCGCGCGACGATCTCTTACCGCTCTTCGACACCCTCAAGAACAACGGCATCAGAGTAGGTGTTGCTATCGTACGCAGTGTTTATCCAGGCAGCATTAAAGCTATCCTAAGTGCAGCCGACCATGCATTAATCTTTTCCGGCGAACTCGGCAAATACGGCGGCAAAGCAGATCTATTACTAGGAGAAAAAGCGGCTCTTATTCAGGATATTCATCCCGGTATCGAAATCGGCTGGGATGGTGGAGCTAATTTAGAAAACACTCGCGAACTTACCCATATCGGCATATCTGTCATAAATGTCGGCAGCGCTCTTAGTAAAGCCGAAGACCCAGCAAAAGTATTCGAAGAACTCAACAAGGAGACTGAAAAGGAGGATCCAATTTAATGGCACGTATCGTTAGCGTAGGAGCAGCCCTACAAGACGTATATCTTATCGACCATGACGACTTCGGTACAAACAAACGTGGCTTTTTTAATCAAATCGAACTCGGCACAAAAGTAGATATCGATAAAATTAAATTTAGCACCGGCGGTGGCGCTACGAACGCCGCCACAACTTTTGCCCGTTACGGACACGAATCAATTTTCATGGGCTGCATTTCAAACGATCCAGCCGGAGCAGCCATCATCTCCGCTTTCGACGATGAAGGTATCGATAATAGCTACGTCACTTATATACCCAACATTCACACAGGTTACTCCGTCATTCTGCTAGCTCCAAATGGCGAACGCACAATCCTGACCTGCCGTGGCGCATCGGCAAAATTCGATGCCATCAATCCAGATGACTTAGACTCTATCCACCCAGATTGGGTATACGTCACTACATTTCGCGGCAACATGAATATGCTCGACCAGCTATTTACTAAGGCGCACTCGATTGGCGCCAAAATCATGTTCAACCCTGGCAATCTAGAGCTAGACCACCAGCGTAAGTTCCTCGGGCTTTTGTCAGACGTCGATGTATTAATTGTTAACAAAAATGAAGCGAAGAAAATTGTTCAAGGTGCCATGCTTTCTGAAATTATCGCACGTATCAAAAACTACGTCCCTGCCGCCATCGTCACAGATGGCAACCAAGGTGCAATCGCCTCGGACGGCCAAGAAACTTATCGCATCGGCCTCTACGAAGATGTAACTATCAAAGATTCGACTGGCGCCGGCGACGCTTTCGGTTCCGGCTTCCTTGCCGCATATTCCGACGGTCGCAGCTTTAAGGAATCATTAGTCTTTGCGTCCGCAAACTCCACCTCTGTGGTGCAAAAAATCGGCAGCAAAGCGGGTATTATTAATAAAAATATTAAATTACACAATATGCCAATACAGGAGATACGTTAATGGATGAAGCTATTACAAAATGGCTAAAAGCAATCGCGAATGAAGAATTAAACCCCGAAGACGTCGAACGTTCTCTTCGTTATGCAAAAGACCTAGAGCAGGGCCTCGCAAAAATACGCACCTTCGCCCAGGGCGTAGCTATCTTTGGATCGGCGCGTCTCCCAAAAGAGAGCAAATGGTGCAAGCTCGCCCATAAGCTCGGATACAATCTAGCGCACAACGGACACCCAGTTGTTACTGGCGGCGGCCCATCCATCATGGAATGCGCCAATCAAGGTTGTTATGAGGCCGGTGGACGCAGTATTGGCTTAAATATTCAGCTCGCTCATGAACAGCACATTAATCCCTACGTTACCGACCAAATGGAGTTTCATTACTTCTTCGCTCGCAAAGTTATGCTCACGATGAGCTCCAAAGTCTACGTTTTCTTCCCTGGCGGATTTGGAACGCTCGACGAATTCTCGGAAATACTTATTCTCATGCAAGAAGGCAAGATGCCAAAGATGCCAATGTTCCTCATCGGTAAATCATTTTGGAAGCCACTCGATCGTTGGTTCGAAACAAAGATGCAAAAAGGTCTCAAAACGATCAATCCGAACGACCGCAAAATCTACAAAATCACTGACGATATTGACGAAGTCGTAAAGGCCGCCAACCGAATTGGACACCGCAGCATTTACGACAACCTCTACAACAATCATCGACCATACAAGCAAATCTAATTACCAAAAATACCCCCAACAATAAGGGGGTATTTTTTATAACTACCGCTCACTTAACAACTACGCCCTCTTCCCCAAAGACACTTACAAGCTCGTCGACGAGTGCTTTTTGCGGCTCGCAACGAAACGGCATTCGCATCGCTTTCTTATCTTCACCAATTACTAGTATCACCTCAGAAAGTCCCGGATAAACCGCGCAGCTCTGCTTCAAACTAATTAACGCTTCCTTGTTAGAGGGATCCAATACGCGCACAAACACCTTCTTCGGCTTAATCGGTTGAGCATTTATGCCACTCTCGCTAGTCTTAAAATGGACCGTCGGCTTGTCGCCACCACTACGACGAAAACCGCCACCGCCACCATTACCGTGTCCGCTATTCACATTCGTTGCCGCCACTTTACTTCGCGACTTTTGCGCCACGCCCTTAGTTGGAGCTTTTAGCTTTGCTCCAGTTGACTCGTAATTCTCTAACTCCTCATCGGTAATAATGTCTATTTCTTCAGCATTTATCTTCGCTTCATCTGTCTTATTCCCGTCACGATCGGAAGCATTAACTTTACCCGTTACCTTTACGACGGCATCCTGAACCAACTTCGCGCCCACTGATTCATAAGTCTTCGGGAAGACTATCACCTCTATTTCTGAAACCTTGTCCTCAATCTTCACGAAAGCCATTTTTGAGCCGCTCTTCGTCACTAAGGAACGTACATTTGTAATAATACCGCCAACTATTACCGTCGCTCCGTCAATTTCCGGCTTAATCTCACTAATTGGCATTGTTTGCTCTTCAAAATAAGTATCATACTTATCTAGAGGATGCGCCGAGATATAGAGCCCCATCAGGTCGCGCTCCCACATTAACTGTTCTTTATCCGAATATTTCGTCGGCGCTGGTTGAATTTCTACTTCCGGAATCTCTGCCGCCGCACCCATAGCACCGAACAAATCCGTCTGGCCATTTGCGGCATCTTTTTGCATTTTATTACCGTAAGCCTGAATCTTATCCAAGTTAAACAATAAGTCCGAGCGATCGCCAAAGCAATCGAAACCACCAGTCTTAATTACAGATTCCCAACTCTTCTTATTAAACTTCGCCCCCGACACGCGCTTCGCAAAATCGCATACTGACTTAAATTTGCCATTTTTGTCACGCTCGTCTATTACATCTTCGGCCAAAGCCTTGCCCATACCCTTAATGGCCGCTAAGCCAAAACGAATTGTCTTAGTTTTACCTACCGTAGCAAAGTCAGCATAAGATTCATTAATGTCCGGCCCAAGCACCTGAATTCCCATGTGCTTGCACTCAGTCATCTCAATCGCCAAACGATCCGTCCAACGCATATCTGCCGTCATTAATGCCGCCATGAATGCTTCCGGATAATAAGTCTTCAGATATGCCGTCCAGTATGCCACCAAAGCGTAGCATGCCGCGTGGCTCTTATTAAAACAGTAGTTAGCGAAATCGAGCAACTGATCCCAGAAAGTTTCTGCTATCTCTTTAGTCGCGCCACCCACCTTCACGGCGCCCTCTACGAATAGCGGCTTCATTTTATTCATCAAGTCTACTTTCTTCTTACCCACCGCCTTACGCAAGGTATCTGCCTGGCCACCCGTAAAACCGCACCATTCCTTCGAAGCCTGCATGAACTGCTCCTGGTAAATCAAAATGCCATAAGTATTCTTTAATGAATTCTCAAGTCCGGGGTGCAAATACGTAACTGGCTCTTCGCCATGCTTACGTTTGATAAAGCTCTCAATAAACTGCATCGGGCCAGGACGATATAAAGCGTTCATAGCGATTAAATCGTCAAAAGCCGTCGGTTGTAGCTCACGCAGATATCGCTTCATACCCGCAGATTCAAACTGGAATACGCCCGTTGTATCTCCCCTACGGAACAAGTCGTATACATTATCATCGTCGAGCGGTATCTTGTTCATATCTATCATCTTGCCATGAACTTTTTTGATAATACGAAGTGCCTGCTGAATCACTGAAAGGTTAGATAATCCCAAAAAGTCCATTTTCAGAAGCCCAAGCTCCTCAACCTGTGGACCAGGATATTGTGTTGCGAGTGGACCTTTCGCCGAAACCTCAAGTGGCATAAACTTCACTAAATCGTCCGGCGCAATCACCACGCCACAAGCATGCACGCCGTGCGAACGAATCGTCCCCTCAAGGCGCATCGCTAAATCAATCACTTCTTTTGCGGTCGGATTAGTCTCATATTCGTGCTTCAAATCCGGCTCATTCACAATCGCATCTTTCAACTTCACATGATGCCCCATCACCGGATCAGGCACTAGCTTCGCAATTCTATCCGCCTCCGCAAATGGCACATCAAGCACCCGCGCCACGTCGCGTACTGCGTTCTTTGCCATCATTTTACCGAATGTACAGATATTGCTCACCCGGCCTTTACCGTATTTTTGCGTACAATATTCAATCACCTCATCACGGCGGTTATCCTGGATATCTGTATCGATATCTGGCATCGAAATACGGTCCGGATTCAAGAAGCGCTCAAAGAGCAAATCGTATTCCAGCGGGTTCAAATCCGTAATATGAATCGCATATGCTAATAGTGAACCAGCCGCCGAACCACGACCAGGACCGTAAATAATCCCCTGCCCCTTCCCCCAGTTGATAAAGTCTTGCACAATCAAGAAATAACCGTTATAGCCCATCTTATCGACAGTCGCTAGCTCATAATCAATACGTTCCAGAATCTCTTTTGATAATATTGGACGTATTTCCTCTACCGTTTTCGTTTGCGCTTCTTCCTTAGACATATAGCCAAAACGTTCCGCCAATCCCCTAAAAACCATGTTATCCAAGTATTGTTTTTCCGTCTCTCCGGTCTCAATTGGGAACTTCGGAATCAAAATTCGCCCCAACTCAATTTTCACATTACAACGATCGGCAATCACTTTCGTATTGCGAATAGCTTCCGGACAAGTCTTCTGCCAACGCGGAATCAGTTCTTCTGGCGGAATCACATTCAACTGAAAATCCTTCAAAGTCATACGATTCGTATCAGTAATGCGGCTTCCCGTACCCACACAAAGCAACACCTCATGCGCATCTTGATCTTCATGCTTTAGATAATGACCATCACAAGTTACCACTAGTGGCAAACCAGTCTCTTTGCTAATTTCCATTAGCTTGTTATTTATCTTCGTCTGTTCCGACCAATGTGTTGGCGAATCTGGGTGCCCATGGTCCTGCATCTCTAGATAAAAGCGGTCCTTATAAACTTCTGAATACCATTTAACTAGCTCCATCGTACGCTTATCGTCATCCGCACGAATCGCCATCGAAATCTCCGAACCCGCACAGCCTGAGCAACAAATAATGCCTTCGTTGTATTCTTCCATCACACGATGATCAATACGCGGTTTGTAATACTTTCCATCCGTCTCCGCAATTGTCATCAGGCGGCAAAGGTTTTCAAAACCCTTTTCATTCATCGCTAGTAAAGTAATATGAAAACGCTCCTTGTCATAAGCCGGATCACGATCTTCTAGTCGTCTAGCAGCTACATAAGCTTCTAGACCTAATATCGGCTTTACTCCCGCATCTGTTGCTGTTTTATAGAGGTCAATCAAACCAGACATTGTGCCATGATCCGTAACGGCCACCGCTTCCATGCCCTTTTCTTTCACAAAATCCACCAGCTCATCCACTTTGGTCAAACCATCGAGAAGCGAATAATGCGTATGGTTGTGCAAATGCACAAAATCACTTGGTTTAAGTTGTTCCTCCGTTGCCATATTTATATTCTACCACGAACCAAACTGAGCTTATGACTCCCTTTTTGTCTTCCCTATTATGATTACTCTCGATATAGCGCAGGCACCACCAAGTATTATTATTACCCAAGAGATAGTCGCCCATACCGGCTGTTCATATACCCACAAAAACGGATATGGTCCTGTTATCACGCGCGCTATATTTAATATGATTGCTATAATGCCATATATAAACGTAAAGCTCGCAGCCTTAATTGCATCAATGCCCTTAAATACTTTTGGCGCAAGACCAACAAAGGCCCCGAGGGATATCAACGGACATAATGTGTGCGTAAATAGCATCGATCCAGCAGTCAACACATACCACAGGTTGCCATACATCCACGATAAAACCAGTAACACTACTAAGAACGTTACCGTCGTCGCGCTCACTGCCGCATGAAAAACTCGCCAAGCGTATGCTGGCAAACCACTCTTTTTACCCGACATTAAACACTTGATTGACTCAACAATATTAATACAAACCGCAATTAGTAGAAATATATTGCTCAATTGCGTATAAAAAATCAAACTCTTATTGCCAATTTCGCCATAAACCTTGCATAGTCCTATAAATTCAAAAATCAGGACCAATATATTTATGCCTAAAAAACCCATCACCCTGTTGCGCGCAACGCTATTTTTTTGCATTTTGCCTCCGTTACCATACCATCGTTTTCTCTCTCATTATGCAATAATTTTATGGTAAATTCCACTCCTCACCCTTACATCTTGACAAAACATAAGAACTTTGCTATAATTAAAGCATAAGTTCATCACAAAAATAAACATTGGAGAAAAAGCCTATGAGCGAAACAATAAAATCAAATTCCGAACAAGACCCAAACGCCGGTAGCGAGTGGGACATCCTCACCCAAGACGAAACGGTCGACGCTCCAGAAGCCCACGAAACCGGCCCAGTCCAAGTAGATTTAAAGACTCCAGAGTATGACGCAAAATTCCGTCAAGCTGAGTACTATATCAAAAAAGCAAAAATAAAAGCTGAACAAATCACCCAAGAAGGACTTGAGAGCGGCGCTTACGCGGATAGAGATATTCGTTTCGATGAAGAAAGTGGCAAATATGTCGTAGACACCTACGTGATGCGCAAAGAGACCGCCGCAGACGGCACCGTAAGCCGCGTAGCTAGGCTAGAAGACACTCGTCCAGTCACGCCCGGTGAATGGATTGCGACTAACCCCGCCCAGCAAGAAGGCGACCATCCTAACAACTACGCCATTCCAGACGAAACATTCAAAAAGAAGTACGAAGCCACCGACCAAGAAGGCGTCTACCGCGGTAAAGGTAAAGCTCGCATTATCAAGAATGAGACCGGTCGCCCCGTAACCATTGAAGCCCCTTGGGGTGGCCCACAAGGGGGAGATGAACATTGCTACTTCTGCGCAGTTTGCGAAGACGAAACCGAAGACAGCATCTCTCCCGACAACCGCTATATCCTTAGCGAAAACGATTTTGCTACATATGTTCTAGCCAGCGAAGCTGAAGACTAGCAAAATATATCAAAAAAATACCCCCAAACTAGGGGGTATTTTTATTTCGCCGCTCTCCTCAAATAATAGAAGCGCTCCACATTTCCAAATCGCCCCGCCAATTCATTGTCGCGTTTCCTTACGACAATAAACTCATTCTTTTTTAACCAGAACTCAAATTCCGCAATAATCTCTCGTCGCATCTTACTGTTCTTCACGATACCATCTTTCAGCTGATGTTTCTTTGCTTCAAATTGCGGCTTGAGCATAACGAGGTATTCCGTATGGCCATCTGCTAATTCTTTCGCCGCATATTGCAGCACCTTTCGCAAACTCACAAAACTCACGTCGGCCATTATTAAATCTGGCGGCATGCAATGAAAATCAAAGATATCCATCTTTTCGTATAATTCCACTCTTTGATCAAATCGCAATGGCGCCTTCATTTGATTGGTGCCTTTCTCGACAGCAATCACATGCTCCGCCCCATTCTCTAAGGCACATTGCGTAAAACCACCCGTAGAAGACCCGATATCCAGAACCGTCTTTCCGCGCAAATCAATTCCAAACGCCTTAATTGCGTTACTTAACTTATAGCCTGCCCTGCCTACAACTTCCATTTATTTTATTATAGCAAGAAGCGGTTTTTTCGACTTCTGAATCTCTACCTTAGAAACGTCGTTAATCATTTTGTATTCACCCTCGGCTTGAAACATCATTTTACTTGGCCGTCGAAATACCAAACAATCATATGTGCTCTCTTTACCGGGGATACGTTTAAAAACACTCCTCAGCATCATACTAGCTAAATGCCAAAATCTATTCATCCTGCCAGTACAACTCAAAAAATCATCCTTAGATAAGTAATATTTACCGCCCCTCATCATTTTCGCCACAGACTTACCATTTATCGCCATATAATCCGATGCTTTATTACTCGGCAAAAAATCCCCATTCTTATCTCCCAAGCTAAATTCCGGCATAAAACGATGTTTACGATGTTGTTTCAACCACCAGTGCACCAACACCGATAGGCTGAAAAATATTCTCTTCTTCCCTTTTTGCAAAGCCTTTCGAGTTTTTGGATGATCAAAGACCGCACAAGCTTCCGCGAACATGCCAATCGTGAAATAACACATACCGTAACGCCAATGCTTCTCGTTTATTTTACATTCGAGCGGCCAAACTTCTTGCGCTTTTTCAGTCAATATTTCTTCAAGGCTTATTTTTCCAAACGTCCTCGCCGTGTCATTAAAATTCCCATAACCAAGTACGCCAATTCGCACGTTTTCTCGATTCGACAGCATAATTCCATTAATGGCGATATTAGCCGTACCATCACCACCAGCCGCTATTACCAGATCGTCATCCATCAAAATCTTAGCCAAACGATGCGCGTTATCGTCTACATCAGTATCCGCTACCTCAAACTTCCCTAACATCCACCCCTTCAAACCGCGCAACTTATCTATTACCCCTTCCTTTACGTGTAGGTAATGCGAACTCCTCGGATTATATACCAATATCAATCTTTTCATTTTTGTTCATACTCAAGCAAAATTGTGTTCAATTCTTCAACTTTATCATAATACTCCATTATTTCTTCTCCCGTTTTTCCCATTATGTCCTTCAACTTTACTTCGGCATATTTCTTTTGCAATTTTTCACCCTCTTCTTCCAATAATTTGTAATTTTGCTCAAAGTTGTCGTCTTTCGCACTCAGCCCCTTTACCTTCACGCGATAATCGCCCACCTCTTTCGCAAGCTTCGCTAAATAATCGTTTTCCGATTTCTCCAATATCGCCAAATCTTCATCGCTCAGCTCGCCGTCAAACATTATCGCTAAATCTTGTTCCAACAAATAAACCGAATGTAGCCCAATGTACGTAAGGGCTACGGCATCAACTGCTTTCTTAATTCCCTCATCCTCTTCCTCATTAATATCCAGAACCTTTTGCAGTAATGTTTGTATATCGCCATCTTCCGGCACTGCTTCTTCAAAATCGTCCACTATTTTTTTATCCGCATCGTTCAATTTTGCAGTCTTTATCTCGAGATTTAAAAATTTCTCTACCGCCTCTCGGCCATCCGCCAACTTCAAAACTTCGGCCCGAATTTCCGTATAATCTTTCCTCTTATTTTCCGTCAATTTTCGACTCAAAAAAGCACCCAAAAATACCGCCATCGCCGCAACGAGCATCACAATTACACAAAATACAATCTTAACTCTATTACTTTTTCTTTTTACCATCGCGTCACCCAGAGTTCGCTATCTAATGGCCAAGAATTTGCCTTACACCCTCTTAGCCCAGTCGATTGCTGCAACATCACCGGGGCTACACCGCCCACGCCACAAGCAGAGCTATGATCATGCCCCAAAAAATGCCCAACCTCGTGATTAATTACCATCTGCCTATAGCTGGTTAAACTCAAACCAGCCGAATTATAACTGTCCGTAGCGCCCAGCCATCGCGCATCATTTATTAGTACATAAGGATACACTGTACAGCTTAACTCCGCCGAGCAACCTGCGTATTTATCTATCTCCGCCCCTGACGCTAACACCACATGCAATCTTCCGCCGCTCGACACTTTCGAAAATTTAACTCCAGCTCGTATCCACCCTTGACGGCTTGTTAGTGTCTCTTCAACAAAATCAGCAAACTCATTCACGTCCCCTTTCAGAGAACCGCGCGAACTGATATCAAAGCTAACATTATACTTAACGGCGACTTTAGCACTCGACTCTTGTAGTGCCTTATATTCTGCCGATACTTTTTCCAGCTCAATTTTCCGAGTCGCAACCTCGTGCGCAATCACTAAAGAAATCAAGCTTCCTATCATACTCCCCCTATTTTACTACTATTCTGCTTCTTTTTCTTCAACGCAAGGAATTATGCCATCAATTGCAGCTTTCTCTTCTTCTGTGGAATCCGTACAAGCATCAGCCTTTGTCGCATCAAAACCGCCAAGCTTCCATTTACCATCAGCTATCTTTTCGTATAAAACAACTCTCTGTGTACCGCTTTCGCGATATATACCTAAACTCACAATCTTATAAACGCCGTTTCTAATAACAAAATTAATATTAGCGTCCGCTAAGTCTAGTTTGTAGCTCGCACCAAATTTTCCCGTCAACAAATCGTTTACTTCACTAAGATCTCCACCGTCCATAGTCTCGGTCTTGTCAATCTGAGTTACCGCATCGGCAAGATTTCCTACGCCCAATTTACCATAAATACTTTGCAACTCAGAGTTCAAGCCAGTCTTTTCACGATTCAAAGATGCAACTTCTGAGTTCTTAGTTACTACAATCATCAAGGAAACAACCAAACCTATCAACAAACCACAAGCTATTACAATCATGCAGATAGCCACACGCTGCCAAAGATAATCGACAACTTTTCTTCCGCTCACAACTCCGTTAGCATTCACAACATCGACTACATTCATCGGCACTGCGCCTGGATCTTGTTGAGCAGCCTGAGCTTGTTGCTGGACCATATTATCGTCATAATTCGCATAGGCTATATTTGGTCCACCGAAACCATCAAAATTCTGAGTCTGAGGGTTTGTATTTGTCTGTTGATTCCCTTGTTGTTGGTCGTTTTGTTGTGGATTCATCTTTCTCCTCACCAGAAGTACTTATGCTTACATAATAACATGTTTATTACAAATTAGTAACCATCTTACAAAAAGAAGCCATCAAAAAAGCTCAACCAATTACGGTAAGCTATTCTGTTTGGCGGAGAGGACAGGATATAAACAATGCGCCGTCGTCTCGCAAGCTCGACCGGGCATTGGGCGAACCTTGGGCTCTCATCCTGTTCTCGCAAGCTCAAAAAACAACCCTTCGGGTTGTATTCTTGAACTTGGCGGAGAGGACAGGATTCGAACCTGCGAAAGCCTTGCGACCTTACACGCTTTCCAAGCGTGCTCCTTCAACCACTCGGACACCTCTCCAGCTCATATAATCTTAACACAAAAAGCCCTCTCACGCAAAATTGAACCATCTACCAACATTAATATCTCAAAAAGTATATTTCTTTTCCTTTAGCATTTTCTTTATCTTTTAAAAACCTTTATAATTAGTACACGATGTCAAAAGAAAACAACGAAACTATCATCGAGCTCAAAGCCGTCACGAAGCGCTACGGTTTTGGCGATGCAGAATCTTACGCGCTTCACAACTTCGACCTCACTGTTAAACGTGGCGAATTCATTATGATTATGGGACCATCGGGGTGCGGTAAGACCACCCTACTCAATATTATTGGCCTCCTCGATAAGCCAACTTCAGGCGAATATCTACTAAACGGCAAAAATGTTGAAAAAATTCCTTCTCGTCGCAAGGCGCACTTCCGCGCTAAAGAAATCGGTTTCATTTTCCAAAACTTCAACCTTATCCCAAATTTGTCCGTAATCGAAAACGTCTCCCTTCCCCTAATTTATTCTGGGCATCACAAAACTCGCCGCCTCCGCAAAGCTGACGATATTCTTGAACATTTTCACCTCCGCGAGCGCGAATATTATATGCCATATCAGCTGTCCGGCGGCCAACAACAACGTGTTGCGATTGCGCGCAGTCTTATTTCCGACCCATCCATCATCCTAGCCGACGAACCAACTGGTAACCTCGATAGTCGTAGCAGCCATATTATTATGGAAGAACTCCGCGACATCCATGCTCAAGGCAACACTATTATTATGGTCACCCATAACCCTGCCCTAACTACCTATGCCACTCGCGTAATCAATATGCTCGACGGTGAAATCGACACAGATATCAAGACTGTAGCTGACAGTGACTTACCGCGTCCAGGTGATCCAGAAAAAATATCCGTCCGTATTCTAAGCAAAAAACGTCCTGTAGAACTCGAGGTAGATTCGCAAACAAAAGTTGTCGTCTCTGGTGAGCATGTCACTATCGGTAAGGGAGTTAGCAAAAAACAAATTACCGACATTAAAAAGAACTCAAACGACGACAAAAAAGCCGATAAAAGCAAGAAGAAAGAACAAAAAACTCGAAAAATCGTCAAAAAAACCGACAAAAAATCTAAAGACGAAAAGAAGGAATCCTAAAATATGGCACTATTACTAAATACTCATTTCCATCTCGCCGTCGATAACCTTCGTCGTAATCGCGGTCGTACTTTCCTATCCGCTTTAGGTATCGCCATCGGTGTAGCTTCTATTGTCCTCATCCTCTCTTTAACTGGCGGCATTAATCAACTCATTAGTACCAATTCCGACAAAAACAATGCCGACCTCATTTTAGTCCGACCAAGCACCGGCAAAGATGTTACCGAAAATATCATTAGCGAATTAACTTCAAATAACCAATTCATCAAATCTAGCCTCGTCCTTCAAGATATTGATACTATCAGTAAAATCGACGGAGTTGCTTCAGTCGCTCCAATTGCCGCCTCTACTGGCGCCATCAAAATTGGCGACCGCACCGTGCAGGGTGCCAATATTGTCGCAACCAATACCTCTTTTATTGATGTCATGTCACTCCATCTAAAAAATGGCCAATTTCTTGACACTACCTTGCGCAAGAATGTTGCCGTATTAGGCTACGATATCGCCATGCAACAATTTGGCGGCACAGAAGCCATCACTAAAACATTTTCTTATCACGACCAGCATTTCATGGTTATTGGCGTACTAGATAAAATTGACGATCCTATTAATTTTAACGGCATCGACATTGACCAATCTATTCTTATCGATATTAACCATGCAAGTTCTTTCGAATCATCAATTCAAATTCAACAAATCGACATCCGCACCGCTACAACCGATGCTGTCGAAAAAACTACCTCAGAAATCAAGAAAAAACTTTCCGAATCAAAAAACAGCGATCAAACGTTCTCTGTTATCACTAGCGCGGAAGACATCCACCCAGCCGGCTCACTTCTTTCCATCGTATCAAGCATGCTAACATTAGTTGCCTCTATTTCCTTAGTTGTCGGCGGCGTTGGCATCATGAATATTATGTTGGTCTCCGTATCTGAACGTACGCGCGAGATTGGCATTCGCAAATCAGTAGGTGCATCTTCTGGCAATATTCTACTTCAATTCTTGTTCGAATCCACCATCCTTAGTGTTATGGGCGGAATCCTTGGTTTTGCTCTTGGATATATTGGCGCATTCATTATTTCATTGCTCACTCCTTTCGCCCCACATATCTCATGGGAAATCCTCGGTATTACTGGCGGCGTCTCACTCTTTGTAGGCATATTATTCGGCATTTATCCTGCCATTAAGGCTGCATCCAAAGATCCGATTACTTCCCTAAAGTTTTATCGCTAGAGCGAATATCTTATTCACACAAAAATACCCTCTATACAGAGGGTATTTTTATAATTTATTAGCCTTCCTTTACCATCTTATGTTTCTTTAAGATTTCCATCATAGCTTTATTCTCTGGGCTACGCGGATCATTCGGACGCGACAAGAAGACTCTCCATTGATTCGGTCGCATATCGTTCCATCTCTTTACGGCCTCAATCAACTCATTACGATCTTCTGGACTACTGAGCGTTGGAAGAATCTTATTCATCATGTCATTCATGCGGTTAATGACATCTATTCGTCTCATGCCTGCTCTAGACAACTCTTCAGCGGTTAGTGGAACAATGTCTAGATTCTCGCCGTCTTCATTGCCTTCATTGCCACCATCGGGGTTGCCTTCAGGATTGCCTTCAGGGCCGTTACCGCCATCAGGGTTACCTTCCGGATTACCATCAGGGTTGTTACCACCATCAGGGTTGCCTTCCGGATTACCATCAGGGTTGTTACCACCATCAGGGTTGCCTTCCGGATTACCATCAGGGTTGTTACCACCATCAGGGTTACCTTCCGGATTGTCATCAGGGTTGTTACCACCATCAGGGTTACCTTCCGGATTGCCATCAGGGTTGTTGCCACCATCAGGGTTACCTTCTGGATTGCCATCAGGGTTGTTGCCACCATCAGGGTTACCTTCCGGATTACCACCAGGATTATTGCCACCGCCAGGATTACCCTCAGGACCATTGCCGCCAGACGGACCACCGCCACCGTTGCGTCTAATATTGAGACCACGACCGGCATGTAGCGCTGTCGCTAAGAAGCTCCATTGGTTGAATGTTACGCCAGGATCACGCAAGGTCTTTATTTCCTCAACAACAAAGTCAAAACCTTGTTTCAGTGTCTGTACCTCAATTGAACCACCACCCTTATAGTACGGCATACTTGCAAAAATATTTGTTACCGTATCACCAGGTTGTGCAACCTGTGCAACTTCTGCCATATAAATATCACCAGCACGAAGTCGCGCCATTATCTCAGCGGGCACATTCGAGTAATCGGCAACACCATTCGCATCGAACGGAATATGTATCGGGTACTGTTGTGAGTCTTTCGACAACGAAATCAACAACTCCAAATTACCTCCATTTTGAAGTGCTTCCGTATTTATAGAATTACCTAGACCATCCGTTGATATACCATTCATGTCTATACGCATACTGTCCGGTTTTCCATATAGCCTCAACTCATTACGTATAGACTCTTTCTTTCCATATCCCCACCATTTACGTTTGTTGATTTCTCCGAAGTTATTTCTCGAATACTCAGCATCGCTCTGAGAGCCGCCACTCACCATCTGGTCTTTTGATGGATTATGTACTTTCTTGAATGATTGCTTTCCACCATTCTGCTTTATGTAATTCTCGGCCTCTTGCTGAGTATTGAAGACTCCACCTTTTATGAGATCTTCCGTCTTAAAGCCTGGCACGCCAATTTTATCTAGGAATCCAGATAAGATAGAATTCGTAGCCGTATTGCTATTTTGCGTCTTTACGATACCAAGATGCTCCAACGTACTAATCTTCTCAGATGAAAAGTTAGCAAACGCATCATCAGCAAGCGCACCTATAATAATACCTCGTATAGCACCGCCTACGATGTTTTTCGCCGTGCTCCACCTAATATCGCTATTAATTTTGCTTTCCCCCTCTTTTACAATGCCTTGCAAGTTGGCTCTTGATTTTTCGAATATTGCTTTGTCGTCTGGAACTTCACTGTCAGTAAGTCTGTCGCTAGCTCTCATCTTATTATAAGCAGTCTGCGCCACCGCTATACTCTTCCAAAGATTTAGACGCTCTTTCTCAATTTGGCCCAAATCATTGCTCGAAAATGCCATTAAATCAACTTGCTGTTCCGCACCATACAAAAGCCTATTTCTCGCATCTAATATACAACCACTCATAGTAGTTGCGATACCAAGCATTTTTGCGCGCGCTTCATCATTATTCGGGTCTCTATTAAACTCCTCAAATGCGGCATTTAATTCGGCCGTTAACTTATTTAAGTCATTACTCAGTAAATCGGCAGTAATCTTTTCTCTGCCGCCCCCCTCTTTCTCGCGAGTCATAAAGCGCATGACATTTTCTGTCATTTTGCCTTCAAATTTCCTGTCACCAAGCTCCGCGTTCGTAGCCAATGCATGCGCGGCGGTTGCATATTGCTCTCTGTAGTCATCGGCAAACTTCAAGCCATTAAAGACTGCTCCAACTACCGAGCCGCCAAGGAGACCACCGGCTGCACGGCCAAGTGTATTACCAGCAGTTTTCGTAGCAGTCATAATAATCCAAGCCGACATTACAGCAGCGCCTTCTGGAACAAATGGGATCGTGCCTATCATATGGCCAAGTTTTTCTATGGCGTTATGATGTGGCTGAGAATTAACTTCGCGATTTATTTTACCGTTAATATACCTAAAGCCATCCATTACGGCGTCTACACCAATTTCGTGCTTTGCGCGTTCAGCAGCTCTCTGCGCGACGGCTTCATAGTTATTAATCATTGTGCCGTCGCCGCCGTTCTGAATATCTTTCCGCCTTAACTCGTCCATTTTCCTGCGGAAATCTTCTAGTTCAGCGTTTTGCTTATCCCTCTTCTGGTCCGCAGTCAAATTAGCATCTCGTTCAATATTCCCAACAGCCGATGCATAAGCTCTAATGGCACCTTCTATCGCAATCGCAAACTCTGCCGCCTCACCAGTTACTTCCTGCTTATTGACATTACCCTGCTGATCCTTATCCATACGATAAGCCTTAGGTATACGTTTCTTAATAGGATTACCGTTTGCATCTAGTTTTACGGTGCCATCTTCATTCAGCTCGTCTTCATTTGTTTCTACGTATTCTACGCCATAAACAAACATCGACTCGCCTTTCGTTTCCATAACTGCTTCACGCATATTGTTAACATGCGCCAACACGAAGCGTTCTGTATCCCCTTCGCTCGCAGTCCAACTATCCGCACCAAGCTCATCTTGAAGTTCTTTTAGTTTCCTCTCTTCATCGGCGCTAATTGTGCCTGACTCTTTCTTCATTAGAAGATTGTTCTTCTCTATAATTTTCTGCCTAATCTCGCCTTGCATTCTATCTTGACGAAGTATCTTTGTTTGCGTGAGCCAAAACCTCTTAAAGAAACCAACGAGGCCCTTTTGCGAATTAATATCTGCTTCAATCTTCTCTTTTGCAATTTCGCGCGCACGACGAGTTATTTCATCGTCGCTGTTAAGCCCAACCGCAATTAAATCACCTTCGTTCTTTTCTTGCGGTTCCTCACTAGGTTCTTTCGACTTCTCGAACTGTTGCTTTAGCTCATAGAGCGCCTTGAAGCCCATATCGGCCAAATCGGAAGCATTCCCGCCCTGGCTTTCATACCAATCGCCGAACTCGTTATTATCCATCAGTTCATCCGCTAATTTTTCGCGATCGCTCTCATATTCCTCTTCAAGGTCATTAATCACATCGATCGTATAGTCATCTGGCTTATCCAATAAATCAATTGGATCAATATTCTTTACTACCTCTAGCCAGAAACTTTTATCCTTATCATCAACAAATTCACTGGCTTTTTTGTCACGCTCGCCATTCTCTCCATTCTCGCCATCTTCTTCATTATCATCATCCTTGCCATTCTCGCCATCTTCGTCTTTACCGTCTTCACTGTTCTCGCCATTAGGTTCATCACTACCGCCAATCTCTATTAATCCGGCTGCTAGCAACGAATCTACCATACCCTCGAGGTCTTTTATCGCACCGTTCTTCAATATTCTTAGTCTATCTTCGTGGCTTATACGATTCCACGCAGACACGAACGAAATCGCAATACTAATATCTTGGTCAGATAGCTCTGGATGTTTCTTTTTAATCGACTCTTTCGACACTGGACTGATAGATGAATCCCCACTCTTTTTGGCTTCTCCATATGTCAAAGGACTATAATCTGGCGCATTCTCGCCATTCTCTCCATTTCCGTCGTTACCTTTATTATCGCCGCCATTTTGGCCATCCTTGGTATCGCCGCCATTTTGGCCATCCTTGGTATCGCCGCCATTTTGGCCATCCTTGGTATCGCCACCATTTTGGCCATCCTTGGTATCGCCACCATTTTGACCATCTTTGTTGTCGCCGCCATTTTGGCCATCTTTGTTGTCCCCACCATTTTGACCATCTTTATTATCGCCGCCATTTTGGCCGTCTTTGGTATCACCACCATTTTGACCATCTTTATTATCGCCGCCATTTTGGCCATCTTTGTTGTCCCCACCATTTTGGCCGTCTTTGTTGTCGCCGCCATTTTGGCCATCTTTGTTGTCGCCACCATTTTGGCCGTCTTTGGTATCACCACCATTTTGACCATCTTTATTATCGCCACCGTTTTGACCATCTTTATTATCGCCACCGTTTTGGCCGTCTTTGTTGTCACCATTGCCTTGATCGCCCTGGCCTTCGCCATTATTCTGACTACCACTATCCTGGCTTTGGTCGCCACTGTTTTCGCCATAAGTCGAATCTAATAAGTCAAAAAGACTTTTCTCATCTTTTTCCGTAAGGCCATACTTTATGCTAATTTCTAGAATTCTCCTAGCAAATCTTTTTCGCATCTCATCACTAAGCTCGCGCTGTTCTCTTTTCTCTCCAGACGCGCCACCAGAAGGAGCTTCACCCGCTGCACGTACCATTACTTATTCCTCCCTAAATAGTTATTCCCCATTCTTACTCTCCTCCCGTCGCAACGTCATGCGATTTTTTAATTAGCCCTGCCTTCATTAGCGTATCAATCATTCCTTTTTCTGCAGAATCTTGCGGCAAAGTGTTTTCACCGTTTACATAGTCAACAATACTCTTATACAGCACCTCATCACCATCGCATCTCGAGTGGATCAAGTCAACGAAAGTTACAAAATGTGGATATAGCATTCCATCGTATGCCTCAAATATAGGAACCTCTTTCCCATCTCTATCTTTAACGATTTGCGTCTCGTCGCACCACCCCATCTCTTCTACTTCTTCTATAGTCATAGCTTCCAATGGAGGCAAATCACCAATTTGCGAACGCATAAAATCCACTTTTCCTTTTACGGTAGCTATACTATTTTCGATAAATTTCGAGAATTCATCCGAAACTTTAACTAAACCAGTTTTAATCAGAGCATTAGCATACCCTAGACCAGAATTATCAATAGCATAGATTAGACTCGACTCTGGAATTACTTTCCTTGCTTGTTCAGACTTAAAGTAATTAACAATCGGCGCAAACTTCTCCAACTTTCCATATTTAATTACAGAACGATATTCGCTAAGCTGCTCTTCCGTTAAGCCTTCTTTTTCCAGTTTCTTTATGGCTTTTTCGGTATCGATATCCTTTTTCATGTCTACAATATCGTCTATTGATACTGCTTCATAATCCGCTAAATCTTCGCTGTTTTCACTTCCAGTCTCACCAGAGCCATCCTTATTGCCATCAGCTCCTTCAGTTTCACTAGACTGGTCGCCGGCGTCATCCTTCCCGTCGCCAGCTTCGCCAGAGGAACCATCATTACCGCTCTCTGCTTCGCCAGGCTGTTCATTATTATCCCCTACCCCTTCTAGACCAGCCGCCCCCTCAGAACTTACAATGTGGGCCTTATTCAACATGAGCATCATGCCATCGCTTTCGAAGCCATCAATATTCTCGCCTTTTAGCAAAGCTTCCCTCTCGCTAGGCTTCAAATACATATTCCATATGTACGCAAATGACATCACAATATCAACATCTTTAGAAGGCATTTCCGGATTCAATCTCTCTACTGCAGGTCTCCATATCTCATCCGTGGCGTAATCTCTATCTTTGCCACTCTCTAAGCTAACTGGTTTGTAGTCTGGAATTCCTTCATAACCCCCTATCAACGCCGCTTCACTAGCGTCTTTCCCAGCCGACCCTTCATCGTCGACGCTAATGTCCGATTCGCTACCAGACTCAACCGTGACATCTTCTGGAACAGCCGTATTTTCACCTGCCCCCTCACTAGAATCGTTAGAGGTTACATCGTTGCCGCCTTCACTTGGTGTAGCCGAGAGGTCTTCTTTGCTACTATTTTCAGATGAAGCGATTTCGGCCGCCCCCATAGATGCTCGAGCGAGTGCCCGCTTTTGCTCACTAGACAGCTCATTCGGCTCACTACTTTCGACTTTCCCTATTTTTTCACCAGCATTAATCATAAGTAAGCTCCTACCGACTAATTCGCTGCGACCGCCGGTTCATTGGCTTCTACATCCGGCACAGCGTTCCCAAGATAAAAATCTCTAAACTGCAACATCGTAATCATTGAAATCTCTTCTACGTTCAAGCCAGCGTCAATCAAAAAGGTACCAACATCCTCAGGTTTTATTGAGCCATTCTCTAATCCATCAGCAAGCTCAATCGCCTTTTCTTCCGGTAAAGCCCTAATGGCGGCATTATCAATTTCCTGCATTAACAGTTCCGTCAATTCGCTAATAAGTTGTTCGCGAGCTTCCGGTTCAATATCGGTAATCCCCTTCTGATCAAGCAGACTACCAATAAAATCATGAACTTTTTCCATTTTTAGACCTCTCTACATATTAATCCTTATGTTAATAATAACATAAACGCTTACACATAAACAAAAAAGCAAAAAGCTGAAATTATGGTATAATAATGGAAATGAAAATTCTGGGAATTGAAAGCTCGTGCGACGAGACTGCAGCTTCCGTTGTCGAAAACGGAAGTAAGATATTATCTAATGTTGTTGTTTCGCAAATCGATATTCACGCCGCATATGGTGGCGTAATTCCAGAAGTAGCCGCCCGCAGCCACATTGAAGTCATCAATCCCGTCATAGAAAAAGCACTCACGGACGCAAAGCTTTCCATCCACGATATTGATGCCATTGCCGTCACGCACACTCCGGGGCTTGTCGGCTCACTTCTTGTTGGCACATTAGCCGCCCGCACAATAGCAGTCGTCAACAATATCCCATTCTATCCTACACATCATCTAAAATCCCACATCTACGCCAACTGGCTTAGCGGCTATCAGCCAGAATTTCCATTACTTGCCGCAGTTATTTCAGGTGGACATACTCAAATCATCCACATGCAACGTCACGACCATTTCGATATCATCGGTACTACGCGGGACGATGCCATTGGCGAATGTTTTGATAAAATCGCAAAAATTCTTGGCCTCCCCTATCCCGGCGGTCCTTCAATTGCCAAAGCCGCCCAAAGAGGCAATCCAACCAAGTATAAACTCCCAATTCCAAAAGTCGACGATTTAGACTTCTCTTTCAGCGGCCTGAAAACAGCCGTCTTACGCGCAGTTCAAAAAGAGCTTAACCTGCCAATCACTACCCCGTCTTACGAACTTCAAAAGCATCTATCCGAACAACAAATCGCCGATTTTGCCGCCAGCTTTCAGGCGACGGCGGTCAACATTCTTATTCAGAAACTAAAAAAAGCAAGTCAAGAATATCCCACAAAATCCATCCTTCTTGCAGGTGGCGTGTCGGCAAACCAAGAATTACGTACTCAGTTAAAGAAATCCTTCTCAAAAACTCATCAGGTGTTCTTCCCCGATCCAAAGCTTAGCACCGATAATGGCGCCATGGTCGCATCAGCCGCCTATTATTCTATTCAATCCGGCGAAAGCGCATCTAATCCTTACGATTTAGATATTTCGCCGCGCTCAATTATCCATTAATTGTTCTCTACCTCTAAAAAAGTTATTCAAAATACGATATAATATCAGTGATGGATTTAATACAGTCAAATCTTGCCGTTCGCAAATCACTCGCCAAATACTCCAACACCGACCCAGACGATTGGTTTTTGACTTTTAAAGCACGCTTCGGCATGGCGACTGTTTTTCAAGCCATATATAATATATATGGTTATGGCGAAGTTATCACTCAACCATATACTTGTATCACTGCCATAAACCCAATTCTTGTTAGCAACCTAAAGCCTGCCTATGCCGACATCGACCCTAGCACCCTCAGCCTTACGCAACCAGAAAAATGCTACAATTCAAAAACTGTTGCGGTAGTCATGCAGCACACTTTAGGCATAATTGGCGACAAGGCCCAAGCAATCGCCGATTTCGCTAAAAAACGCCGCCTGATTCTAATCGAAGATTCCGCCCACTGCCTTACCCGAATGGCTGCCAGCGAATCTGGCGAAATACTCGCAGATATCTCCGTCCACTCATTCGGCGTCGAAAAAGTAATCAAAAACACCAAATTTGGCGGTGCTATCTATGTAAAACCTGAGCTAAAAAAGAAAAACCCAAAACTTTACGAAGAAATAACCACTTCCCTACTAAATTTGCCACAACCGCCACTTGGTCTAGATCTAAGGTCGCGCACATATCGCTTCCAAAATGGCCTCCTTCACCGTTTGCCAAATTCGATATTTAACGATGTACGCAACCTCGCTTACAAAGCTCACATATTCGAACTCGCTGTAGCGCCATTTGAACAATCCGCAGAGCAATCTCGTCCATATGCATCTACAAAATTTGTCAATAATACTATCCTAAAGCATCTCCCTGCCCTACCAGCCATCTATAAACTCCGACAAAAAAACGTCCGCGTTTATAACAAAAAACTAGCAAACAACCCAGATTTTGAACTTATCAACAATTACGACGAACCACTATTAGCATACCCGATACTATTTAAGGACGCCTCAACCGCCACAAAAGTCTACGATATACTAACTAGCTCCGGCTTTTTCATACGAAGATGGTATTCTCCTCTTCTCTACCCCGGCCCAAACTCAAACCGTCGCTATCATTATAGTAGCAAAATGGCACCAATCGCCGAATCAATACATCCAAAAGTATTGTGTCTGCCAACAGATCTTACGCAAGAAAAAATGCAACGCATACTCGCCATACTGCATCCTGTTGAAAAACCTGTGCAAAAAATTGTGCAAAAGTCTAGCACATAAAATATATCACGAAATGCATAAGCAAGATTACGCAGTCTGCGTAGTCTATGCAATATATTCCGCCGCAGGCGGAAAAATTTTTTTATTTTTAGCAAAAAGCAAAAATAAAACCACAAAAATATAATGCGCGAAGCGCAAAAAAATTTTTTTTGAAAAAATAACACCTTATGTCAAGACTTTTTATCAAATTTCCGTAAATCAAAAAGTGGTCTTTTCCCATCATCGATCACTTTTTGCGCTTTTTTTAGCAATTTTTCCAAAGCCAAATCGCTATTTGCCGAACCAATATGAACAGTCTTCACGACTTCCCCACCCTGTTTCCAACAAACTTGAACACCAGTCGCACCGCTCCCAGTCTTAAATTTACGAATAAACGCCATAACAACATTATCCACATTTCCCCCAAAAGTGCAAAAAGATTATGTTAATATTTATCTATTTATTAGCCACCATTTGACTTAGCATCCCGTTTGCGCTAAAATTAAATTACCAACGAGTAATCGTTTGGGACGAACGAACGTAAGGTGTACGCATAGCAGAAAACATTTTTAGCTATTTGTAAATGTTTCACGTGAAATATTCGTGATTTTTATGGATTTTTTCATGTGAAAATCGTAATTTTTGATGAAAAATTATTAAAAATAGGCGCAAAAAGCGCTCTTTTTTATACCAAATTGCCAAAAATACACCCAAACACAACCGAATAAACGAATAAAGTAAAAGATATTTGTACAATAACGCATATAAGAGGTAAAATGGTTAAAAATATGTTATAATATTCACATGAAATTTAGTAAAGCCTACGAGCCGAACGAATACGAGCCAGACGTATACGCACTCTGGGAAAAATCCGGCGCATTTAAACCTACCTCAAACAAAAAAGCAGAAAATTACACCATCGTCATGCCGCCGCCAAACGCAAATGGCAACTTGCATATTGGCCACGGGCTTACAATTGCACTAGAAGATATCCTCACAAGATACCACCGCCTCAAGGGAGATAATACTTGGTATATTCCAGGAGCTGATCATGCCGGTTTCGAAACGTGGGTTGTATACGAGCGCTATCTAGAGTCAAAAGGGAAGACTCGCTTCGATTACACCCGGGACCAGCTATACTCCCAGGTCTGGGATTTCGTTCACGAACAACGCGGAAATATGGAACTCCAACTACGCGCTCTCGGCGCATCCTGTGATTGGGATAGTTTAACTTTTACTTTAGACCCAAAGGTTACCGACACCGTCTATAAAACCTTCAAAAAACTATGGGATGACGGATTAATCTACAGAGGCAAGAAGCTCGTAAACTTTTGCACCAAACATCAAACCGCTTTCGCAGATATCGAAGTAACACATAAAGACGAAAAGGGCATGCTCTGGCAAATCGCATACCCGCTAGTAGAACCATCGCAAGGTGTCACAGAATTAATCGTCTCAACTACGCGGCCTGAAACCCTACTTGGCGATACCGCCGTGGCCGTCAACCCAGAAGACAAGCGCTACAAACATCTCGTAGGGAAAATGCTCAAACTTCCACTTACCGATCGCGAGATACCTATCATCGCCGACGAGCATGCCGACATAGAATATGGCACGGGTGTTGTAAAAATTACACCAGCACACGATCAAAACGACTACGAGGTTGGTCAACGCCACAATCTCCCAATGATTACAGTCATTGGTTTCGATGGCAAAATGAATGAAAATGCGGGCGCCAACTACGAAAACCTCACGGTCCAAGATGCCCGTAAAAAAGTTCTTAAAAACCTAGAAGAGCAGGGCTTACTTCGGGGAGAAGAAAAAATCACGCACTCTGTTGGCCACTGTTACAAGTGCGATACTGTCATTGAGCCGTTACTCAAAGAACAATGGTTCGTAGATGTAAAACCTCTAGCAAAAGAGGCCATCAAAGCGCTCAGGGCAGGGAAGATCAAATTCCACCCCGCTAGCAAAAAGCAAGTTCTTATCAACTATCTTGAACAATTAAAAGATTGGAACATCTCGCGCCAAATTCCGTGGGGCATCCCAATTCCTGCCTTCCAAAACATCAACGACCCATCAGATTGGATTTTCGATGAGCATGTCGATAAGACAGAGCTAAAGAAAAACGGCAACACTTACATACGCGACGAAGACACCTTCGATACCTGGTTTAGCTCCGGCCAATGGCCATACATTACTACCAGCGAACGCAGAGCGCATTTTCCAACCTCCGTTATGGAAACTGGTGCCGACTTACTGTTCCAATGGGTCGGTCGCATGATTATGCTTAGCCTCTATGTCACTGGCGACATCCCATTCAAAGACGTCTATATGCACGGTATGGTGTTAGACGAAAAAGGGCAGAAGATGTCCAAGTCAAAAGGCAACGTCATCAACCCAATCGAAATCGTTAGTCAGTATGGCTCCGACGCACTACGCCTCGGTCTCATCGCAAGCCGTTCCGCCGGCGTTAACCAAGCATTCAGCACAAGCAAAGTTATCGCAAGCCGCAATCTCTGCAATAAGCTCTGGAACGTTGCGCGCCTCATTCAGCAACTCGTCGATGACAATCCGAAAGGCGACAAAGAGCTAACAATCGACAACTACAGCGAAGACTGGATTTGTCACCAAATTAACCAAGCAAACAAGGAGATTCAAAAGCTTCTCGCAAATTACCGCTTCGCCGAAGCAGGCGACCTTCTTTATGACCTAATCTGGAACAAATACGCCGACTGGTTTATTGAAAGCGAAAAACTTTGGAAAGATACTACACTTCTCAAATCAACTCTCGAGCAGATTCTTATCATGCTCCACCCATTCGCACCATTCGTCACCGAAACAATCTGGCAAACCCTCAGCTGGACTAGCGGCATGCTCATTACTCAAAACTGGCCAGAACCATATCAAATCGACCATAAAAAAGTTAAGAGATTCGAAGAGCTTAAAGAAATCATCGTCAACATTCGCAGTCATTTCCAGAGCTTGCCAGGTGCAGCATCTTATCCAATCGCCTTTGACGACGATCCGCTCATGTACGACAACCAACTTCTCATCCAGCACCTAACCAAAGCTCCGTGTGTACCAAAAATCAGTACCGACGAACTTAGCGGTCTTCGTTTGGCAATTCCTAATCACAATATCTACTTGCAAATCCCAGAAGATGTCCTCAATAAATACAAGCACAACCTCGAGGACCGTATCCTAAAACTTGGTAGCGAAATCAATACTCTTGACGCGCGCCTCAGCAATCCTAATTACACCAAAAAGGCACCAAAAGAACTCGTCGACGAAACCCGCGAACAACTCAAGATTAAGCAAGACCTTCTCGAAAAAATGAAAGCTGAGCTGCGCCTTATCTAGGCGGGCCAAACCAAGCGCCAATCGACGCTTATGCTTGACAATTTTTAAGTTCTATGCTACAATAAGGTTACGATTTGTCCATAGCACATCAAGAAAAGGGGGAAATGCCATGACAAACGCGAACCTTGCAAAGACCAATATCGCCATCGTATACACTGGCGCCTCCACGAGCGAACAGCTCAAAAAAGCTTGGTATACTATTCAGTCCGCTCAGCTGATCGGAAGAATCGGCGAATGCACTGAAGAGGAAGGGTACATCTCCCTTATGCCTACCAAAAAGCATGCCGACCAGTTCGAGCAGGCGGTGGCAGCGGTCAGAGCGGCACTCGCCGCCTAAGCGGGACAACACTGTCCCGCTTTTTCCTATCTTGACTTTTTAAAGTGTTTATGCTATATATAAATAAGCCACCAACAAAAAAAACAACGAAAAATATGCCATTTACAGCCGAATCTACCACAGCTCGCAGCTCCGAAACACATGAAGAAGCTCGAAAAGCCGAAAATAAACGCAAGACCGAAGCGCTCGAAAAAATCGTCAAAGAAAACTTCAGACCCACCATTGATGATTTCTCGAGTTCTCCGATCCATAGGCGCTTTATTCGAAAAGATAAGGAATACGTAGCAAGAAACCAAAGAAACTTCGAATATTCCAAAAGTGCTGACGACCAATACCACCCCAAAGCTATCGAATACCTCGTCCAGTTTTCCATTAACAACGGCAATCTTTTCTACGACGAAGAAAATGAAAGCTACACCGCCGACTCAATCTGGCCCACCGAATTCGACGACTACAGTAATCGCGTCGATGCCGCATTCTTTTTGCGGAGCTCCGACTTTAAATGCCCAGTCGCATTCGACATTACGACCAAACCCGACGAGTCGGGCGTGCGCGAAAAAATATTAATTAGCTCAAACGATAAAAATCTCGGCTATCCCGTCGGACTAACCGATATTCGCTACTGTCGCGACGAAGACGGAGATTTATCATGGCAAACCCGCGTTCCCAAATACTGCGTCGGCGTAGATAAGCACACAATTGACGATACGCTCGAACGCTCCTCCGTGCCAGAACTCGGCGGCCTCAATATCGACAAAGAGCAAACCGCCTTAATTTCATTCAAAATCCTCTATGAAATGTCCGCACAAAATCAACTTTTCATCACGCCACTCATGGATGAGTATAGTAACGGTGGCGGAGAGTTGACTAAGGAAGAAAACCAAGATTTCGACAACCTTGGCGCAATCGGGCTAATCACTCAACAAGAGTTGCGCCGACTAACTAAAGAGCTCCCATCCGATATCCAACTAGCTCTAGGCCCAGCTGATAAAAACGGCGAATACGACCCCGACAAGGTAGCCAACCTCTTCATAGATCGCAACAGCGCTTTTCGTGATAAAACCTTCGCCACTATTGTCAAAGTCACCCAAAGTATTCAGAAAGACCTCGATCAATCTCCGTACAAAATTTCTCACCTCGCCGAATTATCATTTCGCGAAGATTATAAAAAAACTTCAATCTACAGAGGATTCGACGAAGCAGCAGTGGCAGCCACTCGACGGTCTGAGCATTTTTACGATAACCGTGACACCAAAACGCCAGTTATTCGAAGACAGCCCCAGGTCACCCCACAATCGCAAGCGTCTCGCAAAACCGCCTAGAACGCCAATTCTGCACAAGCTTCTCTTAATTCCTCGTCACTCATCTTGATGATTCTATCTTCCTCCCATGAATCATCTAGTGGCATCACATGCACATGTGCATGCGGCACATCCTTACCAATCACCTTCATAATTGTTCGTCGTCCAGTCACTTCTTCCATATGCTTTGCAACTTTTTTAACTGCTAGCCATAGGGCAGAATAATCTTCGTCCGCCAAATCATATATCTTATCAACTTCAACCTTTGGCACAACCAGCGTATCGCCACGCGCTTCTGGATTAATATTCAAAAAAGCAAATGTCTTTTCATCCTCGTAAATCTTATAGCAGGGCAATTCGCCATTAATAATTTTCGTAAAAATACTCGCCATCACATTCTCCTTTTACTCTCATTATACCTCAACAGAGACATTCGACCTCATATGATAAACTAATAGCATGAAAACGCTCGTGCTAGCAGATCGTCGACCCCAAATAGACATCCGTCAAACAGCCATCAGTGAAAACGTTGAACTGATAATTAGTCTTGGCGACTTTGCAAGAGAGGACCTTTTACCACTTGCCGATATTCCCAATATTCCCAAAATCGGCATTTACGGCAATCATGATAGTGGTCAATATATGGAAGAATTGGGTATTATGAATCTTCACCAAATGATTTGGCACTATCAAGGCAAAAGTTTTGCCGGCCTCCAGGGTTGCGTCCGCTACAAAGCAAGTCCTTACGCTATTATGTATACCCAAGAGGAAGTTTATGACATTCTCGCCGATTACCCTCAAGTCGACATTTTCCTCACGCATTGCCCACCTCGCGGCATAAATGACGAAGACGAAATCGCACACCAAGGTTTCGACGCACTCTTGCAATATATCGATCAAAAGCCACCTCAAGTATTATTACATGGACACACTTATCCTAGCGAGCATAACCTCATCCGCCAACATGGCCCAACTAGAATCGAATATGTCTATGGTTATCGAATTATCGAACTTTAATTAGATCACACAATGAATAAAATCATCCAAAATCATCCCTTAACCCAAGCCAAACCGTCGGATAAAACCGCGCTCAAAACTACTAGCTCACCAATCGACAGTAACGCACCCCATAAAACTACCCCCATTATCGAGGTTGCGCCATCGGCAAAATTTGTCCCAGCCTCGTCTGCACCAGTAGCTACGCCGGCCGACCCAGGAGCACCATCCGCCACGTCAACCACGATTGGCGAAGGTTATTTTGCGAGAAAAGCCCACAAACAACGGCTTCGATTAGTTCTTGTTGTCATAGGCATTTTGCTCATAATTGCCGTCGTTATCACAACCTTAGCCGTCATAGGGAAGAGCTAATCAAAAAAAGAACCCAATAACGGGTTCTTTTTAATATCAACCTGGCGGAAGCGAAGGGATTCGAACCCCCGAGACATTGCTGCCCACACGATTTCGAGTCGTGCGCCTTCAACCACTCGGCCACGCTTCCACCTCTTATTCTATCATATTTATAGAGGCAGCCAAAGCCCGCATATTGCTTCTTTATTCGCAGTAAATTTGTTATAGTATATCTGTCGCTTTGCGATGCAACCTTAAAATAGTCTTCGAAAAGGAGGTATTATGTCAGCAACAAATAACCCCAGTACCGCCGCCAAAGAGATTGAATATAAGTATCTCATCGAGCGGCCCGATATCGACACGCTCACCTCGATGGATGGCTGTCGACAGATCACAATCATACAATTTTATCTCACCTCTTCGCCCGGCGAAGAAAGACGTGTCCGTCAGCTCGAGGAGTCCAGCAATCGTACGTTCGTCAAAACCACAAAGCGCAAAACTGGAGAGCGCGCAACGCGACTGGAAGAAGAAGAGGTCATCTCGTTCGCAGAATACACCAAACTGATCCGACAGGAAGCTGACCCCGATTGCCAGCCGGTAATCAAAACACGCTACCGCATACCTCAGCCGAACGGCCTCACCCTCGAGATTGATATTTACCCTTCAAATGAAAAATATGCAATTCTCGAGATCGAAGTGCCGAACAACGAAACGAAG
>JAEETK010000003.1 GCA_016290315.1 Candidatus Saccharimonadota bacterium | reverse complement strand
CCAAAAGAGCGAAAATCACTAAACACATACATATTGTTACCCTCGGATAGCCCATTTTCCGTTAGGCTATAATGCAATAATCTTGGACTACGAGAAGTATAAGTAAGCAAAGCAATTACGGCAACAATAACTAATAACAAAAAAGTCCACTGCTGCAACAAAACTGCAATCAAACATAAACATACCGTGACGATAGCCAAGCCAATATACCATTTAATATTTTTCTTATGTTCAATATATTCGCGAGCTTCCCAGTTCACTAGTATCTTCTTTGCCATATTGAAATTATACCATAAGTGCAAACTATACAATATACAACAAAAAACGCTCAATTTCTTGAGCATCTTTTGGCGGAGGGTGAGAGATTCGAACTCTCGCACCAGCTTTCGCCAGTCTAACGATTTAGCAAACCGTCCCCTTCAACCACTTGGGTAACCCTCCAATACAGATTATTCTAACACATTAACAATTAATTTGCACATATTTGCTGTATCCTTAATAATAATGTATAATTTACTCATCTTTAAGGGTAAAATAGAGCACAACATATGAAAAAATTAATCGAAAAAACAGGGCAAGTTCTCACTGGCGCTGCAACTACCGCGACGCTTTTTGCGGGTCGCGCAATGGCCACCATGAATTACGATAATCCAGCTCAAGCTGGTGCTAATGCTGCTCGCGGCAATGGCATGCCAGCTGAACTAATCGGAGCTTCCGGCGTCTTTACTCGCATTACAAACACCATTCTTTTCGCTGTAGGTATCATATCTGTTGTAATGCTCATCTATGGCGGCTTACGCTATATCATCTCTGGAGGCGACAGTAAAAAAGTTACCGACGCCAAAAACACTATTATGTATGCCATCATCGGCCTAATCATCGCCATCCTTTCATACGCAATAGTCAACTTCGTAATCAGCGCCGTCGGCGGCTCTACTTCTGTTTAATTTTACTCACTTTTAGCAAGCAAAACTACCGAGATTTTTTCCACTCCAGTTTTTTGGAGCTCCGAACATGCAGCCATCATACTACTACCAGTAGTCCATACGTCGTCAATTAAGACATACTGTGCATCAAAATTAACCCTATTAGTAACACTATATGCGCCTAATGCTTGTTTTTTACGCGCCATCTCATCTGCGCCAACTTGTACGGTATTCCCAACTCGCTTTAATACTTTTTCGCACTTGCCACCACAAACATATGCAATTCTTTTTGCCAAAAGCGCCATATGATCAAAGCCACGTTCGCGGATATGTTTACTAATCGTAGGTAAAGGTACTACAATTTTTCCGTCAAGGAACAGACCGTATTTTTCTCTTAGCAAATAAGCAAAAGTTTCCGCGCAAGCGCGTACTGATTTATACTTATATATATTAATTAAATCTTTTAGCAATCCCGTCCTTTTTCCTAAACAAAATTGGCCACAAAAAGGAAGCACGCAGCGTTCGCATTGATTATTCTTTAGATTGCCGCCACAACATAAACATTTTCAATAATCATTCGACATGATGTATTTTTTACAACAATCACATAGTATTCCACCAACTTTTCCACAGGAAATACAGGAATGAGGGCACAATATATCACCAATTGATACACATATTGTATTTTTCACAACAAAACCTCCATTTTTCTTGATTTTAAGAATAAACATACATATAATAAAGCTTAAGAGTGTAAATTAGTGGAGGTTATATAAAACAATGGCTCGCAAACAAGACGAAATGAGCTTAGATGATGAGCTCACAGCTGCCTTTTTAGAGGGCGATAACTCTGGACTAGTTGCAGAAGAGGAACCGGTGGAAACTCCAGTCAACACTCCAGTTGAAGAAACTGCCATCGTCGAA
The DNA here is from genome assembly GCA_016290315.1 of Candidatus Saccharimonadota bacterium. Taxonomy (GTDB): domain Bacteria; phylum Patescibacteriota; class Saccharimonadia; order Saccharimonadales; family Saccharimonadaceae; genus UBA2834. The sequence goes on along the minus strand of JAEETK010000003.1, from coordinate 56,071 downwards.
GAAGAATATGTTGACGACGGCGACGGTTGGGATGATAGCGCAGACGATATTCCAGGTCAGCTAGCTGTAGATGTTTACGAAACAAACGACAAATTAATCATCAAAGCTCGCACCGCCGGCATTGAACGCAAAGATCTTGACGTTTCAATTTCCGACAATATCCTTACCATTTCTGGCGTTCTTAACGGCGGGGAAGACGATAAAGCTACCCAATGGCATATTCAAGAATGTTATTGGGGAGAATTTAGCCGCACTATCGCCCTCCCAGTACAAGTTAAAGAAGATGGCGTAGAGGCAGTCCTAAAGGATGGCGTCCTTACTATCTCCTTCGAAAAGGAAAAGACTGAAGCCCCAAAACGCATTACGATTAATTAAATAATCACCAAAAAATCGCCCAAAACGGCGATTTTTTGATTCTCACAAAAATAATAATTAACCCAACAAGCTACTTAACACAAAGTTTACAATTGCAAAAGCAGACAGGACAATTATTAAACCCACTATACCGTACAGAATTGTATTTTTACCTTTCTGTACTCTCTCTGGCGATCCTTGCGATGTTAAATAGTAGAAACCACCAATAATCATCATAACTACCGCTATAACACCTACAACTCCAAACGTAGTATTTAGCAAGTTTTTTATTATCGTCATCAAATCCGGCCCATCCGGAACCACGATTGAACTTGCTCCTTCGCGCGCATAATAACTCGGCGTTTCAGCAAAAGCATTACTGCAAATCAACAAATTACTAATCATTAAGCCGAAACAAAAGACAATTTTATTAATTTTTTTGTTTTTTATACCCATACATTTATCATAGCATACAAAAATACCTCCCACTAAAAAGGGGAGGCATAATTACTTTTGTTATCTTTATCCGCCAATAAGACCATTAAGGACAAAGCTCACTATTGCAAATGAGAGCAATACAACCACTAAACCGATGATACCGTACATAATTGTATTTTTCGCTTTTTGCAACTTAGCGCTATCGCCCTGTGACGTAGTGTAATGTACACCGCCAACTATAATCATAATTACCGCAATAATACCGATGATACTAAAAACGACATTCAAAATCGTCTGAATCATTGACATTAAGTCTGTATTTGCGCCTGGGTTTACATTAGAAACACCAGCACGCGCATTCTCGCCCGCTGAGCCAGCTCCCCCATTGCCTCCACCGCCATCAGAACCGCCAGCAGTATTACCGTCAGCAAATACACTAACGCCTTGCGTAGAAATAGTCAACGCCGCGATAGTTAAAGCTGCACCTGCCTCTTTCGCGATTTCCTTTATTTTGCTCATTATATAATAATCTCCTTATCTATAAATCATAATAACATAAATTACCCAAAAAAAGCACCCCCTAGAAGAGGTGCTTTAAGAGAAGTTGTTTTTTCGTATATTAACCGTTAGTAAGAGCGGCAAGTATGAAGTTAACGATAGCGTAAGCCAAAATGGCGATTACGAGACCAATAATACCATAAAGAATCGTGTCTTTGCCTTTCTTGACCTTCGTAGTGTCACCTTGGGAAGTAGCATAGCTAACGCCACCAAGAATCACCATAATAACAGCAACCATACCTACAACAAAGATGATAGTATTAATTATTACCTTAACCATGTTATTAAGGTCGTCACCATTACAGCTATCTGGATCAGACGCTAACGTACCAGCCTGTGCACAGTCAGCCGATGTCTTGCCATAGATGGAAATATACTCATCGCCAACCTTAATGCGTTGACAATATATACCCTCGCTAGTAGACAGATTTGGATATTTCTTACCTTCACCTATACATTCATCTATAGCGAAAATTGGACCACCGAGCAATACGACGCTAAAGATCGCCAAGACCGCCACCTTTATTATTTTATTAATTGTTTTCATTCGTATTTCTCCTTTATTAATAACGAAAAAACTTTAGTTTAATTTTATCACACCACTATGCTTATTTGTAAATAAATTTAGAACGAATTAAGCACAAACGACACAATAGCGAATGCTAAAAGAGTAACAATTAGGCCAATAATACCGTACATTATAGTATTTTTGCCTTTCTTTATTTTTTCAGCATCACCGTTCGATGTAATGTAATAAACACCACCAATAATAATTACAATAACTGCGATTACGCCCACCAACGTAAATACTACTGACAATACATTATTAACCGTAGCTTGTAAGTTTGTGCCACCACCGTCAACCTGCGTCACTTGTTTGGCTGGGTCGGTAGGGGCGTTGCCTGTTATTAGAAAAAATATCTTATCCATCATTGCCTCTTTAATTAATTATAACATTCCTCCTTAGCTATTGACTTCAATGCGCTTAAAGAGTTTTTCTCAGACGAAGAGAAGTTTCCAGGAATATATGTAATAGTCGTCGGATCAATTTTAAACATTTTCGAAACAATACAGGCTGCTGCCGTGTAGGCTCCCATTTTACTCTGATGCCGTTCATCTTTAAAAGCTTTACGTCCACTCGCTTTAAGTTTATATAGAGCATCACCATCATCAGTCGTATCCGAAAAAACTCCAGCGTTTAAAGCAATTTTACGAGCTACGTTTGTTGCTATTTTGTTTACAGTATCTCTAGTGCTAGTACTAGAATCACTTAAATGCCAAACTTTACGCACGTATACTTTTACGTCGCTATTTTTTGCCTTTACTGCCTTAGCTATTTTAAAAGCCCCATCGTAAAATTGACTCTCACTTTTAGCGGATCCAGTCCGCTCCTGCAAAACGACGTAGTCGTAGTATTTCTTAATATTCGTTCCTTGATTCGTATAATTCCACTTCAAAGATTTTCCGCCTTTAGTTACTCTTGTTGTATTAACACTATAGCCGCGCCCCTTCAGCATTTCAGCCGCCTTCTTATCAATATCTTCCACGTAAGTCTTACTATTCCCAACCCATAGTATCTTTATTTCCCGCACCGTAATTTTCTTAGTTAGCGCGACACTATTGCTCTTTGCATCTAAAGTCTTAGCCGTCAAAGTAGCAGTCCCAGGCTTTTTACCTGTAACTACGCCATTAGAGTTTACCGTCATCACCGCATTATTACTTGATGACCATCTTACGACACCACTATTACCAGTAACCTTCGCTGTAGTCGTATGCTCATCTAGAATCGACGTAGAACCCACAGTTAGTGTTACTTTTGTTGAGCCACTAGGGTTACTAGGCGTGCTCGGTGTCGACGGGGTACTAGGAGTCCCCGTTCCAGATTCTTCCTTTTTTGCCGGATCATTTACGGTTACTAAAGCCTTATCGGCGACGCCGTTTCTGCTGGTTGCTGAAATAGTCGCTTTACCGCTACTTTTTGCCATAATTTTGCCACCTTGATCAACGGTTGCCACTTTTTCATTATCCGACGACCATGTTATAGAAGTATCCACCGCGTTTTTCGGATAAACTTCTGTTTTCAGCGTTTCCGTATCGCCAATATCCATTACTAAAGTTCGCTTCGACAAGCTAACCGCACTAATTTGCCATTGTTCCTCAGTCGACGGTCGTGGAGTAGCCGGAACGGTATTTTGACCAGACCCACCCCCTCCGCCAGCTGGGGCTTGTCCATCAAGCGCGCCTATTACCAAATTCGTAATAGCAAACGCCGCCAAAGCCACCACTAATCCGATAATGGCGTACATGATAGCATTTTTTGCGCCCGCTATCTTATTCGTATCACCAGCCGAAATCATGTAAAATATCCCACCTATCACTATTACAATAACGGCAATAATACCAATCCAAAGATATACGGCATTTAAAATATTTCTTACTCTATTTTCCAGGGCAACCTCATTCGCCCCTTTTCCATAACCACAGACTAGTGGATCATTAAATCCAGCCACACCACAAGCGGACTGATGCGCAAAAGTCACATTTTTAATGCCTAGACAAGATATTATCGACAATACAATAACGGCAAAAACGATAATTATTTTCTTCATCGTTACCTCTAGCCACCATTAACGGCTGATACGACCAAATTAACAATCGCCGCCGCAAGCAGGGTAATAACGAGACCAATCGCCGCGTACATAATTGTGCTTTTTGCTTTTTGTACTTTCCCAGAGTCGCCGACACTCGTTACATACGAAATACCACCAATCACCATCACTATCGCACAAACAATACCAGCCCACATAAATGCGTGATTAAATATTTCCGCAAAGAAGTTTGCATCGTTTGCCGCACCTGAAGCAATATCTACAATTGCGCCAGATATTAACGAAGCCGTCACGCAGATTACAATACCAATCAAAGCATTAGTAATCGTTTTCTTGCCATTAGCAACCTTTCCGCTATCACCTCGTGCCAGCATATACTGATAACCACCCCATATCACAAAGCCAACACAAACATAGCCTGCAATCTGGAGCACCATCGTCGCAATATTTAACACAATCATCCAGACAAGCTGACGAATTTCACCCTCGTTTGCCGGCTGCTCACCTCCACAAACTACCTTATTTAGAAGCTCGCCATCATACCAAGCACGCAACCCCATAAAATGCGTTTCTGGACATGTCGCATTTCCAAAACCCGTACCGCCAGCATTACCCCCCTCAGCAATCGCGATAGGAGCAACTAACAACTGAGCAAAAACCATACTCAAACCCATCAGCAATATCAGTAACTTTTTCTTCATTTTATCTCCTTAATTTTTATAATAGCACCGCTATTTACATAACCAGGGGTTTCTTCATCTGGAATAAATAAGACAAGCAACAAAGCGCCCGCCGCCCACAATAAGATACCTATTACTATCTCTACCATACGTTTTTTCGCTAGAGTGACTTGCCCCTCATTTCCCCTTGCTGTCATAATCATATAGCCACAAATTATAAAACCAATTGTCGCCAATAACCCAATACCTACAGATAGAATCGATATAGCGAAAATAATAATATCTTTTATAGTAGCTTCGCCATCATTTTCCGCCTTGTCACACCAAAAGCTCAAGACAGTTGCGCATTTTTTATTATTATCTGGAGCAATCTTTATATCTAAAAAGCCAAAATACTCACCACTATCCGCCCAAGCCGTACCTCCAACAAAAAAGACGCTGACTAATAGGGCTACCAATAATAACCCAACTCTTACAACCGAACTCTTTCGTTTAGCCTTCATTAATCCAAACATATAATTAATACACACATTATAACATAAGCATTCGCAATTATTTATGAGGTAGTGTATAATTGGATTTCTAACTTAATAGACAGCATAATACTTGACTAAAAAGCTTATGTGTGATATAATTAAATAGCTATGGGTAGGTGGTTAAAAAGAATAGCCTTATCTCTAATAATTACTGCTTTGAGCATTAGTCTTATAAGTAGTCCTGTTTTTGCAACCGCTACAGATCCGGCCACTACAGACCCAAATACTTCCACTACAACTCCCGCAGACACCACAGATGACGAAAACACAGAAGAGAATACCGACGAAGCCGCCAATGATACCACGGCGACAGAGCAGACCACCGACAATCCAACCTGCTACGACCAAGTTGGCGGTGTCGGCTGGCTAGTCTGTCCGGGTACTGGACTTCTAGCTAATATTATTGACGGAGCATACGGCGTTCTCGATAACCTATTATTAGTAGACCCTATACCAAACGACCCAACCTCGCCAATCCATGTCGTCTGGGATTATATTCGTAATATTACCAATCTTATTTTCGTGCTTTTCTTCTTGGCAATCATCTTCTCACAACTTACCGGTGTCGGCATAAACAACTACGGTATCAAACGTATGCTACCGCGTTTAGTTATTGCCGCAATCTTAATTAATCTTAGTTACACCATCTGCACGGTAGCCGTAGATCTCAGTAATATCTTTGGTATGTCTTTACGCAATATCTTCGAGAATATTCAAGAGCAGGCGATTCAAAAGGGTACAATTAGCCAAATCGCCGCCAATACCTCCGTCGCCAGCATAGTTGCCACCCTCTTGGGTATTGGAGCAGTGAGCGGCGCGGTCGCTCTAACTTTTGCCGGTGGCATTACTGGTATTATATGGCTCTTAATTCCTATTATCTTATCAGGCGCAATTGCCGTAATCTCAGCTATTATTACTATGGCCGCTCGTCAAGCACTCATATTCTTACTTGTCATGATTTCACCATTCGCCTTCGTCTGTTACCTCCTCCCAAATACTGAGAAATGGTTCCGTACTTGGTATCAATTATTCACTCGCATGATTATCTTTTATCCAATGTTTAGTGTATTATACGGCGCAGCACAACTCGCTGGTTTTATAACGATTACCTCCGCTACTAGTTGGCTCGGCGTCGTTCTTGGTATCGCAATCCAAGTCCTACCATTATTCATGTCTATACCACTCATGCTCATGGCTGGCACTGTCCTTGGCGGTATCGGCAACTTTATCCGCCGCACTACCGATCCTGCCACTGGCTTGTTGCGTCGCCGTGCCGCTGAAGGGCAAGCGCTCGCCCGCGCACGTCAGCTCAACAGCACAAATAAGCTTCCACACAACCGCTTAGCTCGTTGGCTAGAACAACGTCGCACTAATCGCGAATTCGACCTCCAACAAACTATGGCTAACAATAAAGATACTTATATGACAAGAGCCGCTACTAGTATGATTAGTGGACGCGATCGTAAGCGACTAAACGGACGCGGCGCTCGCTACTTGGATATGCAGGCACGTAAAATGCAAAACGAAATTGCCCGTACTCAATTTGAAACTGATATGGATGAAGGTTTCGATAATGGCTCAGCAACCGGACTCCCGATTGTTCGCCATATGCGCAATGCGCGAATCGCCAACGCTAACCGCACCTTCGAAGACGCTATTATTGATGATCATATCGCAAAAACACGCCAACACAGTGTAGCGCGCAAAAATATGGAAAATCGCGCCAACCGCATACGCGATGCCCTTAATGACGAAAACCAACAAGCCAACAGACATATACGTGATCAAATTACCGCCGCTTTTCGCCAAAATAATTCACCGGTTGCCGGCAGTGCAGAAGAATTAGCTGTCAAACGCGCAGTTAACGATGTTCTTGCTGATGCTATTTCACAAAAACGCCGCGTCGACTCTGAGATGAAGAGTAACTACCTAGAACTCTATGACGATTCACCAGCTGGCGGCTATGTCAAGAAACAGTTTATCGAGGCACTTAACACTAAAGACTACAACTCCGCTTCAGCTGCTATAACTATCATGGCAAAGCGCGGCGACCACGGCGACCTTATTCGCACACTAGTTAATAATTCCGATCAAATATCTAACGATTTCGCCATGCAAAAAGCCATCGCAGACACTGGCTTAGGCCTCAAGAAAGAAAACTTATATCTCTGGGCATGGTCAAAAGCTAATATGATTCGTCGCGCCATGAGCGATGGCAATGACCCCAATCATCCAGAAAACAATATCGAATCTTACATCGACATGAAGACATTTCTTTCTGGCGGCAACATGCCAAACGATGGCTCTGCCGTAAGTAATAAGCTTAAAAAAGCCTCACTTCAGCAAATCTTTAGCGATCTTAATGGCTGGTCAGCAGTCGCTTCCCAGGATCGCACGGTATTCAAGGAAATGTTCGAGTTAATCAAAGATGGCACTATCCCAACCCCAACGGGCGCTAGCGGGGAAGAGTTCCCACTCCTAATTCCAGAAAAATACATTCGCTCCGCCGCCGTATCCGGACTCATGGATGGCGAGCAACTCGGCACACTCAATACGCTTCTCACCGGTGGCTTTGATATGGGTAAGTTTAAGAATCATCAAAGACAGGATGCTTGGTTCTATGCTCACCAAGGCATGATTGAGAATCAAATTATGAGTTACGTTAACAATATGGTTGCTAGCCAGCTCGTCAGCTCTAAGAGTTCCACTCTAAAAGACATGAATGGCGCCCTACTGGAAATTCATCCTGACCAATACATAGAAAGAAACGTAAACGGAAACATCGTACGCGTCAGTACTCAACTTTACAACGCGTTCGATAGACAGCGCACTGCGCTAAATCAGAATAGTGCTATTAACCAACGCAACTCCATGAATAAAGAAGTTCGCGAAATGTTCGGTATAAATCTTGATTAAAACTCCACAAAATGCCTCTACGCTGACCATAAAAATTAATGATTATGCTAAAATATAAGTATGGCTCAGTATAAGGTCCCCCAAGATGTAGAGGCCGACGATAAACTCCTCGGACCTTTTAGTTTTCGTCAATTTGTCTACCTTATGATAATAGGTGGTCTTATTGGCTTGGGCGTTTTATTATGGCAGGTTTTTCCACCTTTTATCGTCATCTTAATACCACCAATCATTCTTCTTGGTGCGCTCGCTTTACCACTAAAGAAGGATCAACCGATGGAAACCTACCTGTCCGCCGTTGTATCTTTTTATCTTAAGCCGCATGTTCGCACATGGGAGCCAGGCGAGCCAGAGACGACTATTAAAATTACCGCTCCAAAGAAAACTGAAAAAGTTCGTACTAAAGATATCGACCAAGAAGAAGCCCTCCACCGCCTTTCATTTCTCGCCGACATTATCGATACTGAAGGTTACGCCATTAAGGGCACAACCCCTAATTCTGGCGTAAAAGAAGAAGTCTACGCCGAAGCTCACGATACTCCCGACATGTTCGAGAATACAACCGCCAGTAATAATCTAATCAATCAAACTCTCACGGATGGAGCATCGGCACGCCATGATCTAGCTATTAGTCAAATGCGCGCAGCTATTGAAAATAGTGCCCACAACCAAAACACAACCATCACCAATCATAACGGGCAGCTCAATCAACAAGTGCCACAACAAACTACACAGCCACAAACAATGCAACAGCCTCAGGCATATCCAATACCTCAACCACCTGCATTACCAGATAACCCCATCATTAATAACTCGTCAATTCCAGCGCCGAAACCAATCATCCCAAGTAATCCGCTTAGTGATGAAGCCGTAAAATATAACGACACTATCATAAAGTCAGATTCAATGGTCGCCGAAATCGAAGCCGAAAGAGCAGAGCAAGAAAGAATCCAGCAGGAAGAGGCCGAAGAAAAGCGTCAGGCAGAAATGAAAGAAGTCACCGAACAAACCGACCAAAATATGATTGATCTCGCCAATAACTCAGACTTCTCCATTGAAACCATCGCCCAACAAGCGAAACGCATTAAAGAAAAGAAAGACGACGAAGTTTATATTTCATTACATTAAGGAGTTAACGTGCAACCAAATCAACCACAGCCACTACCAATGCAAAACCCGCAACCAATGAACGGTATTCCTCAGCCGCCTATTGGCCAACCTATCATAAAACAGCCAGTTGCCAATCAACCAGTTGCTGGCCAGCCAATCGTAAGTCAGCCAGTTGCAGGTCAGCCAGTTGCAGGTCAACCTACCGCTATTCCACAACAACAAGCTCCTAACGGCGATGCTACACCAAAAGAAAATCCCACTTCTACTCAAGCGTCATTAATTATTTCCGAATTACGCGACTCAATGGTAATTATGAAAGACGGCTCCTTTAGGGCTGTGGTTGCCTGTAAATCTATTAACTTTGATCTCATGTCTGAGACTGAGCGTGAAGCGGTTGAATACTCTTATCAAAACTTCTTAAACTCCTTGAATTTTACCGTTCAAATCCTTATTCGTTCTCAACGCGTCGATATTGGACCTTATCTAGATCGCTTAACCGAACTCCGTCGTGACAACGATAATATGCTCCTCGGCATTCTTATGGATGATTATATTGGCTTTATCGACGAATTGTCTCAGGAAGCAAACATTATGGATAAATCTTTCTTTATCGTAATTCCATACTATACTTCATCTGAAGCCGAAAAAGCCGTAACCCAAACAAAGAATTTCTTCAAATCATTCAGTCGTGCCAAAGGTCAAACAATTACTCGCATTGACCGCGCCACCTACGACAAGGCCGTGACAGAAATAAACAACCGCGTAGAAGCCGTTATTGCAGGCTTATTCCAAATCGGAATCCACTCCGTTCGCCTTAGCACAAAAGAGCTAGGCCAGCTCTATTACAACTTCAATAACCCAGACACCGCCGTTCGTGAGCCGCTAGGAGATTTCAATAAACTTGCCCACTTATATGTTAAAAAGGGTGAACCAGGTACTGAAGGGAGTCAAAAATAATGGCAAAGCAAAAACAAATCAGCGCAGCAGATATTGCCGCACAAGCTCAACTTCAAGAAGAAGTTGAAATTCAAAAAGCGTTCGAGACCGGTATCACCACACTTCGAGACCTTATTTCTCCATCAAGTATCGAGATTCACTCAGATTATTTCCGTCTTGGTACGAAATACGGTCGCACCATCTATGTGTATGGGTATCCACGTATGCTTTATACTGGTTGGCTAAGTTCCATCATCAATATTGACGAAGTTATTGATGTATCTATGTATATATACCCAGTCGACACCGACATAGTGATGAAGAACCTTACCAAAAAGGTTACTCAGCTCGAAGCTAGTATGAATATTAATAGCGAGAAAGGAAAAGTTCGCGACCCAGAACTAGAAGCCGCTATATCCGATGCCGAAGATCTACGCGACCAGCTTCAGGTCGGTGCTGAAAAGTTTTTCCGCTACGGCCTATATGTTACCATTTACGCCGACTCGTTAGATGAACTACAGTTCGTCCAACATAAAATCGAAAACATCTTTGGGCAACAAATGGTATTCAGTAAAGTTGCTTCATCTCAGCAGGAGCAGGGTTTAAATAGCACAATGCCGCAATGCTCCGACCAGCTTCAGATTCGTCGTAATATGAACACGGGTGCAATTTCTACTAGTTTCCCATTCACATCCGCAGACCTCACTCAGGAAAAAGGCATCCTTTATGGTGTCAATATGCATAATAATGGTCTCGTCATATTCGACCGATTCTCGCTTGAGAATGCCAATATGGTCGTCTTTGCTAAGTCTGGTGCAGGTAAATCATTTACGGTCAAGCTTGAAGCGCTTCGCTCCATGATGGTCGGCACAGAAATTCTCATTATCGACCCAGAAAACGAGTATCAAAAACTTTGCGACGCCGTCGGCGGTGCCTATGTTCGTCTCAGCCTTAACTCTGACGTTCGCATCAATCCATTCGACCTTCCAAAAGTAGTCGACGCAGAAGATGCTAACGACGCACTTCGCGCTAACCTTGTCACACTCCATGGCCTCTTCCGTCTCATGTTAGGAAACGGCGCTGGCCTTTCGCCAACTGAAGAGGCTGACCTTGATCAGGCGCTCATTGATACCTATGCTCGCGCCGGCATCACGAATGACCCATTAACTCACACCGCCGTTCCACCGACTATCATGAACCTATTTGACACCCTACTGCATATGGGCGGTTCTGGCCCAAGCCTCGCACAGCGTCTACGTAAATATACAACTGGTAGCTTCGCGGGTATTTTCTCTCAACAATCAAATATCGACATCAATAACCAGATGGCTGTATTCAATATTCGCGATCTTGAAGATGAGCTTCGCCCAGTCGCTATGTATATCGTCCTCTCGCATATTTGGAACATTGTTCGCGCCGAACAAAAACGTCGCCTCCTCCTCGTAGATGAGGCTTGGCAGCTTATGAAATATGAAGACTCAGCCAACTTCCTATTCAGCCTTGCGAAACGTGCTCGTAAATATTATCTCGGTCTCACAACTATTACGCAGGACGTCGAGGATTTCATGTCATCAAAGATGGGTCGCGCCATCGTCGCAAACTCATCCATGCAGCTTCTATTAAAACAGTCTGCATCCGCCGTCGATGTTCTTTCTGACGTCTTCAAACTCACCGACGAGGAACGTAAACGTCTTTCAAATTTCCCAGTCGGACAAGGTCTCTTCTTTGCTGGTCAGAATCACGTACATATTCAAATAGTCGCATCAAATACCGAAGAAGACCTAATTACTACCAACCCAACTGAAACTAAAAAAATAACCCTTTCATAATCCGCTGAACGATTCGACATTTTAAGAAAAATGTTGTAAAATATAATTATCTATGGTCTCCACACCAAAAAAAGAACAATACCGCACACCCCTTGATCCATACAATGGTATGGAGGAGCCGGATATTCGCCCATCGAATATTCTTAAAGAACTTTCTGATGGTGAAAAAAATGCCTCAAAGCCAATCCAGAACGATGGAGAAAAACATAAAACTAAAAACCACAAAACACACGAGAGTAGTTCCGACGTTCTTCGTCGTCGCGAACGCAACCAAAGTAACGAAGCCTTTTCGTCTCAAGGGCAACAATCATTTCGCAATTCTGTTCGAGGTAAAAATCGAACGATAGGGAAGGGTGGGAGAACACGCGGTCTATTTAAAAAAGTCGCTCCGCTCGGTGCTATAACTACAGTACTTTTTGGGGGCGGTTTTTTCTTTTATGCTGCTCAATCTATGTTGGCCCCACATATATCTGCGCTCTATACACAAGCAACCGATCTCCAATTTACTTCTTACAGCCCTCGTAATGCTCGCATTATGGCTTACATGCTTGATGGTGGCGACCAGGTCGAAATTGGCTCCCTCTTTGCCCATAGATACAAATATTTCCCATCATATCTACAAGATCGCCTAGCCAAAAATGGCATCGAAATTGGACATATTAATGCAGATAACCAATTCGAACCAGGACAAGCTCCTCTCGGCTATAAAACGGTCTTAAAATACGGCGACAAAACTATTAGTGCCGATAAATTTCAAGACGAGTTTGCGTCGAATGCAAGTTTTCGCGAGGCGTATTATAACGCAAAGCGTGGGCGTGTAGCTGGTTTTTTTGACGACTCATCAGAAGCATACTACAAAAAGAAAGGCGCTACGCGCGACATCTTTGACAATTATAAATCCACTGGCGACAAAAATGCCGACATGGATGAATTTCAATCCACCGTTTCCAGCCGCGTCACTGGTAGCGATGGCTCAATTAACACAATTAGAACTGGTACAGACGAAGAAACTGGCGAAGAGATAAAGCAAAAAAACGGCGAAGATATTGACATTAATAATATTGATGGCGCCACGCCAGAATCAAAAGCGCATGCTATGGTTAATAGTATTGCCGGCAAAATATCATCAGTCGGCGTTCCGGTCTGTTCGGCCCTCCGTATTGCAAATCTCATCAATGTTGCCGTATCTGCCTATCAAATCCAACAATCAATCGCTTACTTCCTTAGTTTTATGGAGCCAATCAGTAAAATGATGGCTGGAGAAGGAGAAGCTTCTGGAATCAACGAAGCACTAAACTTAATGACCCAACAAACTACTAGCGAAGTTCAATATGTCGGAGACGACGGAGAACCAATTACGCAAGCCTACACTGGTTCTATGTTAGAATCATCTGGTGCCAAAATTATCATGGGCAATACTTTATCTTCAGATTCTGAAATTCAACCTTTTTCCTTTGATAATATTAGAAAAGCTGCCACACGTATCGTCTTGGTAAATGGCGGAACCAACGTTGTTTGTTCGGGCATCATGGCCGCTTCTGCGATTGTTTCACTAGCTTCTACTGCAATCCCAGGTGGCGCACTTGCAACTTTTGTAGTAGGCGCTATCGCACGGACCATAGGTGGAATCGCGCTTACTGGTATTATTGCAGGGATTATAAATGCTATCGTACCATACGCTGCAAAAATGTTTGCAAGTAATGTTTTTGAATCATACACAGGAATACCAGCTGGTAATCTTTTCTCGCAGGGAGCCGCCGCCGCCAATTTCTCGCTCGCCACACAAGGTAGCGCATATATGCCTTCTAGTGAAGAATCTATTAAAACTCAAAATCGCCAAATCACTCGCGTCATTGCACAAGAAGCAGAAATTGACCGATTAAGACGAAGCCCATTAGATGCTTCTAGCCCAAATACTTTTCTTGGTTCAATCATGTCTAAATTTTCGTACCTTTCATACTCAAATTCACTAATTAATATAATGGCCAGCGTCACCCGTGTCGCCAGTAGCGCCACCAAATCGCTCATTCCTACTGCCACTGCATTAGATGACGATCTTAAATATACCTCGCAATATAGTGAATGTGCTAATCTTAGCGGTACCATGTGTGACATGTACGGTTATCCTATTGTTAGCGCAGATTACTCTACTGTCGACATGTCTCCAGACGATCCTAGTTATCTAGCCGCAATCGAACCAAACTTAAACGAAAACGGCGGCATTAAAGATAATTCCGAACTAGCCAAATTTATAAATTTCTGCGTAAACCGCGAATCGCCATGGGGCGTAACTGACGCTAATATTTTGAACGCATTACAGACGGATGGAGGAATAGTCGTAAACAACCTTCCATTCGTCAATGATATCATCGATGTAGTAAACGCCGCAGAGGATGTATATAACCAAGGATGGGCAACCGGTAAAAACTGTATAAATTCCAGCGATAATCCCCGTTGGGATTCCGAATTCAAATATTACCAACGCTATGTTGAAGATATGCGTATTTTATACGACATACAAGGCCAAGAAGACAATGAAACTAATCCCGTTCTTGCTTATCAAGAACAATACGAAAAAGCTCATCCTGTTGATAATAGTTTTAAAGGAACCCTTTCGCGTATTTCGGGACTAAGCACCGACGATGTTGCTTTTCTACTCGAATATATAGATTATTCCAATGAATTAGCGCAATATGACCCATCAACGCGTGATTCATTTGGTGATTATGTTAAACCAGAAGTAAAACTATCTTTCACAAAAACTCCAATATCAAGTAATCATTATCTTTCCGTCATAACTGAACCGCTATTCGTCGATCGTAGGAACTATACTATATGAAAAAAATCCGCATTATTCTAAAATCAGTTGCCTCTATCATTATTGCCGCAACATTGGCTACTTCAACTTGCGCCGCTACCCCAAGCGAAGAAATACTAGATATGTTCAATAAGAATGGCATTTATTACTATAACCCGGACGGGAATGCGGATAAATGCAATACTAGCGCTACTACACTCGCAGGTAGCGATTCTGCAGAGAAAATATGGAACTTCTTTATCGAGCATGGTTTTAATGATGCCCAAACGGCTGGACTCCTTGGAAACGCCAAAGCCGAATCAGGCCTAGTCCCCACCAGATCTAGCAATGGCACATATTTTGGCATATTCCAGTGGGGTGGCGGCCGCAGAAATACCCTTTTTAGAAGAATAGAAGATGCTGGACTTAGCAAGTATACTTCGTCTGAATATTGGGGAAGTGATGCGGAACAAAAAATACCAAAAGCCGACTACGACAAACTTCTACAAGTCGAACTTGAATTCACATTAGAAGAAAAAGATTTAAATTGGCAAGAAGAAATCAAGAAAGCCGACACTCCCGAAATGGCTGCGGAAATTTTCCTTGTCTTATTCGAACGCGCCGTAGGTGGAAGCTCTGAAATTCTTTATTACGCACCGTATGCCGGCCGCCTCTATCAAGCGACTAAAGCTCGCCGCGATTATGCTAAAGAATTTTACAGCCAATACGCCGGAAAAGGTATACAAAATGCTGGCTCCATGAATGGTAATGCCGAAAATGGTAAAAACATCACAATAATTGGCGACTCTATCACCGTAAGATCGCATAATGCCTTCAAAAAAAGATTCCCAGAACTTACCGATTCAGATATAAATGGACGTAGCGGTCGACCTTGGAGCGAAGGTATAAACGTAGCAAAATCTATGGAATTAAAAAATATTGTTGTTTTTGCTCTCGGAACAAACTCAGCCAATCTCACCGCTTCAAGTATCGAAGAAGCTATCACGACAATTGGCGCAAATAAAACTATTGTTTTTGTCACAAACTATCATGGTAAAAATAAAAACTTATTTACTTCAAACAATAATTTATTTAAAACTTTTTCCAAAAATAACCAAAATATTATAATTGCAGACTGGGCTACAACAGTAGATCAAAACCCAAACACGTATTTAGATTCCGACATGTTCCACCCCAACGGTGCCGGCACCGAATTATTCGCGGAAATTATTTGGAAAGCTATCAACTCAAATACTAATGAAAATGGATGTAGCGTAAGCGGGGAATTCCAATCCCTAGTTCTTAGCTATGCTTGGCCGCAATATCATGAAGCGCCATGGCACGATCGCATGCCAGCCTACGCAGAAGCAGTTACTCGCTCAATCAGTGAAGGCCGATATGTTGGTGGATCTGTCGCCGGCGTACCAGGAATAGACTGTGGCGGTTTTGTAACTATTTTAGTTCAAAACTCCGGGCTTGAACCAGATTATAATGACGGAAAAGGGAATACAGACGCACAAGAGGCTTGGGTAAAATCACATGGCTGGCAACTTCTAAATAGCGCATCTAGTATTGCGGTCGATACGAGTATATTACAACCAGGCGATGTCGCATTTTCAAGCGGACATACTTTCATATATGTTGGCGAGATACCTGGATTTGATAGTGTAATAGCCTCAGCCTCATATTCTACAATCGGCGCAGGTCGTGCTCCAATGGCCGGAAGAGAAGATTTAATGCACGGCAATGGCGTGACTGTTAGATGGTATCGTAAACCAAATTATCGCATCGCTAAATATAATTACCAAACAAATATCGTTGCTAATAATACATCTAGTAATAATACTTTATTTAAGATTGCTTTTATAGATAATCGCCAACGTTATTTAATTAAAAGTAATCTATCATAAGGGGAGGGGAATGAAAAAAACAACTCGTAGAATCGCCAATAATACACATCTACTATTTATATTATTTGGCATCATTTTACTCGTCGGGCTTGCAATTTTTATTGCGACTTTCACATTACGTATTAATAAAATTAAAACAACTATTCAATATGCGCCATATATCGCAGAAGTTACACTTAATGATGTGCCAGTAAATAATAATTCAAATATCTGGTTAGAACCAGGGTCATATACTGTTAAAGTCAAATGTGATCACTTCAGTAGTATTGAACGCACTATAGAGATATCAAACGATTATCATTATATTGTCGGAATATTATCCGCCACCGACGACGAAGGTAGATCGTATGCAAATTTACATAAACAAGAATTCGCTAATGCGGAAGGCATTGTGGGAAGAGCTTTGAATGAAGAGGGTATTGCAATTAAAAAACAGTATCCAATTTTAAATTATTTGCCTATAAATAATAGCTTATTTTCTATTAGTTACACTTATTTAGAAGATAACATCCCATTAATTAAAATAAAAACCACGCCAGAATTTCTCGATGATGCTGTCGCTAAAATGAAAACCTTCAAAAATGTCGAATTAACAGATTATCAAATATCTTTTAATCTAGAAAACCCCTTCGATACTTATAATGAATCCCCAAAATCCACACCAAAAGAGACCATAAAATCATCATTCAATCTTGGAAAATACACAATATCCAATGGCCAAAACCTCATTGATAATTATTATGCTACAACTCTATATATTTACGATTTCGATCGTGATTTTTCATACAACCACTATCGTATTCTATTAAAGAAAAAAGGAGAGAATTGGCATATTATATCCAAACCCCAGCCACTGCTTACCAAAGATAATACACCCAACGTTCCGCAGGATATATTAAATTCAGCAAACTCCCTCGCTCCGTAATTTATAATTTCTTATCTACACGCATCTCGCTCGGTACTGCCGTACTCGTTATAATCATCTGATAGTTTTTAAAATTATCAATCAAATGTCTCTGGCGCATTTCGTCTAATTCCGAAAATATATCATCCAATAATACGACTGGTTTTTTGCCAACTTCCTGCTCCAATATTTGCGCCTCAATAAATTTTAATGACAAAATCATACTACGATTTTCACCACGCGAAGCTGATCCATCCGCCTTCTTTTTATTAAAGATAAATTCATAATCATCGCGATGAATCCCAAAAGTCGTATACCCCAACACGCAATCACGTTCAAAATTGTTTTCCAAGTTCTTTAAATAATCATTTTCGTCAACTTCAGCCCCAATATATTTAATTGAGCATTCATCGCCATTCTTCGCAATATTTCTATAAATATCCGTCATCTTTTCATTAATCTTTTTAAGATTATGCACACGCCGGCGAATAACCTCCGCACCATAATTTGCACACATCACATTCCACGAAAATAAATCATCTCTACTAACAATCTCATTCTTTAATAAATCGTTTCTTTGACGCAAAGCTTTATTATACTTACTTAAAGCAGCTCCATAATTCTCATTAATTTGCTTAAATAATTCATCAAAATAATCACGCCTTCGCGACGGGGAGGAACCAACTAAATAAATATCATCCGGCTCAAATAGCACTACCGGATAACGATTTTTCTTCGGTAGCCTTAGACTCTTTTTTCCATCAATCTCAAATTCTTTCTTTCGGCCATCAAAACGTATTATTATTTTTTGAGCATCCATTAATTCAATCTCGGCTCGATAAAAATCCGCCTCTCTTTTTAGGATTTCTTTATCCACACCTTTAAAACTTTTTCCACGTAGTGCAAGATAAATAGCCTCCAAAACCGAAGTTTTTCCACTTCCATTTTCGCCGATTATTAAAGTCGTCGGACGATTACAATCTAAATCAAATTCCTCGTGACAACGGAAGTTCTTTAAACTAACTATTTTAACAATATTCATTAGCTTTTAAGTGGCATAATGATATGCGTATAATCATTATTTTTAGCATTTTTAATTATTACTGGAGCTAGTTTTCCACTCAAGCCGAAAGTTATCTTTCCTTCAATCGTCGAATTCAATGCATCTAATAAATATCGTGAATTAAGTACTACTTTTCCATCTTCAGAAACTACCGCCTCCATAGCTGAAGAGTTTTCCCCAAGTTCCGACGCAACCGCACTTACCGAAAAGCTTCCTTCTTCTTTCTTTGCTTCACAAACAATCGAACCGCCACTTTCGCGCGCAAATAACGCCGCAACCTTCGTCATTCTAATTAATTCCGCTTTATCTAACTCAATTATATTTGAACAATCTTTCGGAATTAATTGACGGTAATCTGGAAAACTTGCATCTATTAGTTTTGAAGTTATCTCAATTTCACCCATCCTAAAACGAATTTGACTATCGTTGATTAGAACTTCTATTTCATCCATATTATCCGAAATAGAACGGATTACCTCTTGCAGAGCATTTGTCGGAACAATAGCTTTTATTTCGCTCTTTACTTCATCCACAAACTTACGATCGGCTAAACGATAACCATCCGTTGCCGCAATATATAACGACCCATCGAAAGTATTAAAATAAACACCAGTCAAAGCCGGACGCGTCGTATCATTGCTAGAAGCAATTATTACCTCATTAACCGCCTCTTTAAAGATATCCACACTAATCTTAAAAATAACAGCTTCTTTTTCATCGATTTTTGGCAATTCCGGAAAATCATCCGCCAAAATACCATTAATTGTAGACTTATATTTGCCGGCCGAAACAGTCAACTTATCATCTTTCGTACTAATAACAACGTTATCTTTTGGTAAGTTAGAAACAAATTCCGCTAAAAGCTTTGCTGGTACCGTAATGATACCGTTCTTTTTTGCTTTCGCATTAACGTATTGAACTATAGCCATCTCCATATTCGTGGCTGTTAATGTTAATTGATTCTCTTCAGCTCTTAAAAGGACATTACTTAAGATTGGCAACCCAGCTTTTGTGCTTGCAGCTACACGACTTACGGTATTTAGTGCTTTAGCGAGTCTGTCTTGTAATACTTCAATCTCCATTTTCTCCTCCAATTAAAAGTTTATTCCTTTTCCATTATTAATAAATTAGTAGTAGTAATAGTAGTTCTATGTGTAAAACTGGTAAAACTCATATTTAACAGGGGTGTAATTGGTGAAATATTTGTGTAAAACCTGTCGAAAATATTTTGGAAAACTCGTGCAAAAGACGGGCTTTGTGTAAAAAAGTTGATCGATGAGTTTGGATTATTCCACTTTTTGTACTTTTTCACATTTAGCATCCACATCTTTTAAACCATCTTTTCTACAAGTTTATTCACGGCTTTTCCACATATCTCATCAACTTGTATAAATTTTTTGCCTCAAATCCGTTATTTGCTCGCGCAAATTGAAATCTGTTTTTAGATTAGTTTTTATAACTTTTATCCCGTGCATTATCGTCGTGTGATCTTTACTTAGTTCTCGACCAATTTCCACCGTACTAAGTCCTAACTCTTCCTTCATTAAATACATACCTATCTGGCGCGCCGTCTTAATATTTTTTATACGGCTTGTACCTAATAAATCTTTTGAGCTTAAGTCGTAATATTTAGCGACTTTATCAATCAACTGCTTTACCGATATAGTTTTGCGTTTCGCTCGTGTACTTGTCTGTGCGATATAGCTATCATCGATTAATTCGTAAGTTGGTACGCCTCTTAATTCTGCCAAGGCTAATATTTGATTTAATTTCCCCTCAAGGTTACGAATATTATCTCGCACGTTTTCAGCAATGAATTCCACAGTTTTATCGTCGATTTCTGCTCCTAGCATCTCTGCTTTAGATTTTAAAATCGCACATCGTGTCTCAAAGTCTGGCATTTGGATATCGATAGGAACGCCCATCATTAAGCGAGACGCCAAGCGTTCGTCTATAGTAGCAATCTGAGCAGGGAGACGGTCGCTCCCGATAATAATCTGTTTATCATGCTGTTGTAGTTCATTGAATGTATGGAAAAATTCCTCTTGAGACTTTTCCTTATTCACGATAAATTGAAAATCATCTACGATTAATACGTCTACTTTGCGATATTTTTCGGCAAAACCATCAATCTTTTTGCGCATCGCCTCAACGAATTCATGATAAAACTGCTCAATAGTAACATATAAAACGTGCATCTCTGGATTACGTTCGAGAATTTCGTTGCCTATTGCTTGAATTAAATGTGTTTTGCCTAGTCCTGGGCCACCGTAGATAAAATACGGATTATAACGTAAACCCGGATTTTCAATCACGGCGTGTGCAGCACTAACGGCTAAATCATTATTACTACCAACAACATAATTACTTAGTCTAAATTTTGGATTAAGACCATTATTATCAGTCGAAAACCTCTTCGAGTCGCCGTATGTGATTACAGAACTAGTAGTGGCGGGCTTTGGTATATTTGTAACGGGTTTGTTGTTATCAAGGATTTCTACTGCACGTCTGACAGTTGTTTTATTCTCCTTGCCGTCAATAATAACTTTTAATTCGTCAAAGTTAATCTTTGCACTTTGAATAGCGTCGATTACCGTGCTATGAAATTTACCTTCGACTTGTGTTTTAATAAACACGTTTGGCACGGAGGTAGTTAAAATACCGTTTTCGTTTGAGACAAATTTAAACCGAACAAAATACGCCTCATAGGCCATTTCGGATACGTTGTTCTTTATCTCATCCAATACGGTCTGCCATTCGTTTGGCATATTATTACTTGACCTCCCTTTCTATAAGATTCATTATACGACTTTTCCACAGGTTTTTACAGGTCGAAATAATATTTTCTAATAACTTTTAGCCCTAACAGATAAGAATTTTCCCCATTTTCTCACAAAACAGGGAAGCGAGTATGTGGAAAAGCTCTTGAAAAATGTGTAAAAAATCATTATAATAGACATAATTCTTTTAATAAAACAATAATTATACAGTCAGGAATAATTTTATGCCAAAACGTACTTATCAACCACATAAGCGCCAACGCAAAGTTGAGCATGGTTTTCGTAAGCGCAATTCAACCGTAAATGGCCGCAAGGTTCTTGCTCGCCGTCGCATTAAAGGTCGCGCTCGTCTAACTGCTTAATATAAATGTTATCAAAGAAATATCGTTTTCATTCTAGGGGTGGGGTACGATATACCTACCAAAATGGCAAAACAATCCGGGGATCGAAAATATCCCTGGTTTTTGCGAATAATAGCCGTAACAAACAGCGTTATGCGGTAGTTGTTAGCAAAAAAGTATTAAAGTCAGCCGTTGGCCGCAATCGTATACGCCGCCGCGTATACGAGGCTATTCGTATGGAGCTGCCTAAGATCGAGAAACCGGTTGACTGTATTTTTATTATCTATTCAAAAGAAATACTAGATATGGACTTTAAGGTAATTCAAAAAACCATCAGAGATTTACTTAAAGAGGCAAGTATCTTATAATTAAAAGAGTCAAAGGAGTTATATGTTTGCTTTTCTAGATATGATTATTGTCCGTCCAATCGTAAACATCCTTTTTGTAATATATTCTTTAGTTGGCGATTTTGGTCTCGCCATTATTTTATTTACAATAATAGTTAAGCTTTTGACTTGGCCATTAATGAAGCGTCAACTTCACCAGACGAAGATTATGCGCGAAATTCAGCCAGAGCTCGCCGAAATTAAGAAGAACTGCAAGGGCAATCGCCAACTTGAATCTCTTCAGATGATGGATTTATATAAGCGCAAAAATGTTAAGCCATTTCGCTCCATGTTGACGCTTCTTATTCAGCTTCCCATCTTTATAGGCTTATTTACTGCTATTAATGTTGCGGTTCGTCCATATATTAGAGACGATAGTGTTTATACGGTAGAACATTCCGCTTATTTCTTCGTAGAGCCCATGAATCATATTAATGACCTTATTACGCAGCAAGACATATATCTAGATAAAGTTAAATCTGGCGACGAAAACGCTAAGTTAGAATTTGCGCCAAAACTATTCGGCACAATTGATCTCTCTACTACAGCCGGCTTCGGCTCAGTTAGCTCGATATTTATATTTGTTCTTGCCATTCTTTCTGCGCTAATGCAATTTATTATGTCTCGCCAGCAGGATCCTGCTCGCAAAAATGGCAAAAAACGCCGTACTATGCGCGACATCATGAAGGAAGCGGCCGAAGGTAAGGAAGCTAGTCAAGATGAAATTAACATGATTGCGCAGAGTCAGATGACTTGGATGATGCCTTTCATGATGCTACTCATTATGATGAATCTCCCGGGCGCATTAGTGCTATACTACCTTCTTAATAACGCCATAACAGTATTCTTGCAAAAACGCATCCTAAATCAGGATTATACTGAAATGGAGGCTGCGGCGGATAAGAAGATCCTCAAAGAACTCAAAGAAGCGCAAGAAGCCGTCATTGTTGATGATCGTACTACTAAAATTGATTCAAAAAAGACGCACTATGCGTCCGATAATAAACAAAATAAAAATGAAAAAGTACATATCACACGAATTAAGGCATCGGATAAAAAGAAAAGGAGATAATTATGAATACCGATGAATCAATTCGTTTTGCGACGAAATACCTAGAAGACCTTCTGTCTTTCTTTGGTATTAATGTGGCGGTTTATTCAACTATAGAGGATGATGTAATTCAATTATCAATCCCATCTACCAGTATGAATTCGTTATTGATAGGTAAAAATGCAAATAATCTCCGCGCATTACAGCATGTTCTTATGATGACTCTTATTGCGCGTAATGCAGAGGTGACTCGCGTCAATATCGATATAGCCGATTATAAACGTCAAAGAGCTGATAAAATTGAGCACCAAGCAGAGCGTTGGATTGATGAGGTGCGTCGCACTGGTCGCGAAAAAATCCTTGATTTGAACGCTGCCGATCGACGCGTTGTGCATCGATATGCCGGCGACTATTCCGACATTGAGACATTTAGTACAGGTGAAGGTCGCGAGCGTCGTCTTCATATTGCAAAGAAAGAATCATAAACCATAACAAGACAATTAAAGCCTCGCCTTAATGCGGGGCTTTTTGATGAGCGATTATAGAAGGGAATAGATTATAGTTTTCCACAGTATTTTGGTTGTTTTTTGGCTGTCAACTATAAACTAACAGATTGGCGTAATATTTTCACGAAAAATCAATTATTATACATCAACAGGGGTGTTTAAAACTATTATGTTTTTGTGGGTAAAATTAAACAATAATTCATAGATAGCCAATCATAGATAATGATGGTGGTATATGCTAGTGGATATATTAGTAGGTGTTAAAAGAATAAGAGGCTATAAAATAGTGCGCGCTTTTCGACTTATTAATCACTTCAAAAGCCTCCCATGCTTTTATGGGAGGCTTTCTATATCTAGTACACTATATTCTATCTAATTGTCGTAGCCGTTTCCTAGGATGATTATAAAGTCGCAATCATAAATCTTTAATGATTCGGGTATTTCCGTAATCATTTCGGCCTTATAGCGCTTTTTAAGGGCTGCTGCGGTCTTTTTAGCACTTGCATCGACCTGATAGATCTTAATGCCATCAAAGTCTGATAATCCTTTTTCGTCTGGAGAATTTGCTATCTGGCTAACCGTAAAACCTTCATCTTCAAGATCGTTCTTCTCATTTGAAGCTATACCCGAGGCATCGGTTCCATTCAATACCACTATGCTTGCGTTCTCGGTGATATAATCTTCGCCGCGCATTATAGTTTTTAGGTAACTCTTTATATTATCGTACTCATAAGTACCCATAGCTGGCACAACGTAAGAAATACCGTTGATATATGACGTCGTTAACAGATTCGCTTCCGTGAGAGAAATTGTTTCGAGGTGCTCGGTATTTAAGGTTGTTACTAACTTAACTAGCGTTTTCAGCTCGGTATCCTTGAAGTTTGTTCGTATGTTATCGCCCATGGTTTGTTTTAGCTTTAAAACAGTTTCAATTGTGATTTTCTTTTCTTTGGCCTTTCTCGCAGTTGCTTCAATAATGCGCTGCTGGAAGTATTCTCGGCTAAAATTCCCATTCAAAGCACCGTAACCACCACTAGCGTTTCTAGCGCGCGCTACCTCTAGCGCCTGGTAGCCAACCAGGTGATATTTCTTATTAGTCTCATAGGCAAAATATATTTTGTTGTAGCTTTGTTCAGATAGACCTCTTTCGTCGGATACTTCAATTGCAGTAACATCTTCTGGGCATTTATTATTCTGATAGTAGAAACAAACATCTACGCCATCAAGTGCATTTATAGTGTCTATTAATACTGCCCAGTTCACATGTACGCGGTAATGTACTTTCAAGCCAGTAACTTCTTCGAATTTTTTAGCGAGAGCTGTACCGCCTTCGTCTTCTTTCTGCTTCTTCAGATCGTTTGTCTTATTTGAGCTATTGAGATAGTCGAGATATTCACACCAATAGACTTCGTTCATCTTCATTGTAGCGGTGCAAGTTCGCTGCATCTTTAAATCACGTGGCAAACTGACGGCCTTCACGTCACCGCTATCCTGATTGATACTGAGAATCATCATTGCGTCAGTAAGAAAGCCTCCGTCATAATTTGGATCGTCCATAGCATATCCCTCTGTGCCGAAAACTAGGATATTTGTACGACCATTTTCGTCTTTTTCAAGAGGAGTATCTGGATCGGAAAAAATAACATTAAGAATATTTCCATTATCGGTTACTGTTGACACGAAATCGTTTAGGTAGAAATATAAAGCACCAATCCCTACAACGAGTATTAATACTACCGCTATGGCGACACGTTTCGCAATTTTATGTTTCTTTTTTGGTTTATCTGCTTTTTTATTTTTTAATTTATCCTTATACCATGCCTTAGATTTTTCTTTTCTAGGCACTTCCACTAGGTCGGTAGGGTCTATATCTTGTATAGCAGACAGATACTCCTTCACTGATTCGTCATTTTGTACTGATGTTTTTCTTTCTCTATCTAATCTTTCGTTTTCGGCAATTACTTTTTTTAAGTCCTTTTTACCATCCGTAATGCCGATCGTTTTTCTCTTGGTGACTTTTTTATTAACACCAAGAGAGCTATTAGTTTTTACCGTAGCGCGCTTCTTGGAGGCAGCACTATTTATTCTCGCAGTTTTTGTCCCACTCCTCCGTTGAAGTCCATCAATAGACTTGTTGTTCATTACATTATTTTACCATATACAGATATGATAGAATATAAATATGAATAAAATCTTAGCAACTGGTGGTACTGGATATATTGGTTCTCATACTGTCGTAGAGTTGATTAAGGCCGGATATGAGGTGGATATTGTTGATAATTTATTTAATAGTAAAAGCACGGTTATTAACAAGATAGAAGAGATTACTGGCAAAAAACCAAATTTCTACAAAGTCGATTTACTGGATAGCGAAGAGCTTGAAAAAGTATTCGACCAAAACGAATATGACGCTGTTTTACATTTCGCGGGTCTCAAGGCTGTAGGCGAATCTGTTGAAAAACCCCTTCTTTATTTTCATAATAATATTACTGGCACTATAAATCTGCTAAAAGCTATGCAAAATCACCATGTAAATAAACTGATTTTCTCATCGTCGGCTACTGTTTATGGTGTTCAAGATTCACCAGAATATATTGAGACTATGCAGACTGGGGTTGGTATTTCTAACCCATATGGTCGTACTAAATACTTTATTGAAGAAATAATTAAGGATTACGCAACTTCTAACCCAGATTTTGAAGCGATTCTTTTGAGATATTTCAATCCGGTTGGCGCTCACCCATCTGGTCTACTCGGCGAGGACCCTAATGGGATCCCAAACAATCTTATGCCTATCATAATGCGCGTATGGGATGGTAGAATTGACCAACTCTCGGTTTATGGGAATGATTACCCGACCGCAGACGGTACTTGTCGCCGTGATTATATCCATGTGGTTGATCTAGCAAAAGGGCACGTAATTTGCCTAAATCATCTTAAGAAAGGCGTAGAAGTGTATAATTTAGGCACCGGCGAGCCATCTTCGGTTATGGAGATTATTAACGCATTTGAAAAAGCTAGCAATGAAAAGTTGCCATATAAAATCATCGAGCGTCGAGCTGGCGATTTACCAGAATTCTGGGCTGATGCTCATAAAGCTAACTCCGAACTTGGTTGGCATACGGAACTAACTATTGATGATGCTATGCGCGATACAATTAATTATCTAAAGAAGAATAAGGATTAATCAAATGATTAAAAATTCAGAAAACAAATTTACCTTTAAAAACTACCTAAAATATCTTCGAAAATATTGGGTTTTAATAGTTGTATTTGCCGTAATAGGTCTAATTGGCAGTTATATATATATTAGTAATTCAAAAGTCACCTATTCAGCAAACCTTAAGGTGATGGTATATAACGCGGAAGTGGATCAAGGCGCAGCCGTTTCGCCATACGTTCAGTTTAAAGAAATTCTAACTAGCGACATACTTATCGAAGAAAGAATAGGCCTTAAAGATATTGCTAGCCATATAGAAGTGAAAGAATCAAATCGAGGCGTCTTTACAATTACTGACACTGAAAGCGATGCGGATACTGCTGTAGAAAATATTAAAAAAATAAGCGAAAATATCCGCTCATTAGTCGATGGTGTATATAGTGATGCTGACAAATATGAAATTACTATTCTTCAGATCGACCAGCAAGCCGCTGCAAGTACAAACTTGAAAAAAGATATATTCATGGGTATTGTTGCTACTTTTGCGATGGTTGCACTAGCTGCCGTGATTATCTTCATTAAATTTGATTTCAGTACGGAGAAATAATGTCCGAAAAAATACTATCCGTTTCGGTAGCGGCTTATAATCTTGGTGAAATGATTGAAGACAATCTAAAATCATTTTGCGATTCCGACGTTATTGATGATGTGGAGATTCTGGTTATAAATGACGGGTCAACGGATGATACTGTCGAAAGAGCAGAGAAATATGCAAAAAAATATCCAAAGTCCATTAAAGTCATTACACAGAAAAATGCTGGTCCTGGTGCAACTGTTAATAATGGTATTAAAAACGCTACGGGTAAATATTTCCGTATGGTCGATGGGGATGATTGGGTAAACCCTAAAGATTTTACTAAATTGGTTAAAAAACTGAAAAAGATAGATGTAGATGTAGTATTTGCAAACTATACACCATTTCATCAGCGTAAACAAAAATATTATCCTACCATCAAAACCGACATGACCCCAAATGAGGTTTTTGACTTTAGTGATTATGAATATCATTGGAACCCACCACTTCGTATGCATCACACTATATTTCGTACGGAAATCATGAAAAAACATGTCAAGTTAGACAAAGGCTTTTATACGGATGCTGAGTATATGTTTTTCCCTACGCCATATCTTAAAAAAGCAATATATTTTGACTTAGACATTTACCAATATCGTGTTGGTATGCCAGGGCAGAGTACGAGTCCAGAAAAACTTCGCAAAAACCGCGTCAATCATCGCATAATGCTTGATAAAATGTTGGATTTTTATGAGGATGTAGAAGACCAACTCCAGCCAAACGTAAACTATTATTTAGCGCGTCAAATAACTGGCTTAATAATTAATCATCTCGACATTTTGCTATTAATTCATGATGAAAACATGACGCAAGATATTAAAACCCTTTATACGGATATAGAAAAAACACATCCAAAAATATATGAAGTTCTCAAAAAAGATATAAAATCGCGTATTGTTGCTGGCAGTAATTATTTACTAACGCGCCCATTGTCGTTTTATTTACGCGAGAGGTATAAGCATATCTAATTATGACCCAAAAAAGTGTCAAGAAAAATTATATATATAATCTCGCCTACCAAGTATTATTGGTAATTGTGCCTTTTGTTACGATACCATATTTGTCGCGTATTTTAGGCGTTGAAAATATTGGTATTAATAGTTTTGTTTTGTCGATCGTTTCATACTTTGTATTATTAGCAAATATCGGCGTAGGAAGCCTCGGTCAGCGCGAAATTGCCCTTCATCAAGATGATCGTAAAGCATATTCTAAAATTTTTTGGGATCTTTTCTTTTATCAAGCCATCGTAGGAACTATCTCTTTTTTGGCATACATTATTTACGTCACATTCTTTAGCAGTTATCCTGGCGTTCAATGGATAATGGCTATTAATATTGTGGCTGCAGTTGCTGATATGGCTTGGCTATATCGTGGACTAGAAGAGTATCGATATATTTCTGTCCGCAATATCTTTATAAAAATATGTAGCGTAGTGGCAATATTTGTATTTGTGCATACTAGTAATGATTTACCGATATATGTGTTAATTAATAGTGTTTCGCTCTTACTATCGTCAATATTATTATGGTTTAAACTCCCTAAAATTATTAATAAGCCAGTTCTAAAAGATATCCGCATCTTTAAATATTGGAAAGATTCAATCATTTATTTTCTTCCGCAAATTGCGACGTCTATATATACAGTTCTAGACAAAACTATGCTCGGTTTCATTACTGGCTCCGAAGCGGAAAACGGTTATTATGAACAAGCTTATAAAATAATTCAACTTTGTTTAATAATAATTACATCATTAAATGCTGTTATTGCGCCACGCATGGCTTTTTTATATGGAAAAGGAAAAAAGAAAGAGATACAAGATCGCATAAAAGCATCATTTCATTTTATTTATATGATCACGTGTCCTATGGTGTTTGGGCTTATTGCGGTTGGGCCAGCCTTTTCTTTGATATTTTTTGGCGAAGGTTACGAGAAAGTTCAAACCTTGTTGCCGCTTTTTGCGCCAATTATACTCATTATAGCGATAAGCAACTGTATTAGCGGGCAATTTCTAATTCCAATCGGTAAACGCTTACGCACAGCCGTTTATTTATGGATGGGTGCCGCCGTTAATATTGTTTGTAACTTAATTTTGATACCGATTTTAGCAAGTTATGGCGCCGCTATCGGCTCTCTGATTGCAGAGATTGTAATCACCGTTATGCATGTTTTGCTATTGAGGAAATATATGCCGCTCAAAATCGTATTTAAGCCTATGATTAACTATTCTATTTCCGGCGTAGTTATGTTCTTGGTTCTTTTCCTTCTGAATAATCTATTGTCGTCACCTACGATTATTGTTGTTGCTACGAAAATAGTATGCGGTGTGGTTGTGTACTATATTGTTCTAAGATTTATACTTCATGACCATTTTCTAGACTATGAGATACAAAAAGTTAAAGATAAAATAGTTAGACGCTAGATACCTCTTTTGATATAATACGACTATGAATGTAAAGAGAGAAAAAAGAGTAAAAAAGCTCTCTTTAAAATCTGAAGTTAGGGATGGTTACTTAGTCTCGAAGGAGATGAAAGAAATCTGGCAAGTTCAGCTGGATTTATTTGAGCAATTTGCAAAAGTTTGCGACCGCCACAATATTGACTATACGCTCGATGGCGGGTCCTTATTAGGCGCGATTCGCCATAAAGGCTATGTGCCATGGGATGATGATATCGATGTAGCGTTGATGCGTGATCAGTATGAGAAGTTTCTAAAATATGCCAAAAAAGAACTAAAACCACCTTATTTTATTCAGAATGAACGTACTGAACCGGAATATTATCGACAATATACTCAATTGCGCCGCTCTGACACTACGGCTATAATTAAAGTCGATCTTCAATATAATTATAATTGCGGGATTTCAATTGATATTTTTCCTCTCGATAAAGTTCCAGACAATCTCACAAAACGCAAAAAATTTCTAGATAAAATTAGTTTTATACGTCGCCTATTCCTCCATGATGATGGAAATATGGCAAAAAAAATGTTTCAGTTTATTATTAAACCTAGATATTTAATTAAATATTGCGCCAAACTAATTCAAAAACATAATAACGAAGACACGATGGAGTGTGGCAAACTTGGTTTCAGGCCATATACCAAGTTAAGAAAAACATCTTGGCTGAAAAAAGGAAACTTTATCAAGGTGCCATTTGAATATCTAGAAGCGAAAATAACTAAAGATTATGATGAATATTTAACAAGACTTTATGGAGACTATATGACTCCGCCAAAATTAAAAACTGTAGGTGTGGGTACTGGGCATGGAAAAACGTTTTTCGATACAAGGCATAGTTATTTATACTACAAAGATAAGAAAGAGGAGGTCGCGCAAAAACTATGAAAAGCAGTAAGAGTGCAGTGTTTAAAGTCACCAAAGAGCGTCGCGACGTGTGGAAAATTGAATTACAAATGCTTGAAGAGTTTAAACGAGTTTGCAAAAAACATCACCTTAAATATTTTGCATTTGGCGGCACTATGCTTGGCGCAATTCGCCACAAAGGCTATATTCCGTGGGATGATGATATTGATTTAGCTATGTTGCGATCAGATTACGATAAGCTTCGTGAAATTGCTGATTCAGAATTCAAAGAGCCATACTTTTTCCAAACGGATTATAACGACAGGCTATTCCGCGGTCATGCTCAATTGCGCAATTCTGACACTACTGGTGTAATGATTAGTGACATAAATCGCAATTATAATCAGGGTATTTTTATAGACATTTTCCCACTAGATGAATATCCAGCCGACGATAAATTACGCAAAAGTCAACGGCGCCAGTTATTTATGATCGGCGGAACGTTGCGGAATTATTATCGCGACACTAATAAGGCCTCAGAAAAGATACGTCGTCTTCTTGCTGGTATTATAGTTTGGGCTCATGGCGGACCGAGTAAATATTTTGCAAGATATGAAAAAATAGCACGTAAATATAATGGCTGCGGTAATGGTATAGTTGGCGCATTGAGTGTGAATTATGGCAAAGAGGTAGACTATATGAGAGAAAAAGGTCTACATAAATTCAAAGAAGTACCTTTTGAGGATACTACAATCAGTATGCCATTAACTTATGACGAAATTTTAACTCAGCATTTTGGCGATTATATGAAGCCATCTCGCGCACCGAACACGCATGGCGACGTGTATTTTTCGTCCAAAATTCCATACAAAGAATTTATTAAAAAGGTTAAGTCAAAAGAAATTAACGCAAACGATTATACGTTATAAAGGAGTAGCATGTTATATACATTACTATTAGCTGGTGGGAAGGGGACACGTATGGGAAATACTGGTGTTCCTAAACAATTTATCAGTATTAAAGGCCAACCAATCATAATTCGTACTCTGAAGAAACTTCTTGAGCAAGAGAAGATAGATAAAATAGTAATCGTATGCAATAAGAGTTATTGCGTTTATTTGGCTGACTTGCTTTCGGAGTATGAGCTTAATAAAAATATTTATATCACCGAAGGTGGCGATAATCGCTTTGACTCAATTCTTGGCGGGATTAACTTCATTAATGATAACTTTCACCCTGAAGAATCTGACTGTTTTATGATTCATGATTCGGTTAGACCATTCATCGATGAGAAGGTTTTAAAAAATGCTATAGAATCATCCGAAAAATATCCAGCCATCTCCGTCGCGAATCCTCTCGCAATAAACATTATCTCTTCTGATGATGATGGCAATATTAAAAAGATATTTCCTCGCGAAAAGCTATATACTGATGAATCTCCGCAAATTTTTAATATTCAAATTTTTATGGAATGTATCAAAAAATATAAGGCCGAAGAGCTGGCGAAGATATCTGATTTATCGTCAATCTTTGTTGATAATAATCATACAGTGCATATAATTGAAGGTAATACTGACAATATTAAAATAACAACTAGTAAAGACATAGCTATTGCGGAAAAATTAATAACTGAGGAGGATGAATAATGGCTAAATATGACTATTTAATTGTTGGCGCTGGCCTATTTGGCGCCACGGTCGCATATCGAGCGAAGCAGGCTGGTAAAAAGGTACTAGTAATTGATAAGCGTGATCATATCGCAGGCAATGTTTATACTGAAACAATCGAAGGAATTAATGTTCATAAATACGGGGCCCATATCTTTCATACGGACTACAAAGATGTGTGGGAGTTCGTAAACTCTTTCGTAGAGTTTAATCGCTACACTAACTCGCCTGTAGCTCGCATTGGCAACGAAATCTATAATATGCCATTTAATATGAATACATTCGCCAAAATTTGGGACGATGTTTTTACGCCGGAAGACGCAAAGCGTCGCATCGAAGAGGAGCGCAAAGAAATGGCCGGCAAAGACCCGCAAAACCTTGAAGAACAGGCGATTTCGCTAGTTGGGCGCAGCATTTATGAAAAGCTAATTAAAGGTTATACAGAAAAACAATGGCATCGTGATTGTACTGAGTTGCCAGCCGATATTATTAAACGCCTTCCTGTGCGTTTTATTTATGATAATAATTATTTCAACGATCGATACCAAGGAATACCTATCGGTGGATACACTAAACTTGTCGAGGGTATGTTAGATGGGGTTGAGGTAAGATTAAATACTAACTTCTTTGATAATAAAGCAGAATATAAAGATATAGCAAAGAAGATTATTTATACGGGTATGATTGATGAGTATTTTGATTTCAAACTAGGGCGTCTTGAATATCGTTCGCTACGCTTTGATACACAAATACTCGATGAAGAAAATCATCAAGGGAATGCGGTAGTTAATTATACCGGACATGAAGTGGAATATACGCGCGTTATTGAACATAAACATTTTGAGTCAACCGAGTCACCAAAAACCGTGATTACATACGAGTATCCAGACGATTGGGATGATCCTAAAAAAGAAGCTTACTATGTTATTAATGATAAAAAGAATAATGAGCTAGCCGAGAAATATCGTGATTTAGCGAAAGAAGAGGAAAATGTTATATTTGGTGGACGCCTTGCTGAATATAAATATTATGACATGGATGATGTTATTAAGAAGGCATTAGATATAGATATTTAAAAAGAATAGCCCCTCATCTAGAGGGGTTATTTGTTATTCCATTTCGATTTTTGGGTTAAAGAATTTACCGGCGATTTTACCTTTCGTGTAGTACCAACATCGTTTAAGTTTATGATCTTTAGCTGTTCGTAAAATAATGTAAATAAAAAATAAATATTTATTTCTATAATCCAAAACTCTATCTCGTTTATCTGTGTAATGCCGTATATTATATTCGTGATTTCTATGAGCATAAAAAGACATATGTATTTTTTCGGCAGGAGCAACATTTGCTGTTGCCCCGAGGTTTGACTTAGTTTTATGTAATAATATGCTCCCCGTATCGACGTAGGCTGGCTTAACGGAACAGAGTCTTTGCGAATACTCCATATCGTCAGAGTAGATGAAAAATTCCTTAATTGGTAAGCCTACCTTTCTGACGATTTTCATATTAGCGAAAAAACCTACAAATGTTCCTCTTAGACACGGAATTAAGCCATTTGCTAAAAGATCGGGTTCGCCATATAAAACAGGCGGAGTTACCTGACGATTCATTTTGCATATTTTTCCATCTGTCCATTTAGCAATACTTGAAAGGAAAGAGAAGTCGTCTTTTAGGTATGATGCTTTACTTACCAAGGATTTTAGGGCATTATTATTTTTTGCTATTGTATCGTCGTCCATTAGCCAAACATAATCGTAATTTCGTTTCAATGCTTCACGTACACCGTAATTGAAACCACCGGCGCCACCCAAATTTGCGCCCGTATTAAAATAAAACACCTTTTTATTGTCGATTAAATTATCGATGTATTCTTTTGTACCGTCAGTACTTGCGTTATCGATTATTAATATTTCTTGTTTTTTATAGTTTTGTTTTAATAGCGCTTCGATGCAATCCTTTAAAAGATTTTTTCGATTATATGTCACTACTATTGTTCCGACGTGTTTTTGCTCCATTTTTTATTCCATTTCGATTTTTGGGTTAAAGAATCTACCAGCTATTTTACCTTTCGTATAATACCAAATTCGTTTAGCTTTATGATTTTTTGAAAAACGCAATACGCTCAGTACGTTTAATATATAGTTATAGCGAAAGTTGAAATGGTCGCGCATCGGGATATGTTTGCGCAAAATATAACCTTCATTTCTGTATTGCATATATAGACGATTAATCTTATTTTCGTCGCAATAGGTCACTGAAGAGCTTTGATTGGTTGGAGATTTATGAATCATAATACTATCAATATCAATGTATGACGGCTTAATCTTATTTAATCGAAGCGAATATTCGTTGTCGTCAAAATAAATGAAGAAATCTTTAATCGGTAGGCCGACTTCTTTAATGACTTGCATATTAGCAAAAAATGAAACGAAAGAAGCGGTTTTTACCGGAATCAAACCATGGTTTATTTTATCAAAATTTACATCCCAAGCGCCGTCTAGTGTCTGTTTATTTAGTTGGCATATCTTTCCATCGGTCCACTTTACAATGCTTGAAAGGAAAGAGAAGTTATCCTCAAGGAAAGCGGCTTTATCGACTAGGGATTTTAGGGCGTTCTTGTCTTCGGCAATAGAATCGTCGTCCATTAGCCACGCATAATCCACCTTATTTTTTAGCGCTTCGCGTACGCCATAAT
This sequence comes from Candidatus Saccharimonadota bacterium, assembly GCA_016290315.1. Lineage (GTDB taxonomy): Bacteria > Patescibacteriota > Saccharimonadia > Saccharimonadales > Saccharimonadaceae > UBA2834. Next base: position 20,912 of record JAEETK010000003.1, on the reverse strand, counting down.
TAAAACCTCCAGCACCACCAGAGTTTTTGCCGGTATTGTAATAGAAGACTTTCTTGTTATCTATATATTTTTTTATATAATCTTTTGTCCCATCCGTACTAGCATTATCAATAATATATATCTGCTGCTTTTTATATGTTTGCTTCAATAAAGCTTCAATGCATTCTTTAAGCATTTCCTTGCGATTATATGTCACTACAATCGTCGCAACTGTTTTATTGTCCATTTATCCTCCTATAATATCGTATGGTATTAATTGATTTGTTCCTAATATCACGAAAGCCAACAAGAAGTATACTGCGGCAATTGCATAGATTGTGGCTACTTTAGTTAAAGGAGGTTCTTTTGTCTCGGATATTATTTGCCAAAGCATAAATATTGCAAAGGGCCAGAAGAAATCAGCTAATCGCCCAAGATATCCTGAATAAAAACCAATTGCCGAGTAAGCGGCACCCGTCATAATGATTGGTAACATATGCTCATTTACTGGGTTAGCGTTTTTATGATGTCGATAATGCAATGCGCCAATGAGGGCTAATGAGCCGCATATTAAGAAATTGAAATTCAATAATGATCCGCTCGTATCTACGAATGTGTAGTAATGCTTTTGCGACACGATGCGCACGGTAGTTAATATTAATAAAGCGGGCTTATAGAGTGTGACGATAAAAATCGCCAAGAACCCGAATATATAAAAGGCTTTATGATATCCGAACCTATTAACGATATAAGGAACTAATAATATAGGCAATAAGGCCACGGACGAGTAATGTAATGAAATCGCAAATAGTGAAAATAAAACAATTTTTGTAACATGCACTCTCTGTTTCTTAATTACGGAATCGATAATATTGCTTAGTAAATAAGAAAGCACACTCATTGCTGCCATTTGTCTCATTGTATTTAAACTATTAGGAAAAGCCATTATCAACAATGCGCCATATAAAACCCAATAGTATTTTTTGTCTAATTTTTGCGAGGTCTTGTAAAAGAAAAATATAGTAATTAGCGCAAAAATACCAAACATAAACCACGCATCGAGGCCTAAAAGTCCGCCGACCGTAGCAGTTAATAGGATAAATGGCTCTATTTCACCACTCATTAAGCGAACCATACTTCGTTCGATAGTAGAAGTTGAAACTTGCTCATAAAAAGTCCGATATGTTGCCGTATCGGTACCGGCTTCAAATCTGATTGCTGAGAAAATAACAATAATTAATAAACTAAGAATGGTTAGTGTTTTTAGTTTTTTCTTACTGCCTATATGCATCAATACTGTAGATAATGAAAAAACCAAGAAATAAATAATTACACTAGTGAATGCATTAAATGTCATATATTTCTTCCAGTTTCTTTACTGTCATTTTAATATTGTATGCCTGAATTGATTCGTCTTGAAGATTATTGCGATATTTAATGCCTTTTGGCTTCTTTTTCAATTCTTTCGTCCAAATATCCTGATCAAGTGGCAAAAATAGACTATTTTCGGATACTGCTACTTCTTTTGCGACCCTGTCACTAAAAATACACTTCAAACCATTTGCCTGTGCTTCTATTCCAACCGTCGGAACACCCTCAAAAAGTGAAGGCAGTACGAAAAAATCGGCCATCGAGTAATACTCGTTTACGTCGTCGCGCGCTGACAATAAGTATACTCGGTTGGATAAGCCGGAATTATTGATATGATTTTGTAGGTTGTCGTGCAATGATCCGTTTCCGATGATAAATAGTATTTCATTTGAATCAATGAAGTGATCTTTTATTAAATCTATCAGAAATTCTTGATTCTTCACCTCTTCTAAACGACCTATAGTTAGCCATACAGAGGTGCTTTTATTAATCTTATATTGACCCCTCAATTTATCACGTAAAGATTCGCTAAATTTATATCTTTCAATATCTATTCCGTTAGGCACGACAGTGAAAGGGTTACTGCCGAATAGAAATTCTCCTGCCGCCTGTCCGCACCCGATTCTTTGCGTAGCTAGTTTGTTTAATTTACGTTTTAGAAAAATAGAAATAAACTTCTTAATAGGTGACTTCATTTTGGTATTATTTGTACTGTGACTATGAGCAATCAGTTTTTCTGCGCCGCCACGCTTTGCTCCAGCCAAAGTTAGGGCAGACATAAAATCTATATGACTATGCACAATATTAATGCCTCGTTTTCGAACGAGCAGCTCTATTTGTTTTTCAAAGTCCCTAGGATTAGAAAAACGAGTATCGCGCAAACGCACTATTTCAACACCTAATGTCTCTAGCTCATCTTGATATGCATATTTGTCTCCGTTCGACGGCGCCATAAAAGTCGCAATAATAAAGCGATATTTTTTGCGGTCAATATTGCGCAACGTATTCATAATATAGGCTTCAGCACCACCGCGATCTAAACCGCCAACTATATGTAAAACATTTTTCATCCTAATAATTCCTCATATATTTCTCTCATGGTCGCTAGGGAAGAGCGTAAAGAAAACTTTTCCGAAAACTTTATACTATATTCTTCTGGGTTCTTGATTGCTTTTATTATTTTCTTTTCTAACGCATCATTATCGCCTAGTTCGAATAGGTATTTTTTATTACCATCCACTATATCCCGATGTCCACGATTGTTGGATATTAATACGCTACAGCCGCATAGAATAGCCTCTAAAACACCTAGACCTAAGCCTTCTCGAATACTCGTGGAGACGCATAAATCGCAACACTGTAATACTTCATGCACATCGTTTCGATATCCTAGAAACAAGACCTGATTATCAATGCCGAGCTTTTTTGCTAAAACTCTCATTGCATTAAACATCTTGCCAACTCCGAGCAGTACTAATTTTAGATTTTTATTTTTGTGCATAGGGCCAGCGATGCTCTCTAGTAACATTTTGTGATTTTTGTTTTTCGTAAACTCCGCCACATACACAACAGTAAAATCGTCATCTTTTAATCCTATTTCTTTTCTGAGAGATGATTTCTTAGATTTACCTAGTTTAGTATTAAACTTCGTTGTATCGATACCGACGCCGTTAATTAATTTAACTGGGCAAGAAAAATGCTTTTTTGCGCATTCGTAGTCTTCGGTATTGATTGTGATTAGCAAATCCGTATATCTCGCCATCATTTTTTCAATACTGTAATAAATCAGCCAATTTAGCTTCGGCGCGCCTTTATAAAAATGAAACCCATGGCAAGTGTAGATAACTTTTAAATTACCTTTTTTGCGCAATGATTTTGCGGCCAAACGAGTAATTACTGACCCGACTGGCGTATGGGTATGAATTGCATCGTAATTATTCTCGCGTAATATGGTTTTTAGCTGAGAATAGGATTTTATGAGCTTATGAATCTGTAATGGGTTGCGCGCAAAATCCACCTCAAAAACACAATCGGCGTCATATACTTTTTCTTCATTAGCACTTGCGTAATCTACGCTCCATCCACCCATATTAAGGTCATCATATGGAGCTTCAAGTTTTCCGCGCAGCATCCGCATAGGGGCTCGATTGAACTTATGAAAATTAGCCGTATGAGAAGTAAACAGAATTTTACGCTTTAATGTAGGCATTTCCTTTATATTTTAACAGATATAGCCTATATTCCGCCATTAGGAAGCATGGAATATAAACTGAGTAGTTCACCAAGTGTATTTTTTGGTTTTAGTATTATAATACAAAACACCATTTTGATATTGCTGATACTGATAATTACCACTTGTTCTTACGTTGCTTGTTGGGAAGCCCATCTTTCCGTTCTCGTAACCGCTTCTGCGCCAATATTCGCGTAACGCGCCAGTAGACTCATAAAATCCAACTTTATCATTCCCAACAATATAACCATTTTGGTACTGTTGGAAGATAATTCCAGTCTTTTCATTAGTCCTTATGTCGTCTACTGGGAATCCAAGTTTGCCGCCCTCAAAACCTAAACTCTTCCAAACTTCACGGATTGGACCCGATGATTCGTAAAAGCCATACTTTGCATTACCCAAAACGTAACCTTTCTCGTATTCCTGCCAGTAGATTCCAGTGTTCTCATTACTTCTCAATATATCTATTGGCTTACCAAGATCGAGACTTAGCCATTTCTTATAGATGTCGCCACTAATAATGAACCCATCACTAGTAAATAGGGCGGCTTGTAAAGTCAATTGTTTATCAGTCTCGTCTTCAGACGGTAGGCCGTATTCTGACGGGTTCTTTAACCATTTTTGAAGATATTCTTCACTAATTACGTAATAGCCAGTCTTAGCTGAACCTATAACGATACCATTTTCGTAGGCTTGATACTCTCCGCCAGTGGCTTTGTCGGTTTCAATATTTCCAACAGGGAAGCCCATCTTTCCTCCCTCAAAGCCATTCTTGCGCCAATAATCACGTATTCCGCCCATCGACTCGTAATAGCCAGTTTTATCACTACCAACAATATAGCCGTTTTGGTACTGTTGGAAGATAATTCCAGTCTCTTCATTAGTCTTTATGTTATCTACTGGGAAGCCAAGTTTTCCGCCCTCGAAACCTAAACTCTTCCAAACTTCACGGATTGGACCCGATGATTCATAAAAACCATATTTCGTATTGCCTAAAACGTAACCTTTCTCGTATTGTTGCCAGTAAATACCAGTATTTTTGTTTGTGCCGACCGCTCCAACTTTTGCCCCAAACTTTTCTTCGCCGCCTAGTAACTCATAAGCTTCCTCTATTTTTTCATATTCACTCGGAAGCAGCGGATTACCGAACCATTCGCTAAAATACATAAAGAAATTTCGATTACCATATGAACCGCAAGTTGCTGTGCCGGGGTAATTTCTAAGAGCCGCATCGTTTGGGGTGTATGGAGTATAAATATAGAGAGAAGCGGTAGCATAATTTTCTATATAGACCGATTTTTGACCACAAGAATATGTTGGTGAATAGTATATTTTGTTCGTAGTGAACGGGTGATAATTATAGCTATAAATATGTTCTTTGTAATAGTTTAATTGCCAGGCTGCCCTGGTTACCTGATTATAAAAACCATAATATTTCGTATCACAAGCCGCATTGTCTGGGCAGGCGTAGCCCATTATAGTATCGAATTCATTTTTAGTTGGCCAATCGTCGCCCCAAGCGTAACTTTCCTTCTTTAGCATTACTAATAGGACTTGCGGGTTAATATTGAATTCTTTTGCCGCATCGTAAATAATCTGTGCAGCCGAAAGCATTCCCTCTTCGGCTACACCTCTAGTAGCGAAGTTATTTTTATGCGTAGTTGGGTTTTCGTAGTACTTATTAATGCAGACATATGGTGCATCATGATAGCGACTATCGCCACCTTCGGTACGCATCTTTCTGGCATATTCTGCGCGAGTAATATTTGGATCTACTGCTTTACCTTTTATGTAATAGCCGTAACCGATTTTTTGAGTGCCCCACATGTCGCAAGCTGGCAAGTGGCTATCCATAAATTTTTGAATATCCGCTACTGACATACTGCCCGAGTTATAAAAAACGCCATCATCAATAATGCGCCCAGCCTTAAAATCTGTAGCCTTAATAGCGGTAGAGTCTGGCGTATTTTTAACAGCAAGCCCAAAGAATACTGCTAAAAATGCTACTACGGCAATTAATTTACTGAATTGTAAAAGTTTGTGTTTCACTCACGCCCTCCGATAAATTAGATTTATATTCAAGCCTTACTTTCCATTCTCCCGAACTGAGCGATCCTTTTTCAAGCACTACCGCTTCACACACAGTATTTTTTGCATTAGGTAATACTGAAGTTATTTTCGTTACGGACTGAGTGCCTTTTGTGAATATATAGCTACAGGTCCCCTCAGTTTCGACAATATTAGTGATAGTGCTACTAATCACTGTTTTTTGTCCTACGACATAAGGATCGTGTAATAATACGTTTGCTTTCTTTAGGCCAGACTCATTTCTTTCTACTTGCTGGTGTTGTCTTTTTTCAAGTTCGTCATTTTTTGCCTTCGCTTCATTTCCTGGGGTAGTGTAATTTTCGTCAATATCCGATTCGGGAGTCGGCTGTTTTTGTTCATTCTCCGTATTTGCGGTGTTAATATCACTCTCTTCAATTACCGCTTTTTCGTCCTTGCTTACCATTTTTACGCCAGCTAAAGCGCCAAAACAAAGCACCGCAACAAGAAAAACTCCACCAATTATCATCATGGCAGTGTGTTTATTTGACCTTATTGTTTGAATTTTTGTTTTTGCCATAATATAGCACTCCTTATTTAAATCTAATCATCATCTAATAAAAAAAGCAAGTGCCTATTAGATATTTACAAATTGTTTATGCTATAATTAGGATAATTATGGATAATGGTGGTCATTATGATGATTATACCGGTCACGGTATAGACAAGGTTGAGGACTCCGGAAACGTCGATTTTGGCGACGGGGCAAACCACCGAATTTATGACTACGAGCATAACCCCCGAAGAAACAGCAATAACAATCAGGAATCCGGGAAAGAGAGGGATGCTCTTGATGCGGGTGAACGAAATCAACAATCTGACAAAGATGGCTCTAGTCGAGGTGACGCTACGTGGACTAATCGCACAGGTCAGACGGCTAAAATGGTTGCAGCTTCCATATCGGGGAACGCTTTCACTTTTGCAAGAAATGTAAGAAAAAACGGCGGCTTAATAAATACCGCTAAGGTTGTTGGACCGGCCGGCATGATTCTCATTATATTAGCGATGTGTATGAGTGTTTTCTTTAGTAGCCAAAGTGCCATGCTGGCTGGCGTGGTAAGTAACCTTCAGAGTGCATTCGATCCAGTTGAAATTGCCGCCAAAGTACGTAGCAGAATTCTAATCAAGGGGATAATGAGTGGCACAAATACGAAGGGTGGCGTATGGAGTAAATTCTCTGATTATATGAAAGTCAAGCTCTCGCAAGCCGGTGTCGATGTTAGAGGCGAAGGCGACAAGGATAGTCTGTATTTTAAAAACGAGGTTGGCGAGGAAGTTAAAGTTGATGCTGATAATCTAGACTCTGCAGTGGCAACAAATACAAAGATTGCAACGGATTTGGATGCTGGCATGAAGACCGTCGGCAGTAGCGTGCCAGTAGCGTACGGAGAAACGGGTACCAAGGTATATAAGGGGAGAGTTGGAGCTACGCGGAATGAGCTTAACCAAGAAGATAACAATGGTAAGGATTTCGATGAAACGAAAGAAAAAGTAGATACTAACTCTCAAGAAGCGTTGGATAAATCCACTCATAAGATGAGTGGTGATGTTGAAAGTGGTAGAACAGAAGAAAGAGATGCTGTCGATGATGACGGCAATACTCTACTTGATGATAATAATAAGCCAATAAAGGAGGACTACCTAGAAAGCGGCCGTACGCATACAGACATAGACTCCCCGGATGATGTTGAGGTAAAAGTTAGCGATATGGTTGAAGAAGAAGTCGGCAAGGGGATGGATTTTAGTATTGTAGGGACTCTGGTTAACGGGGGATGTCAGCTCTATACTGTCGCTACGACTATAAATAGCATGATAAAAAATATGGAAATGGCGCAGGTTGCCGTGATGGCACTACGTTTCTTGGAGGCTGTTCAGCGAATGCAGGCCGGTGATGGCGGATTTGATTTGGTATTTGATGTATTTGCACAATATGCTGCTAAGATTGAGAAAAAAGTATTAAAATTTGGCGAGGGTGAGGAGGTTGAAGTAGAGGGTTCGATGATGAGTAGTTCGCCTATGGCTGCTGTTTTTGGCGGTTCAAAGCTTACTAGTGAGGATCCAATCGTTAAGTCTTTTATTACTAGTCCAAGTCAATTTCGTCGAATCATGAGCACTATCGATGGCGGCACTGGCTACAAGGCTTGTACGGGTGCTAGGATTGCCGCTGGTGTTGTTGATGCGGTTGGCGATGCGGTAACTCTTGGCGGGACAAAATTACTAGGTCTCCTAGCCGGCGTTGCCTTAGGAACGTCTATCTCACTCATAGTTGGTGCCGTAGTTGACGTTTTGGTGCCAAAAGCCGTAAATGCAATGACTAGAGATTTTTCATCATTCATGATGGGGCCTGAATCTAGTGCTGTGCTAATGTGGGGCTCAGAAATAATTATGGGGGAATTAGCTAGGCATGTCGCTATGCAACCTGCGACTCCTGAGACTCTACTCGCATACAATCTTGCAAAACAAGAAGTCATCGCCGAGCAGGCGCGAATTGATAGGTATACGCTTAGTCCGTTTGATGTCTCGTCCGAGCACACATTTATGGGCTCGCTTGTGCGCTCTTTTGGTAAACTTTCGTTTAGTACGCAAAGTATCATGGGGAAGGTTGCTATGCTCATGTCGACTGCGGGAAAGTCGCTAATTTCACTGACACCGGCTAGTCATGCATATTCTTTAGATACTTTAATATCCGAAGGAGACTGTCCTGAAATAAACTACCTAAATGATGATTTTAAATACGCATCCGCATTTTGTATGCCTAAATATGTGGGAGATTTCTCAACGATGGGTATGAATACTGAGAAAATGATGAAAAGACTAGAGGAAAAAGGCGTATTCGATAACTATGATCCTGTAAATAACCCTAATCCACCGATTAAAAAAGATAATGAAAACTTTATTGCGAAATGTGATGTGGAATACGCTAATCGTGGTGCAGAATTGGGTTATCCGGATCCGGCAATCGAAGCAAATTATAGCCCTGGGGATACTGGATCTGTGGTTGGCGATGCACTTCTAGGTGTTACCCCAGTTATTGGCGGTGCTATTGATACTATTAATAATATAACCAAGGCTATGAATGTAACTAGAATCTTGGGGTCTTACTATACCGAGGATACCGAAGAAAACCATTTATGCGAACGCTATATGCTTGATCAAGAACTCGGCGTGGCCATGGGGGTGTATGAAAAAAATCAAGCCGTTGCATACATGGAAGATTACCGAAAAGAGCATCCGCTAGACAATTCGATGCTTGGCTTTATCGCTCGCCGTACCGGGCAAACTAAAGAACAAGCTCGCGCAGTTTTAGCTCAAATGAACGCACTCATATTTATAGCGAATTATGAACCAGAAGGTCTCGGTCCTCTCTTCTATCAAGAACCAAAAGTTGAACTAACCATTGAATCGACCGAAAACTTTACACATGTAATTGGCATTATACATATTAACTCTTTCGTAAGCGACAAAAAGAATCAAAAAATCACAGCATGAAAAAAGCCTCGCATTTGTAGCGAGGCTAATATGGTTGCGTTTTTTAGCGGTTACGGCAGCCAACGTCGAGCGTCTTTGCTACCGTAATTGCTTACAAACGAGATATCCGCAAAAATATCCCGTCTAGGGTTAGTCTCCGCCTGCTCGAGCCCATACAGGAGCAGTACTGCCAGATCCAGGTGCATATATGACCCCCCAACTTTGATAGTGTGCCTATCGTCAGGAAGCCAGTTTGCCGGCATTGAGCAGTCGAACATCTTTACGATGGAGTAAGCAGTATAGTTGTCGGCGTCTCTTACCTCTATGATAATTGCGTGTGGATGATTTTTTTCGTCGAACTCTGAGAATTCGACTCCGCCGCCCGCAAAATCGAAACCGGCTGCCCCTTCGAGCTCGCCAGAGCCAAAGATGTCGTAGCACAGTCTTCCAACATCGAGAATAAACTCGTGCTGATCAGTCGGAACTCCATTTACGCTTGCGCGATACTCGTTCCTCTCGATGTAATCCTCGATTTTATGCTCGGTATGTACTTCGGTGCCGTCACTCAGGATATAAGTGCCGTTTCCAGAGTATGCCTGTTCTTCCTGCTGGCGCTCCTCTTCTTCGCGCTGCCTTTCGGCTTCTTCCTGCTGACGTTCCAGCTCTTCCCGAGCTTCCTTGTCTTTTTCAGCTCTGCTGTTGTCCGGAGATTCAATACCGACGTTGCCTCCATGCTCAGGCTCTTTTTCGGGATAAAGCTCTTCCCGAGCTTCCTTGTCTTTTTCAGCTCTGCTGTTGTCCGGAGATTCAATACCAACGCCGCCCGCGTTGTCTTCGGGCTGAGCTTCAGCTGTCGGCGGCTGGCTTACGGTCTGCTGCTGCTGATTCGGTTTTGTTGCCCCTGCGCATGCAACCAGTGACGCGCAGAGTAGTGTTAATGCAACCATCATTGAAAGGATCCTTGTATTTCTCACGCATAATCACCTACCTTTCTTTAAAATAGTGAGAAAAACAACTGTTAAATCAATTATATAACACTTTACAAAAAATGTCAATATGAACTAATATATAATAATATGGATTTTTGGAAAAAATTTAAACCAGGTTTTACGATATTAGCACCAATGGAGGGTGTTACGGATATTGCTTTTCGTCAAGTTGTCGCAAAAGCTGCAAGGCCAGATATTTTTTATACCGAGTTTACAAATGTAAATAGTTATACAAGTGAGAAAGGGCGACATAACGCATTAGAACGTTTTCGAATCGAAGAATCTGAGCAACCAATTGTACCTCAAATATGGGGAACAAAGCCAGAAATGTTCGTGGAAACTGCAGCGGCGCTGAAGGAAATGGATTTTTCAGCAATAGATATTAATATGGGCTGCCCAGACCGTCACGTTGTTGCGACCGGTGGCGGATCGGGGCTTATCCGTAATCCAGAACTAGCGCAACAAATAATTCGCATGACAAAAACAGCTGGCCTACCAGTATCTGTAAAAACTCGCCTTGGCTATACGCGTGTTGATGAATGGAAAGAATGGTTATCGGTCCTTTTGGCAGAAGAACCCGCTGCGCTCACTGTGCATTTACGCACCAAAAAAGAAATGTCTAAAGTTGGCGCACATTATGAACTTGTTCCAGATATTATTGCGTTAAAAAATCAAATATCGCCAGAGACCGTATTAATCATTAATGGCGATATTGAAAAACCGAGCGATGCGCAAAAATATATCGATATGGGCGTAGATGGAATAATGATTGGCCGCGGCGTATTCCATAATCCTTTTTGTTTTGAAAAGAATCCTCGTGAACATAGCAGGGGAGAACTAATTGAGCTTATGAAGTGTCATTTGGATTTGTATGAAAAATATAATTTATCGCCATACGATCCGCTCAAGCGCTTCTTTAAGATTTATATAAATAATTTTCCGGGCGCATCTGAAATACGCGATCAGTTAATGCAAACCAAAACCATATCCGAGGCGCGTAAAATACTAGAAGACTTATGAGAAAAACTATCTTACTTATTCATGGTATGCGCGGTACACATCACGGGTTAATTGAAGTTGCGAGCTTATTGTCCAGTAAATATAAAATAATAAATCCAGATTTGCCTGGATCAGGAACTCGCTTGGAACTAGATAATAAAACTCTAGATGGATACGCTGAGTGGCTTCACGACTATGTCCGATCGCTAAAATTAAAAACAAAACCATATATTGCTGGCCACTCCATGGGTTCAATAATCGTATCTAACTATGTCGAAAAATACCCAAATGACGTGAATCGAAAAATTATATTAATGTCGCCAATTTTTCGAACTCATACTGGCCAAATAATCAGTAATATAATATGCTCTGTGTTGATTTTCCTTTTGCGGTTGTTGCCAAATAAACTCCGCTACAATTTATTGAAAAGTAGAGTAGTATCTTTTTGTATATCACACTATCTAACATGTGACAAAAATAAACAAAAACAAATTGACGAGCTACATTATCGATATTCTGGGCGCTTTTCGTCGGCAAATTCTATTATGGCGGATATAAAGATATCCATGCGTTCGCAGACGATTATTTCGTCAAAGAAGGACAATTTATTAATAATTGGCGACAAGGATAAGTTAACCTCATTGGAATTGATTCGGCGCATGTCTGATGATAATGCGTGTAAAATCAAAATTATTCCCAACTCTGGGCATTTGATTAATTACGAAAAACCTCAACAAATCGCCAATGCAATATCTAACTTTATTGGCTAGCCTAATTACTTAGAACGGCTCCGCAATACATTGTTGTATATTTTTTCAAAGCGCGAAAGTGTGTAGTTGATATCATGTTTAGCAATCATTTTTAGTGCGTTTTTTGACATTTTTTCGCGAAGCTCTTTATTGGAAATAATGGTGTTAATACCGGACGCTATCCCAGCCGTGTCATCCGGTTCAAATATGAAACCATTTTCGCCATCTTTAACTAACTCTGTAACGGCACCTGCATTGACGGCTATCGCGGGTAGGCCAGAAGCCATCGCTTCCATCAACACAATACTTTGGGTCTCCGTTTTAGACGTGATTACAAATACTGTACCAGTACGATATATTTGCGACAAATCATCGCCAATAACTCGCCCAATGAAATGAGTTTGGCTACCAAGTTTCTTTCTTTTAATCATTTTTTCGAGTTTCTCGCGAGCGGTCCCATCGCCAACCATAACTAAATGAGCTTTTGGTGCTTCTTTTATTAGTTTTTTGAACGAATTGACTAATATATCGAGACTTTTTTCGGGATCTATTCGTCCCACATATAGTATTATTGGTACATTTTTTGGTATAGCATATTTTTTGTATATCTCTTCGCTCGCTGGGCCTTTTGTGAAATGCGATAAGTCAATCCCGTTACTTAGAGCCTCAACGGGGACCTTAAAAGAATGATGATTTTTTGGCAGTAGGTCAGTAATTGCTTGTCTTGTTGGCAAAGTTGCATATTCGCTTCGTCGTAGAAAACTCATAAAATACGCATTCATTGCAGCATTTATAGGCTTTTTAGCAAACTTAGGCAACTTTACTTGTTGTGTGAGATTATCGGGGTAGGTATGGTCGGTCATTACAATTGGAATATTGCGTTTTTTTGCGTATCTAAATATTGCCAAAGCGAGCGGACCAGACGTTTGATTGTGAATAATATCCGGCTTAAAATCCTCTAAAACGCGCCTTATGTCTGAGTATGGATTATAGCTTACGTGTAGGCCATTTTTATATAAAAGCTGTGGCATTTTTATGCCCAATACTTTTTTGTCATTTGGGATTTTTTCAATCTGGTCTGGGTACAAATACATTCTAGTAGATTTAAGGCGAACTACCGTAAAGTTATAATCTGGGTCTTTTTCGACCGAGAATTTGCCGGAAATGCTTGGCGCAAGAACCATCACCTGATGGCCACGCTTTTTTAAGCCAGTTGCTAGATTTTTTGAAAATACCGCTACGCCGTTAATCATTGGATAATACACATCCGTAGAGATTACTATTTTCATGATATGATTTTATCATATGGCAATCCCTAAAAAGATTCACTACATCTGGGTCGGCACGGCGCCGATACCAAAACAAGACAAAAAATACATTGAACAATGGCAAAAGATGCATCCAGACTTCGAAATTAGGTGTTGGACGGAAAAAGATATTGACTTAGATAAATACCCACTAGTCGCAAAAGCAATGAAAGAGAAGCGTTGGGCACTCGCTGCGGATATTATTCGGATGTACGTGGTTTATAATGAGGGTGGTTTCTATATGGACACCGACGTTGAACTTCTGCGCCCCCTAGATGACCTGCTTAAATACGATGGCGTAGCCTGTTGGGAATCTAAATATTGGTTTACTACTTCTTTTTTTGGCGCCAAGAAGCACTCCGCCTGGATTGCAAAAACACTCCGTCGCTATGAGGGGCTTCTGCCGAAGAAAATAACCAACGAAACGTTTATGTGTACAGTACATAGCCTATCAATATATGCGGAGGATATTTATGGGCTAAAACTTGATGGAAAAACTCATGTGTATGATGAAAAATTTGCCGTATTTGCACCTGAATATTTCAACCCAAAGCATTACAGTACTGGCGTAATGCGTCAAACCGAAAACACGCGCGCAATTCACCATTATGCATCTACATGGCATTCAAAGTTCGAAAAAACGATGCAAAATTTAGGAACTTTTTTCATCCGGCTAATCGGGCCAAAAATATATAGCTTTTTTGAATTCTGTTATCATAAATATCTCACATTTAAGATTCGTCGTCAGAGCAAATAAGTGTTAAAATACAAATATGAAAAAAGTCAAAAAGCCTGCCGCCGTTGTCAATCGCCGCGCACACTATGATTACAATTTGTCCGATAAAATCGAAACAGGCATGGTTTTGACTGGCGCCCAAGTTCGCCTTATTCGCGATCGCCACGCCCAGCTAAAAGGTACTTATGTCACAATTCGCAATCATGAACTTTGGCTATTAAACCTAACTCTTGGCTCTGAAACATCTGAAAATATTAAGCTACTCGCGACTAAGAAACAAATTGCCGCCCTCGAGCGCGCCAAAGTTGACGGCTCCACTATCGTGCCTGTCGAACTCCATCCATTTAAGCGTCATATTAAGCTTACCATCGCAGTCGGGCAGGGCAAGAAGAAATACGACAAGCGTCAAACCATTAAATCGCGCGACTTAGATCGTGAATGCTCTCGCTATTAATACTCAAATATGGTATAATTATTAAAAGTATGGCTCGCATGCGCGAGTCATTATTAATCATCATAATTAATGGAGCAACCTATATGAGAGCATTAGCGAAAGATCTCACTATCAAATCTGGTAAAGTCGAGCTTGCTGGTTGGGTAAATTCCCGTCGCGATCATGGTGGATTAATTTTCATCGATCTGCGCGACCACACTGGCGTCATTCAGCTCGTGGTTGATCCAAATACTGCCGACGCTTTCAAACTTGCCGAATCCGTCCGTGACGAATTTGTCATTCGCGCCACTGGAACTGTTCGCAAACGTGGCGAGGGTCTCGAAAACCCAAACATTCCAACTGGCGACATCGAGGTTGTTGTCGACCAGCTCGAGCTCCTCAACCGCTCCGAGCCACTTCCGGTCAATACGCACGACGAAGGCGTCGAAACCGGCGAAGATCTCCGTCTTAAGTACCGCTATCTCGACCTTCGCCGCCCTAGCATGCAAAAGCGCCTCGCACGTCGTGCCAAATACTACAAGTTTATGCGCGACTATATGGAAGAAAACGATTTTATCGAGGTTGCGACCCCGATTCTCGCTAACTCTTCGCCAGAAGGCGCACGTGACTTCCTCGTTCCTTCGCGTCTACACCCAGGTCAGTTCTATGCACTCCCACAAGCTCCGCAACAGTTCAAGCAGCTACTAATGGTTGGTGGCGTATCGCGCTATTACCAAATTGCTACCTGCTTCCGCGACGAAGATCCGCGTGCTGATCGTCTCTATGGCGATTTCTATCAGCTCGACCTCGAGATGTCTTTCGTTGACAGCGGCGAAGAAGTTCGCAAAACGGTCGAGCCACTCATTGTCAAACTAATGACTGATTTTGGTGGCAAAAAACTTCTGACCGACCCAAACAGTATCCCACGCATCCCATATGTCGAAGCGATGGAGAAATATGGCGTCGACAATCCAGACCTCCGCTATGGCATGGAGCTAGTTGATTTGACTGATAATCTCAAGGACACTAAATTTACTGTTTTTGCTAAGGCTGAATGTGTCAAAGCCATCTGCGTTAAGAATGGCGCCGATCTAAGCCGTTCGCAGATTGACGGCTTCACCGAACGAGCTCGCAAGCTAGGTGCTGGCGGTCTCGCTTATCTTACCTATACACCAGACGGCATCAAATCCCCAATCGCCAAGTTCTTAAGCGAAAAAGAATTGGACGCCATTACTAAGAAGACTGGCGCCGAAGCTGGCGACGCTGTTTTCTTTGGTGCTGACAAGCGCGAAAAGGTCAATAAAGTGCTCGGTCAACTCCGCATTTCTTTTGCCGACCACTTTGAACTCAAAAACCCTGACGAGGTTGCCTTGTGTTGGGTTGTTGATTTTCCATTTTACGAATGGGATGACGGCGCTAATAAGCTCGATTTTGGCCACAACCCATTCTCTATGCCAAAAGGCGGCCTCGAAGCACTCGAATCTGCCGATACGACCGAAGAGAAGCTTGCTATCGTTGCCGATCAATACGACATGGTCGCTAACGGCTATGAGATTTGCTCTGGCGCCGTCCGCAATCACAATCCAGAAATCATGTACAAAGTCTTCGGTATCCTCGGCTACGACGAAAAGTATGTCGAGCAACGCTTTGGCGGTATGCTCGCTGCCTTTAAATTCGGTGCACCGCCTCATGCGGGTTGCGCTTTTGGCATTGACCGTATTTTCATGATTCTCGAAAATACCGAAAATATCCGCGATATTGTAGCTTTTCCAAAGAACGGTTCTGGCGTCGATCTTATGATGAGCTCACCATCGGCAGTTGATGAATACCAAATCACCGATTGTCATCTCGCCATTGTTGAGCCAGAAGAATAGTCTCGTGCTACAATAATAGATATGCAGAAAAGAATTAACTACAGTCTAGTGTTCACCGCAATGATTGTAGTTTTTTCATCTACTTCAGCTACGGCAATTAAACTTGACGATAATCGCATTGGTGCCATCTCGCAAAACTGTTCAATTATAAAGGAACGTCTACGCCGAATTGAAAGTGTAGGCGCAAAAAGTCGCGTCTATCTTGGCACGCAATATGAGTCTATCTATTCTGGATTAATGTCAAACTTTAGCCTTCGCTTAATGAGAAATGGGATTGCGAAGCAGGATATAGCCAACCAGCAAGCGGCATTTCAAAGCGAGCGTGAGCGATTCCGCAATGATTTTATTGGGTATTCTCAGGAATTACAATCGCTAATTGATATGGATTGCAAGAATGAGCCAATTAAGTTCTATCGACAACTCGAAAAAACTCGCAAAAAGCGCGCAGATATAACGAAGAGTATGGAGCGCATGGATGAGATAATCTCCAAGCATCGCCAATCAGTTTTAGTTATTCGGGACGACTTATTAAAGGAAGATACTGATGAGTAGAAAAGAAGATAAAGATAAAAAGGCTATTCATGGCGGCCGTAATCTCATAATACTTTGTTTGGGGTCTATTATGATTGCCTTAATTACAACATCGGTAAGCTTATATTTCTACAGCAAAGGTGATATTTATATTGATCGCTCGCGACCAGGGTATATATCGGAAGATGAGAAACATAATACGGATGATGATATTCAGGAAAAATACTCCAATGAAGGCGACATCACTGAAAAAACCTTAACAGAGTATATTGAAGAGCTCGACCGAGTGTCTGAACGTATTAATGCCTCAAAAAACGATTTCGGACCAGATCCACTTTCAGACGATAATCTTATGATTACGTCGAATGACGAAGAGGAGTGATTTCACTCCGCAAACTGTTTACGCAACCAGTCGTCAGCTGGGCCAGCGGTCATCAACACGATTAGCCAATTATTGTCATGCAGATGATGAAGCTTTTGCGCTAGGTCATCATCTAGTTCTACAACCTCAGTTTGCTCTTTTGTCTCGGTATTATCAGATAACTCGTTCGGCGTTAAGATTGGTAAATCTGGGTTTTCACGAGTTAGATATGTAGGAAGCCAAAAGACTTTATCGGCACCAACGAAGGCGTATTTGTATTGATCTTTAACTTCGTGTTGGCGAGTATTTTGATGCGGCTGATAGATCACCGCTAGGCCAGCATATCTGTCGCGTTCTTTCAGTTCAACCGCCATCTTTACTGTTGACGAAATTTCATTTGGGTGGTGTGCATAATCTGTATATACGCCACGCGTTATTCTTTCAAAACGCCTACCAGCGCCAGGGAAGTTATTTAAAATCTCGACTATCTTATTAAAATCTATATTAGGTGCAATTTTTTGAATTACTTCGAGTGCTATGCTTGCATCTTGTCTGCGTAAGCTGCCGACAAGCGTGATAGCGCTGTTAATCGTTGTATTTTTAACAACAATTTCACTTTGTGCCATAAACTTATCAAACGCTGCGCGATAGTCTCCGACCGTGGGGTAAATATCTGGATGATCATAGTCTATGCAGGTAATTGCTGATATGTATGGATGGTAGGCTAAAAAATTTCTATCATATTCGTCGGCTTCGTAAATAAAATATTGCGAGGCGCTGTCATAATGGCCACCATTACCCCAACTAATAGTCGTTCCGATTAAGTAACTAACGGGAATTTCTAATTGCGATAGCGCCCATACTAGCATTGCAGTAGTTGTAGTTTTACCATGCGTGCCAGCAACAGCTATCATTTTTAGTCCTTTTTGCTCGACCAAATCGGCCAAAAAAGCATCTCGTTTTGTGCATTTTATCCCTTCTTCGCGAGCAGCTTTTAATTCTGGATGATCTTCGGGTATAGCCGAAGAGTAAACTAGCCAATTCACGCCTCTTTCTTGATTAATCTTTTTGAAGAAAGTGCCATCCTGTAAACCATATTCTACTTCAATTCCGCGATTATCTAATTCATCGCTAATAGCCCCACGCTTTAAGTCGGATCCGAATATTGTCAAACCCATATCTTGAGCCAGTTCTGCTAATGGACCAAGCCCTGTGCCGCTTATACCTGAAAAATAAACATTCATATTTGTAGTATACCATCATCTAAGATGTTGCGTTCTTCGATGACAAGCTGATACCTAGCGTCTCCTGGCTAGTTGGATTGTGGTATAATTTAGCTAGTTATGGGTGGAGTGTCGAAAAAGAGGAAGTCTAAGAAGGCTCTGTCTAAAATCTTCCACATCAGCACCTGGAAGCTAATCCTGGTTCTAATTTTGTTAATCTTTTTGGGCGCAACTTTTCTACGTTTTGACCATATAAAAATGAGCGAATTACGAGAGGCTGTGCTTGCGGCGGACGAAAAAGAGGATAACGAGAGAATTCTAGCCTCCTTAAACGAGCTGCGCAATTTTACATTAAAGCATATTATCTTTAATATTCTAGAAGAGAACGGCCGACAGTCGGTTATATTCGGTACGGGGCCTTTTTATCTCGAAAATCTTTACATCCACGATGCGAAAGAGGCTATAGCTAAGCAACAAGCCGAAATAGAAGAAAAAGGCATCACGGACCAAAATCCTAACGGAAATATCTTTGCAAAAGTTGCAAAAATATGCGATGGCAGAGCGCGCACTTACGGCTGGCCGTATTACGATAGGCGCTACCTTGACTGTTACACTAATGAGTTAGCTAAATATCCATCTTCGGCTTCATTGACAACGGAACTTGAGGCGGTTTTGCCAAATACTGAAAATTACCGTTATGATATAGCCTCTCCCATTTGGTATCCATGTCTTTCTGGCGCGGTGATATTAATCGCGGCCATTCTTGCATTCTGGATAGTCTGTCGGATCATCTTTTGGGTCATTAGCACTATCGCATTATTTATTCTTAATCACTAATAGTATTAAAAACGGTAAAAAATAAGCTTTAAACCCCTTGACAGCATTAAACAGGGGTCATAAGATAAGAGTATCAACTAACGGAGGAAAGCTTAAAAATGGCTTACAAACATACTAACTCAAAGGGCGTCACTTACTACCTTCACAAGTCCGAAGTAACCCTTCGCGGCGGCAAGCCACAGACCATTTATTTCTTCACCAAGACTGAGAAGAACGAAAAAGGTACTCCATGTGACCTCCCTGAGGATCGCGAAGTTAACGAAAACCCACGCAACGGTTTCTTGACTGTTTCTCGCAAAAAATAATTCATATTTATGATAGTTTTAGCCGCAAACCTTCGGGTTTGCGGCTTTTTAGTGCAAAAAGCTAGGCATGTGGAAAAAGACATAAAAAATGTGGGAAAATATTTGAAAAATGTGCACAAACATGTGGAAAACATGTGCAAAAAAGCCGTGATAGAATATATTATATGAAGCATCCGACGAAAAAACAGACGATTTTGCTAAAATTTATCGACCAATATACTGAAGAACACGATTATTCGCCATCATACAGGGAAATAATGCGCGCAATGGACCTAAGCTCCGTATCAGCGGTAGCAGAGCATATTAATAATTGCGTATCGGCTGGTTTTTTAAAAAAAGTGCCAAATGCGGCCCGCTCACTGAAAGTAATCCCAATTCAAGACTACAAAGAAACCAAGACGCTATTTCGGCAAAAAATAACTGAGCTAGAAGCTAAAATGAAGCCGTCTGAAAATGAAGAGGGTGATATTGTGGAACTACCCGACAGTAAACGGCGAAGTCTAGAAGATGATTTGCGCACACTGAAGGCAGCCGCCAACCTACTCGACCTCGACCTCTGACAATGATATAATTATCGAAAATGAGAAAAGAACCAGGTTTTTCCTACCGCATCTGCCTGATTATAGGTGACGCATTGGCAATCGTCTTTTCTTTTGCATTTTCTTATTATTACCGCACTCATATTGACTCTCGGCCATACTATTTCACTTCCGAGATTCGCGATTTTATTTTAACGAATGTTCTCTTACTGCCAATCTGGCTAGTTATTCTTACGAGTCTTGGGCTTTATTCGCGCCGCATACTTAGGCGTCGCGGCTTAGAGTATTGGCGCCTTTTTCTTGCGTCCATTATTGGCGTTATGACGATAATTACTTACGATTTCTTTGCCACCGCATATGTTACGCGCGGCTCACTATTTCCCGTACGTACAATCGCAATTTATGCAATTGTTTTTAATTTTATTGTTTTGATTATTACGCGTACGATTATTCGGGCTATCCGCCAATTCTTGTTGCGTCGAAATATGGGTCTTATTCGTACGGTAATTGTTGGCAATAGCGATAATACTACGCAATTACTCCAAGGAATTACGGCCGACAGCGGTTTTAAAGTGGTTGGCGTAGTAGCTAATGATAAATATGTGCCAGAAGAGTGGCGAAAACGTCAATACGATAACCTTGATATTGCTCTAGCACGACTACGTCCGCATGCGATTATTCATACTGGGTCAAAAGATATTGAGGCAACCAATAAGGCGGCCATAGACCATCACGCACTCTATTATTATTCTCCTGCTGAGGATTCGATAATTGTTCAAAGCGGCAATGTTGAATTCGTCGCCGCAGTGCCAATTGTTTTAATGCGCGCCACTCCGCTTAGTGGTGGGGCAAAAATTTACAAACGTGCGATGGAC
>JAEETK010000022.1 GCA_016290315.1 Candidatus Saccharimonadota bacterium | reverse complement strand
TGGAAAAAAGACGAAGAAAAAGCAAGGCCGACGTTTCGGTTATGGCCGTTGAAGAAATACAACTGCAAAGCCTGGACTTTGGCGACGTTGGGTTAGAGTTGAAAGACCTTAACCTAAATTTCTTTGATGTGAACGGGAAACAAAAGTATTCAGAGGAAACCCGCTACCTGAAACCGAAAGTGTACGTTAAGCCCAAAGGGTTTTACGCTTACGACAACGCCGTTAAACTTGCAAAGGAATTACGGTTAGACTTTGGGGAACGCGCCGACGTAGTGGTTAATGGCAGCTTTATATTTGGCGACTTTATAGAAGCCTACTTAATAGCCTGTAAGGGCATTTGCAAACGCATGATAGTTTCTACTTTGTCGCTATCTGAAAACAACGTCGATAGTTTCCACAACCTGATTAAGAAAGGTTGGATAGAGCAGTTAGACTTAGTGATTAGCCACTATTTCTATAGCCATGAGCGTTACAAGTTAATACCCTACGTCTATAAGCAGTTGGATATAGACGATAAGTTTCAAATGGCCGTCGCCTTTGTTCATACTAAGGTAATAGCCTTTGAGACACGCGGAGGCCGTAAGATGGTGATACACGGTAGCGCGAACTTACGCAGTAGCGGCAACGTAGAGGCTTTTACGATAGAGGAAAACCCGGAGTTATACGATTTCTACGTAGGCATCTACGACGGTATCATAGAACGGTATGCCACCGTTAATAAAGTTTCTAATCGCCGGGAACTATGGCAGGAGATAGGAGGCGAAAAGTCTAACAAAAAAAATGCGATTTAGCTATGAGCAACAACGCAGGAAATGGCCACACGGGAAGCGGTGGCGGTGGTACGGCAGCATCCAACCGCTACGACGATATGCCGTGGGCATCGTCAGGAGGCGGCGATTTGCCATTTTAAGAGCCTCACACGCACGGGCGCACGAACCGCCCGTGCTTAAAAGGAAATTTTAGCAGCAAAAATAAGGAATATGGCGAAACGTAAGATGAACCCTAATAGTTTGGCTAACCTTGAAAAAGGAAAGTTCAAGAAAGGCCAGATAACCAACCCCAAAGGCAGACCCAAAAACCGCGTACCGGCGTACCGGGAAAAACTTATGGGGCCTGAAAAGGCAAAGCAGTTTCAGGGAATCAGCCGCGAGGAATATTTTTCGTGGTACGAAACCCTGTTGGCAATGGACTTAGACGAACTGAAAGCCCTAAACGAAGATGCTACCGTGCCCGTATTTGTCAAGACCTACGCCCGTGCAATGGTGGCAGACATGAACGCCGGGCGTACTACGACGGTTGATAAGATGATGGATAAGATTAACAACCGTTCAGAGCAAAACCGGGCAAAGGATGGCAGCAGCGTAGATTTGGCCTACGACGCGGGTACGGCAGAGGCTACCGAGGCAATACAGAAGCGTATCAAGTGCAAAAAGGAGTATATCGTTAAGTTGCTCAAAAAGCAAGGCAAATATACGGCTGAATTGTCTATGCAAGCAACCGTTACGGCGCAACTCATGGTACGTACTGAAATGCTCGCAGAGGAAATATTTAGCGAGGGCCACAAAGTCATTAACGTAGAGATTTCCCGCGAGGGCCACAGCCGGGAGAGTATCAGCCCCAAGGAAAAACTATATATAGACCTGACTACGCACGTACAAAAGGCGTTGCGGGCATTGGGAATGAACACGGACAGCAAAGACCGTAAAACCGATAACGATAGCTTTGCCGACTTTATGAACGAATTTAAGAACGATAGCGACGATTAACTATGAAGAAAGTATATATTAGTGGCCCCATGAGCCAATTAGAACGTAGTGAGTATTTGGCCCGGTTTGCAAAGGCAGAATCTATTTTGATGCAAAGAGGCTACCGGGTAGTGAATCCCTGTAAGTTCCTGTTTTGCCGTTGGCAATGGCTTTACAGATTGGTAGGCTACGCCGCCGTCTTATGCTATGACCTTTGGCAAATTTCCCGGTGTGATTACATCTACCTTTTGCCTGATTGGAGAGAAAGCCGGGGCGCAAAGATTGAAAGTTTCTTTGCATGGCACATGGGTATTTACCGCCTTAGTGAAAAGGAGAGCAAAGAAATAAACCTGAAAATGGCTAAATGGATAGCAAACCGGGAGGGCGGCGAAGTGCCAAAGCCTACCCACGTACTGACACCTGAAAGAAAGCGTAAGTAATGACAGAAGAAGAGAAAAGCCAAAAAAGGCAGCTTAAAGCCGACGTAACCGCCGAGTTACAGGCTAACCGCGATAGTTACCTGACAAAGTATAGTTATGCGCTTGCAGATACCGACAAGCGTATGACAGAGTACGTTTTGAGCGTAATAGATAACCCGGACGGCCACAACCTTTACGAGTTATTGAAGATACGCCGTTTTTTCCAAATGCTCGATAAATGGGTATGGAAACCGAAGCGGGTAAAAAAGAAAATACGCCTGTATGAGAAATTGAAATTTAGCGGCACGTCAGGGCGGCAACGCTACCGGCTAACCCCGGTACAAGTGTTCCAAATGGCTTATATTTTTGGCTTTGCCCGGCCTGATGGTCGTAGGCTTATCCGCGTTGTTTATATATTTGTACCGCGTAAGTTCAGTAAAACGACCTTTGCGGCGTTTTTGGCCGTAGACGATATGCTATTTGGCGATTATAACGCCGAAGCCTATGTAGGGGCTAATGCCTACGACCAGGCGAAAAAGTGCTTTAACGAGATACGTAATATAATGTTCGACTTAGACCCGCGCCAAAGGCATTTCAAGATAAACCGGGAAACGGTTACTTTCAGAGACAGGGCACGGGAGAGTTTGGCACAATGTCTTACGTCAAAAGCCGACACCAAAGACGGCCTGTTTGCATCGTTGGCAATAATAGATGAATATTCACAGGCCAAAGATACCGCCAACAAGTCAGGTGCAGCCCTGAAGAATATGCTAACGTCTTCGATGGGGCCGCGCCGTAACCCTCTAACGGTTATTATTACGACGGCAAGCGATGTAGTAGACGGGCCTTGCTACAATGAGTTGGAGGGCGTTAAAAAGGTATTGGAGGGTGAAGCCGAAAACGACTATGTGTTTGCAGATTTGTTTATGCCTGATGTAGACGATGAAGAGGGCGACCCGGTGACGTGGGCAAAGGTGCAGCCCCATTTAGGCGTAACCGTTCAGTCTGACTATTACGAAATAGAGTGGGCCAACGCCCAACTATCAGCCGAAAATATGTTGGTTTTTCGTACTAAGTTGCTTAACATCTTTACCATTAACGAAGTAAAGGCATGGTTTAACTTTGAAGATGCTACCGCCCTGATGGGTGACTTTAGTATAGACCGCGTAACCGGGCATCCTGATTGTGCTTTGGCCTTTGACTTATCCGTACACGATGACTTTAGCGCAGTAACCTATACCGTCTACAGCAAGGAAACTAAGAAGTTCTACGCCCACACAGACTATTATTTTCCTATTGGCGCGTTAAAGGGGCATCCTAACGCCGAACTATACAAGATATGGCACGAAGCGGGCCACCTGATTTTTACCAAGGGAAAGCGTATAGACGTTAGACGGATTGCCGACGATATACTACGGCGTACTAAGTTGGTTAAGATTATTCGCATAGGCTACGACGGTTATAAGGCCAAAGACTTAGTTAATATCCTATCTACGGCGGGAGCGTCTAACGTGCTGATACCTTACAGCCAGACTTACGGCAATTTCAATTTGCCGGTAGAATCGTTTGAAATGCTTGCTTACGACGAACCGCCTAAGATTGTGTTTAACAACAACCCTATTAACGTCTATTGCCTGACAAATTGCGTTATAGACGAAGATAGGTTAGAAAACAAAAAACCTTTGAAGATTTCGCAGTATCGCAAAATAGACGGCACTATTACTATGCTTATGACTTTGGGCCAACTTTATTCTTATGAGCGATAACAGGAACGGCGGGCATTTAACCCGCCGTCTTTATTCGTCTATTTCGTACCCGCGTTTGTTTAGTTCTTTCCGGGCTTTACCTTTTACGGCTTTCCAAACACCATCTTTGCGCTCGATAACGAGGCCGTCACGTTGCAGCCGGTTTAGTATATCATGCAAATACCATTCGGGCAGATGTTTACAAAAATCTCGTTGGTTGAGTTCCTTAACGGTGCAAGGAATCCAATACAGGGAGGCTAACGTATCGTATCGGTATTGCACTAATTCGCTACTCATACGCCTGTTATCTTTAACGGTTTGCCGCAATGCGGGCAACTGATAGTAACGCCTGTAGCGGGCATAACGTCGGCAGGGCTAACGATTAACTGCCACATGGGTACACCTACGGCCCCGGCTATCTTTTCAAGTGTGGCCGTAGTTAAGGAATCAGCCTTAACCATTTGTTTAACCGCTGACAGGCTTACGCCCATTTTGGCGGCTAATTCAGGTTGGGTAAGGTGCTTTTCTTTCAAAACCTGTTTTATTCTCATTTTCTGCAAATATTTGAATTTTGGTGCAAAAATACGGCTTTTTTCTCAAAGTATAGCGTTTTCTATACTAAATTATGTTAATAGATAGAAAATAGTTACCTAAAAATTTGCAAGGGTACAGAAAAAACTATACCTTTGCAGCAGATTAAATTATTAAGCCCTACGGCAACACGGTTAAGCCGGTAGTTATGACAGAGGCAAAGACATCAATCGTTGAGCAGTTAGAGAGCGCAAAGGCCGCTATCGCAGAGAAGTTAGAGACCAAGGGTTACGTAGTAGCCGGGTACGGTGGCGATACCTACTACGCCTACGTAGGTGAGGGTAAGGGTTATCAGGGCGCAGTCCTGACACCTGTAAGTAGCCACCCGGTAGTATTCGACACCGTGCAGACCGCAAAGCGCGAGGCCCACAATGGTACGTATAAGAATGGCCGGGGCGACGTTATAAAGTTAGAGGTAGTAGAGGCATCCAAGTATTTTGCCAAAATCTACGCCGACCTTGAAAAGAATATAGAGTTAGTTAAGGAGTTAGCAAGATAAGTATTAACCGGGCAGGGGCGCAAGCCCCGCCCATAAATCCCAAAGAGATATGAAACTTTCAGAATTACCCGTAGAGGTACAGCAGCAGTTAGCCCAACAGAGGGCCGAGTTATCAGGCAAGCGTATCAATACCGCTTACCGGGTGGAATTATACAACGCAGACGGCACACGCTACTTTGAGGCCGCGAGAGTTTGCCGGTCATGGAACAACGACAAAGGCGCGTATATGCCTTTTGGCGGCGGCTCGTATTGGACTATCCGTTACGGTGCAGTACAATGGGCCACACGTAAAGACCCGTTGGGCGGCAAGGTTTACGAACTTTGCAACGGTAAGCAATACGCAAAGAGCCTCAACGGTGTAGAAATACCCAAACAACTTAATACTAAGAAAGAGGTTTTAGCGTTAGTAAAGAGTATAGGCATTTTCACGTTATAGTAATCAGGTGGGGCGCAAGCCCCGCCACAAACTAAGGAACTTATGGCAAAGGTGACACTAAAGCAAAATGGTAATATAGAGGTTAAGACCGGGGCCTTTTGCCCGCGTACCGTTGGAACGTGGAAGCGCGTTAGTGTACGTGAGCGCATGGGCAATACCCATGAACTACGGGAACGCCCGCTATACGAGGCGAGGCTAAAGACCGGCGGGCTTTTGTATGGAAGCCGTAAGGAGTTGGTAGAGCAAATCAAAAGCAAGGTATAAGGTAACGGTGGGCGTAACCGGCCCGCTACAAAACACAGCACCATGAGCGAGAACGAGATAAAGCGTATTATCAGAGACCAGGCGAAAGCCGCCTACCTGAATAAGACCGTAGATTTTGGTACGGATAAGTTCAAAGTCCGGGGCCTTAAAGTCAGGGCTACGAGCCGGGCAATACCTAAGAGCGACTACGACGATTACGGCGTAGACGAAGATACGGTAAAGTTCTTTATTGTGGAGTTCTACGATAACGCCGACGATTTCCGCGCCCTTGATTGCGTTTGCTCTATCCTGACACTAAACAGCAAAGGCCAGATAGGTAGTGCCGATGTGCCTTACGATTTTGATTACGACGGCGTAAGCGCAGATTTTACCATAGAGTTTGCAGAGAAAATTAACGCTATTGTGACCGCATAATAGAGGTAGCCGAAAAACAAAAATCTTAATAAAATCAAAATTAGGACGTAGTGCGCCAAGGTGTACCACGATGCACCTTTACGCATTTGCAACGCCTGAAAATATGCTATAATTTTGTAACGGGTTATTATATCCGCTACAAAAAATATGAGCATATTTTCAGGCATATTTAAGCGCAAACAACAGCGGGAAGTAACGCCCGCTAATGGCGGCGAAGCCGTTAGCAGCGACGTAAAAACCGCCGTTGAAACGTCTGTTGTAGGCGTATCTACGTCGCTTATCAAGGTAAGCGGCGACGGTGCTTTGAACGTCATGGCCTACAAACGCGCTTTGAATATCTTAGCCGGGAGCGTAGCCCGATTGCCGCTACGCTACATGAAACAGAAAGATGGTATCTACGTAGACTTTGAGGCCAGCCCCTTGCATTACCTGTTAGGCACACAGCCGCAAAGCAGAATGTCGGCCTACGATTGGAAATATCAGTTAGTTTGGCGGGCTTTCCACGACGGCGACGCTTACGTATGGCCCCGCGTCATTGACGGCGAGGTAGTGGAGTTGGTGCTATTAAGCCGTCAAAGTTGCTGCTTCGACGATGTAAACGGTACTTACTACGTAACCGACGAATACAACGGCGTTTATGGTACGTTCAAGGAAAACGAGATACTGCATATTTTGACAAATAGCCTTAACGGGCGCAGGGGTACGCCGCTTTGGAAGATAGGCAACCGCGCCCTTAATATCATGGCTACCGGCGACAATGAGACCCTTAACCGCTTTGTCAATGGCGGTAACGTCAGGGGCTTTATTACCAACGACAAATCGGTAGTGGGCTTTGGCGAGTATGCCGATGAACAATTAGAGCAACTTGCACAGACCGTAAGAGAGGATTTCCGCAATGGCGTAGGCATTACGAGCCTACCCGGACAGGCGCAGTTTCAGCAACTTTCTTTATCGTCTACCGATATGCAGTTTTTGGAAACGCGCAAGTTTGCCGTATTGGAAATTTCACGTCTTACAGGCGTACCGCCCATTTACCTGTTTGACATGGTAGGCGGCAACTACAAAGTACCCGAACAGGCAGACACCGCGTTTCTTACTCAGACACTTGACGGTATTTTGCTTTCCATCGAATCGGAGTTTAACCGTAAGTTGGTGAGCTGTTCAATGTGTTGCAAACGCACATTCAGTTTTGACCGTAAGCGGCTTTTCTCTATGGACTTACTTTCAATGGCTAACTACGAAAGCAAGATGATACAAAACGGCACGTTCAGCATAAACGACGTGCGCCGCATGGAGAATCAGCCGCCCGTAGAGGGAGGCGATACCATCTACCTAAGTACGAATACCGCCGTAATGGGTAGTAGCAAAATGACAGGCGAAAAAGACGATGATAACAAGAATAACGAATAACAGTTAGACAACATGAAAGAAATTCAGAAAAGAACGTTGGTACTGCCTGTTTCCCTGCATTTGAGAGAGACAGGCGAGGGCGAAGCCGAAAGCCGTATATTGGAGGGCTACGCTATGAAGTTTGGTACGCGCTCTTTGCTTATCGGTTACTACTACCCATTCTACGAGATATTAGAGCCGGGTTGCATTACCGACGAAATGCTACGCGAACAGCGCATTTACTTTACGATGTTTCACAACCGCCAAGCCATCTTAGGCCGGTGGGATAAGGGAAACGGTACGCTTAAACTGACTTTGGACGCTATCGGCCTGAAAGTAGAGTGCGAAATGCCTCATACCGTAGATGGCGACAAAGCGTTAGAGTTGGCTAAACGCGGCGACCTTACCGAAATGTCGTTTATCTATTGGACTAACGAGGATGATAGCGAAAATTGCGTCAGCTACGAGGAAACAGACGAAACGACCGAATGGGGCGCAAAGATTTATCTACGCCACGTAAAGAAGATTGAGGGCATTTGCGACGTTACCATAGCCGCCACACCCGCCTACGAGGACACGGAGGTTAAAGCCCGCGAACAGCAGGTTAGGGAGTTTGTAGAGGCCAAGAAACCCGAAGAGCCTACCGCCGAGCAGATAGAGGCGCAGAAGCGGGAAAAGGCAGAGCGTCAGGCCCGCGAAAAGGAGGCTAAGGAACTACGCAAAATTGCAAGAGAATTAGACAAATAGTATTAACCCATCAAACAAAAAACAATTATGAGTAAGCCAAAGTTTGATTACAAAAAGGCCAATGAGCGCAAGCGCGAGATTGGCACCCGCCTGACCGAGTTGGCTGAGAAACTCGAAAGTAAGGAGCAGTTGACCGAACAGCAGCGCGAAGCCATCAACAAGGAGGCCCGCGAACTGAAAACGGAGTTGGAGGCTACCAATATGCGTATTGCCGCCGCTCTTGCTAACGAGGCAGCAGAGAAGCAGGGCCGTGAGGTAACTATGAGCCGTAACGCGCAGTTCCGCGAACTCTTGCAGGACATCCGTTCAGGTAAGCGTCAGGAGCGCGAAATTACGTTGGGCGTTATCAACGAGAACGATAAGAACAACATAGCCAGCGCCGAGGCAATGGAAACTATGGTGTTCGACCTGATGCCCCGCCTTTCCGAGGGCCTGATTTGGGATAAGGTAGGCATGAAGGTGCAGACCGGCGTAACCGGCAATTTGGTTTGGCCGTATGCTACCGATAACGTGAAGGTTGTAGAGGTTGGCGAGACCGTTCAACTCCAAGACCAGGACATCAATTTCGACAATGTTAAGGCAGCACCCGCCGAGGTTGGCGCAACCGTCAAAGTCTCGTTTGCCTCTATCGAGGACGCTACGTTTGACGTGCTGACTTTCGTACAGGAGAGTTTCCGTTTGGCTATGCAGGATTTCTTGAACCACAAGACATTCAGTCAGGCCACGTTTACGGGTATCAAAGGCCCGTACAGCGGACAGACCAAGACCGCCGTTTTGGTAGGCAACTACCACAGCCTGTTAGAGGCCAAGGCCGAGTTAATTCAGGCCGGTGTAAACATGGCCGGTTTCTGTTGGGTGCTTGATGCCAAAGCCGAGGCCCTGTTAAAGGCTACGCCCAAGGCAAAGGGTCAGGGCGGCTTTATCATTGAGGACGGCAAGTTGGACGGCGACCCGTACTTTGTAAGCCACTATATCCGTGAGAACGCCACCGCTACGGGTATGCTTGACGATATGTATATCGGTTTGGGCGTTTGGTCATACTTTGCCGCTAATCAGCACGGCAAGATTTATATGACCGTAGACCCGTTCACATTGGCCGACAAGGGTATGATGAAGTTGACGCTTCGCACTCGTTGGAGTCTTACCACTTTGCGTAGTCAGGCGTTTGCTTGCTACAAGTTGGTTGCGCCCCCATCCGACGAAGTGGGTATTAACCTTAACCTCCACGCCAAGACGATTAAGGTTGGCGAGACCGTGCAGCTTGCAGCCGCCGTTCTGCCTAAGACCGCATCCGTAACTTACACGTCGGCCACTACTGCCAAGGCTACCGTGACCGCCGCCG
The DNA here is from genome assembly GCA_016290315.1 of Candidatus Saccharimonadota bacterium. Lineage (GTDB taxonomy): Bacteria > Patescibacteriota > Saccharimonadia > Saccharimonadales > Saccharimonadaceae > UBA2834. The sequence goes on along the minus strand of JAEETK010000022.1, from coordinate 8,820 downwards.
GTTTGGTTGAGGGTAAGGCCGTAGGTAGTTCCGTGATTACCGCAAGCATCACCGTGGACGGTAAGACCTACACCGACACTTGCACCGTGACCGTTGAGGCCGCAGAGTAAGCAACGGTAGTAACGTACAAAGAAAAGTCTTAGATTATGGCTAACGTAGTGAGTTTGGAACTCTTTAAGAAGCAGTGCAACGCGGATGATTTTACGGCAGACGATACGCTTTTGCAGCACTATCTAAACGCCGCTGAAAAGCACGTTATCCGCTACACGCATCACACCCGTGAGGAATTAGACGAAATGGGCGGCGGGGAATTTCCCGACGAACTGAAACAGGCCGTCTTACTCATTGGCACACATTGGTATAACCAACGTGAGAGCGACGCACAGGCGCAGTTTCATAGTGTTCCAAACGCACTACAAGCCTTAATGAAACCCTTTAGAAAGTTGGCGAAATGATAGCCGGACGGATGAAATACAAACTTACGCTGTTAGAGCCTACGACGGTTACTAACGACTTTGGCGAAGAGACCCCGACCTTTACGGAAACCGCCACCGTACACGCCGAGCGCGTAAACCACAGCGGACACCGTAGCGAGGAAGTGGCCGAGCATTTCCCGGACTACCGGGTTATGTTCAACGTCAGAGACGCGCACACCGTCGCCGAGAATTGGCGCGTACAGCAGTTAGGTGGGTATCTCTATACCGTTGTGGCCATAGAACCCAACATAGACAGAGGGTTTAAGACTTTGATTTGTGAGAGAGTAAACGAGTAATCAATAACCCCAACAAAGTAACAAATTATGAAGTGTAAGATTTTGCTTTCAGCATTGGCACTAATCTTTAGTGTTTCGCTTTGCGCGTATGCCGGGGAAACCGCAAAGCAGCCGCCCACCTACGACGGCGTAGTTATGGCCGATATGGTGCAGCAGCCCGTTATCGCCGTACCCGGTGAGTATATGATTTCCGCTACCTACGACGTAGCGCAGGGCGTAGATTTCGTTTTGCCTGTTAGTCAGGTGACACTACGCGACTACTCTAAGGCCGAGACGTTCAATAGCGCGTTATCTGGCTTTGCTGATACCTACGGAGAGTTTACGGCGTTTTTCACACAGGCGCACCAACGATTTAGGCACACGAATAACTTAATTACCTCTAATCGAAGATGCAGCTTACAAATTTCCCAACGCCTCTACAACCTGACAAATAGACAGCTATACGCACCTGACAATAGGCGACGATGGGTAACAGCGCAGAGAAAGTAACGACAAAACCGCATTAACACGTATGCAGCCAAACCAATATACCGGCAAGGAGTGGAACGAGTTAGCCAAGGAACTAACGCCAAGGCAAATGCGTAACGCCCTGAAACGCTCATACCGCGCCGAGGCTAAAAAGGCGTTGGGTATAGCCCGCAGATACTTAGGTGCAAGCGGGATGCAAGTACAGGGTAACAAATCGGATTGGGATAAAGGCATACGTAGCCACATCTACAGCAAGGGCGGCGGCTTTATGATTACCGTCAAAGCGCACCGGGCAAACCTGAAAGGGCAGGGCGAAAAGTCGATGCACCAAAACCGCAAGGGCTTTAAGAAACCTGTACTTATGTGGGCCGAAGAGGGTACAAAGCCACGTCAGCGAGGCGGTAAGAAAGTACGTGTTAAGCACGGTATCTATGGAACGCACCGAAGCGGGAAAACCCGCTATTGGACTGAAACCATACGTAAAGATGGAATTTCTACCGGGCAGATGGGGGCTTACGGTTTTCTTGACAGGGCAACGCCCGAAATGTTCCAAACCGTTGAACGCGATTTAGGTGCAGAAGTGGGAGTAGCCGTTGAGAAAGTAGCGAGAAAATGCGGTTTTATAAACTAATAGAATCATGGCAAAGACATCATTAAGCGCAGGGGCAATTATACGCGACATTCTTATAAACGATGCCGACGTTATGGCGATAGCCAAAAAGGTTTTCCCGGTAGTAACGGACAAAGCCGAACTGCCTTACGTCGCCTACCGCCGTTCACGCCTGGAGCATAACACCACCAAGGCAAAGAACCCCGGAGCGGACACGGTGCAGATTGATATAAATTGCTACGCCGCCACTTACCAAGAAAGCGTAGAATTAGCCGAGGCGGTACGCGCCGCGTTGGACTATTCGCAGGGAGAGAAAGACGGTTTGGTAATGCGCAGTTGCACTTTGGCCGACGGCGAAGAAATCTACGAAAATGATGCTTTCGTGCAGTGTTTAACATTCAGAGTACAAATTTAATAAACAAGTAGTATTATGTCAGCACCAAACACAGGCTACATCAATGGTAGCGACCTTTTGTTAAGCGTAGGCGGCAAGGCTATTGGCCATTGCACAAGTCACACGCTTACTTTCAACAGCGAGACCAAAGACCGCGCCGTAAAGCCCGCTGCAAGCCAAGGAATTTCAGCCGGTTTGTGGAAAGGCAAGGGCGTGACCGGCCTTAGTATCTCTATCAGTGCCGAGGGTTTGCGTTATTATGGCGAGGCAGAAAACGGCTATGCCGAATTGTCCGCTTTGTGGGGCGCAGCCGCGCCCGTTGCGGTTAAGGCTTTCCAACGTGAGGGCGACGCAACGCCTTACGTAGATGGTAATTTCATTATTACCAGTTTGGAGGAAACAAGCCCGGCGCAAGACGATGCAACGTACACCATTAACCTTGAAAGTGATGGTGAACCTACCACTTACCCCGGTAAGGTAGTGGCCGGTGGTTAATCTCTAATTCCTACTGACTATGAGCAAGAAAGTAGAAATTACTATCAATGGCGTAGCGTACCCCTGTAGGCAAACTATGGGGGCTATGCTACGTTTCAAACAGGAAACCGGCAAAGAGGTTACAGAAATAGACCCCGGTAGTTTCACAGACCTTTGTACTTACCTTTGGTGTTGTGTCAAATCAGCATCTAAGGCAGACGGTTTAGAGTTTGATATGTCACTGATTGACTTTGCCGATAACGTAACGCCCGACGATGCTACAGAGTGGGCAGAGGCTAACAAAGAGCAGTCAGGCGACGGCAGTACAGAAAACAGCGAGACACCCGAAGAAAAAAAAACTTAGGGATTGAAGAGTATTTAGGCTTTGCGTTGGGCTGCATACACCTATCGTTTGACGATTTTTGCCGGTGTACCCCAAAGGAATTTGAGAGCATTTGCAAGGCGTATCACGACCAACGCGAAGCCGATTTTAGAGATAGATGGGAGCGTACACGGGCGTTAATAGTGGCCACCTTACGGCCACACCTGAAAGGAAAGCCAAAGGCCCAAAAAGTCTACCCGCTACCGTGGGATAAAAAGCAGCAGACCCCACGAAAAGGCAAGCCAAAGCCGCTATCGGCAGAGGAAAGCAAAGCGAGATTTGAAAAATTGGTAGCAAGAATCAGCAACGCCGACAATGACTAACGTAAGCGTCGTTATTGCGCATATCGCCTACAGAGAAAAGAACGGCAAAGGCTATCAGGGCAGTAAGCCCGGAGTGCAATAAGAAACCGTAGCAACCCGCGAAAGCACAGATTACAAACGCTACAAAGGACACTACGAAAACGACGAGCGACCCGGCGGCTAATATGTTTCTTATACCTTTCATGCTGCAAAGATAAGAATAAAAAACGATATAAGTAAGTAACTAAGCGTTAAAAATGGCTAAAGACGTAAAGTTTAACATAAGATTGACGATTGACGGTAAGGAGCAAATCGTTACCGCATCTACCAACGTAAAGCAATTTGCGCAAGAGTTGGAGATTGCCCGTACCGAATCGACAAAGCTAAGGGATGATTTGTTGAAGATTACCCAAGTTGGCGCGTCTTTCCAAAACGCTTTGACAGGTTTGCAGCAGCTTACCGGGCTTATGCACACCTATACAGCCGCCCACAACGTACAGGCCGAAGCCGAAACAAAGTTGGCTAACAATATGCGTAATACGATGGGCGCAAGGGAAGAGGATATACAGAGTATCAAAGACCTTTGCGCAGCACAACAGCGGTTAGGCGTAATCGGCGACGAAGTGCAGTTAGCGGGCGCACAGGAATTAGCCACCTACCTTGAAAAGAAAACAAGTTTGGAAAGGCTTATACCTGTTATGAACGATATGTTAGCACAGCAGTACGGTTTGAACGCTACGAGCGAATCAGCCGCGCAGATTGCTACCATGTTGGGTAAAGTCATGGGCGGACAGACCGGCGCACTTTCCCGGTACGGCTATAAGTTTGACGAAGCGCAGGAACAAATCTTAAAGTTTGGCACGGAAGAGGAACGCGCCGCCGTCTTAGCCGACGTTGTAAGTAGTGCCGTTGGCGGCATGAACGAATCGTTAGCCCAGACAGACGCGGGTAAGGCCAAACAAGCCGCCAACGATATAGGCGACTTAAAAGAGCGAATAGGCGAATTATTTGCAAGCATAGAGCCTACTATTATCGCCGTTGGTGAATTGGGTATGGCATTTATGGCCATTGGTACGACGGTGCAGGGTATTAAAGGTATCTACGTTGCAGTCGTAGCCGCTACAGGTGCTATTAAGTCAATGACCGTAGTAACATTGGCACAGACCGCCGCCACGAAGATAGCCGCCGCCGTGCAATTCCTTTGGGCTAAACAAATCTATTATGGCCGTATGGCTACTATTGCATGGACGTTTAGCGCAAAGTTAGCCACCGTTCAGGCAATAGCCATGAGAGCCGCGATTTTGGGTCTTATGGCCGTTACAGGCGTTGGCCTTGCTTTTGTCGCCGTTTCTTCTATCATTTCCCTGTTTGCTTCTAATACAGACGATGCCACCGATAGCATGAAAGAGGCCGAGGCCGAGGCCAAGCGACTTGCACAGGCGCAAAATGAAGATACCCAGGCGGGCGCAAATGCAGCGGCGACGTTGGCACTACAAAAGGAGAAACTTAAAAACCTGATAGATGCCAAAAAGACCGGCAAAGACGTTACCAAGGAAGAAAAGAAGATAGTAGACGAACTTAACGACGCTTACGGCGACACAATGGGCTACTTTGACAGCGTAGCCAAATGGTACGACGCTTTGATAGCCAATAGCGAGGACTATTGCAGACAAATGGTTATTGAGGCAAAGACCCGTCGCCTTGCTAATCAGATTGCCGAGAAAGAGGCCGAAACGCACAGCCTGATTTACGACGAACAAGGCAATAAGAAAAAGTATAGCACAAAAAACGAGACCTACACCCAAACCGAATTTGTAGAAGATGTAAACGGCCAAAGATTACCGTCGGGATGGCATGAGGTGGAAATACCCGGCACAAGCGAGTTAGACAAAGTAAACAAGCAGATTGCCGATAACCGGGCAGCGGTGGCAGATATGCAAAAGCAGATGCAGAAAGCCGTAGCCGAAGCCGCCAAGATGGAGTTTAGGGTTAGAGGTAGTTCTACCCGGCCCCAAACGACACCTACAGGCGGTAACAAAAACACCCAACAGGAAAAGCACCTTATCGAGAACGCCAAGACCTATAAGGACTTGACGAACAACGTAGCATACTATCAGCAGGAGTTAGAGAAATGCGACGTTACCGATACAGAGCGCATTATGACCCTTGCACGGGCGAAGAAAGCCGCCGAGGATGCAGTTAAGGCGTTTAAGGATATGACAGACGCGGCAAGCGTACCCGTTGAACTGAATACCTTAGACGATTACGATAAGAAGTTACAGGCCCTACGCAGCGAGCGTAAGACGGCAAGTAAGGAGCGTATAGCCCAAATAGACGCAGAGATAGACCGCTTAGAGGCCGCTAAACAGACGTTGGAAGATACGAGCATAGCCGCCTTACAGGACAGCGAGATAAAGACCTACGACCAACTTAACAAGAAACTTGCATACTATAACCGCCTGTTAAAGTCAGGTGATGAAGAGCAAAGGCGCATGGCCCAAAGCGGTATTAACGCCCTGAATAAGTTGCAAGAGGCATGGGATTTGGCGTTAGACGAAATGAGTTTGCCGACTACGACCAATAACCTAAAGGACATAGACGCGGCTATTTCGTTCTATACGGCACGTCAGCAAAGAGAAGATGCCGACCAGATAGCAAAAACACAGGCCATAATAGACGGCCTGACAGCCAAAAAGAAAACTATGCAGTTGGGTATCGAATTACCCAATATGCAACGCGAGATAGCCGAGGTAAACGAACTTTCCGGGCGCGAGTTAAAGGTAAAAGTACGGGGCTACGGCTTTGACGAACTTACGCGGAAAATCCGGGAACTGCAAAAGGTATTGGCAGACACCCAAAACCCTGTAACTGACACACAGCGCAGGGAAATAGAGGGCATGATTGCCACCTACGAGAAATGGCGCAAACAATCCATTTCGTCGTTTGGCACGTTCAAAGATGGTTGGAACGGCATTAAGGGTATTGGCAGCGGTATAGAAAGCATAAGCAGCGCCTTAGAGGGCAACGGCAACGCATGGCAGACCGTAACCGGCATAGTGGACGGTTTTATATCTATCATGGAGGGTATAAATACCGTTATCGGCATTGTCGATTTGCTTACGACGGCCACCACAGCGCACACTATAGCCAAGGGCGCAGAAAGTGCAGCCACCGTAACGGCCACCACAGCGCAGGGCGTAGAGGCAGCAACACAGGAAGCCGCAGCCGCCGCCGCTATCCCGGTTATCATAGCCAACAAAGCGGCTACGGCAAGTTACATGGAATTGGCAAGCGCAATGTTTTTCGCGGCCCACGCCGCTATACCGTTTGCGGGCTTTGGCATAGCCGCCGGATTTATTACCGCAGCCGTCGCAATGGTACAGGCTATCGGCCTTATGCCATTTGCAGAGGGCGGCGTAGTGTCAGGCCCTACGATGGCACTTATAGGCGAGTACGCCGGAGCAAGCAATAACCCGGAAGTAGTAGCCCCATTGGATAAGTTGCGTGATATGATAGAGCCGCAAAGTGAGGTTTTCGGCAAAGTCCGCTTTGAGTTGGAGGGCCGTAAGTTGGTAGGAGTTATCGAAAAGGAGTATAATCACAAAAATAGAAGTTAAGTAGCATGAGCAAGCAATTACGATATATGGGCGAATTTCTTAGCCGCGCCGGTGTAGTTTGGCGCGTAGAGATTTTGCAGGAGGCCGCAACCGCTTACGGTAGTGTCGGGCAACTGACATTTGAGGCCGACGAAGCCCTGGTAATTGATTGGAAGCATACCGACAAAGAAGAGGTGATTTGCGGTAGCGAAGCCACGTTGCGCATTGAAAGCCCCACCGATAGAGCCTACGAAGATTTATACACTATCGAGGTAGGTAAAATCCGTATGGACGTTTACCGCAATAACGCCCTTTATTGGAGTGGCGCGTTAGACCCGGAGTTTTACGAAGAGCCTTACGAGAAAGCCCGCTACTACGTCGTTACGCTTACGTTTAGCGACTTTGGCATATTAGACCGCCTAAAGTATAATCTTTCAGGGATGCAGACGTTACAGGCTATTTTACTTGATGCTTTGCAGCGTAGTACCATTAACTACGGCAGCTTAGACGCAGACACGTTTTGCACTACCTACTTTGCCGGTAGTAATACGAAAGCGAATTTGGCGGCGTTGGCTATCCGTAGCGAAAATTTCTACGATGAAGATGCAGAGCCAAGCACCTTAAAAGAGGTGGTGCAGGGCATTTTGCAGCCGTTGGCCTTACGTATGATACAGCGTAACGGCGTGATTTACGTATTTGACTTAAACGGTTTGCATAGCCTTGCAGCAAGCCGGGCGATAACGTGGGATGGCGATACGCAGACGATGGGCGTAGACAAAGTGGCTAACAACGTGAAAGTAAACTTTTCGCCCTATTCGTCGGCAGAACTACTTAGCGGTGAATTGGAATACGGCGGCGAATATAGCGTAGAAGATGTAAATTTGGTTGCAGACCCCGGAGCATCTTATTACAGCTACTACCCTGATTATTCAGAGGAACACCGGCAAAATGGTAATTGGGATTACAACCTAATTAACTTTACTATCTTTATAAGTTCGCAGGGCAAAGGGCTTGCTTACCTGAATCCGGGCGCGAGATATTGCCATATTCTGCCATTGGTAGGCGGGCCGTCGGAATGTACCGCGATTGCATGGGCGTTTCATTCAGGAGGCCACGGCGGGCTTAATACGGGATGGCCGAAGCGCATACTTAACACCGTTACGCAGGAAAGCGCACGGGAGGTTATGAGAACGCACCGGGTGTTTTTGCCCGCCTTATCGTCGGAGGGCCAAAAGTCGTATTATGTACGTCTTAGCCTTGAAATGCTCTTAGATGCCCGCTACAATCCTTTTACAGAGGGGAACGATGGCAACGAGGGCGGCAACTACGATGGCGTAAAGGGCCAAACGGGCTACGCTTTTGTACCCATAGCCGTTAATATCTATGATAGCGCAGGCAACGCGGTTTGCCACTATGATAACAGCAGCATAGCCAAAAGCGGCACAAAAGGCCATTTGGCATACTGCAAAGGCAGTTGGGTATCAGGCGAGGGCGGTTTTGGTAGTGCTTATCTGGAATACTACGACCCTAACGACCTTTGGGAAAGTGCCGGTATTTGCGGGTGGAAGAAAAACCGCCAATGTATAGGCCGACCGGGAAGAGGCAACGTAAATGTAGTGTTGTACGATAGTTTTAAGCAGATGGCCGACGGCCAATATATGCCATATCCGACGCAAGGCGGTTATTTGGAAGTTACCGTATTTGCCGGGGTACAATGCTTTGATATGGACGAATATATTTGGCCTATTACTCAAACGCCATGGAATGAACCGAAATATTGGGGGCCTAATGGAAATAATTGGTACAACAAAGTACGTTGGTT
>JAEETK010000055.1 GCA_016290315.1 Candidatus Saccharimonadota bacterium | reverse complement strand
GAGAAGGGCAAGTAGGGTGTAGCGCAAGATATGCTCGAGACGTGGACCCCAAGATTCGCCGAACATACGCTTTAATACGCCAATAACCTCAGAGGAGATATTTGGTTTACGCTCTGGGTCGTAGACCTCAAGTGGATTAAAGGCCATTGGGTATTGTGTATCGGCAGGGTTGAAGTAGACAACGTCCTTGATACGACTTTCAGGGATAAACTTTAGATTATCCATTGCAAGATCGCCGTGTGGGTCAATAATACAATAACCTTGGTTGTGATAAATATCGCTAAGCGCAAAGAGGGTTAGGAGACCAGATTTACCAGAACCAGTCTGACCAATAATATAAACGTGACGGGAACGGTCGCGGCGATACATGCCAAACTGATGCTTGATGCCGCGGAAATCCGTGAGCCCGAAGGCGGAGATATTCTCGTCGAAGCTAGGATCGCCAGTGAGCATTGGTAACTTTGCGGGAGGCTCAGCGGTCTTGCTGGACGCCCAAACAATATTCGGCGTTTCGACGTTCGTGTGCGGCAAATGATAGACGGAGGCAAGCTCGGAGATGTTTAGAATAAAACCGTTATCTGTGAATTGACGCTCCTTATATGCGTCGAGGGCGGCTTTCTCAAAAGTGCCACCAAGCATCTTGAAACCGTTAAGGTTAGTAGAGTTGAACTGCTTAAAGGTGCCGACTAAAGCTTGCATGTTTAGCTTGGCATTAACCTCATCTTGGCCAACATAGACTAAACGGATTTTGACTTCGTAGCCAAGTTTAGTGGCTTTTTCCTCTGCTTTTGCGACGCGGGTTTTGTCGCGTTCGGATAATTCTACTTTAATGGGCTGTTCGCTCCCGCCCTCTGGTGGTCGCCAGAGTGCGGCGATGATTTGGGCAAACCATTGCCAATCTAGATGGAAGAAATCCCAAGTCTTCCCTGCTTTGACGGATTTTACCCATGCGTCGGTTTTTTGGTGCCAACTATCAGCGACCGGTCTAGTTAAGATTTGAATCCATAGCTCCTCCCCGCCATTTGGATTTAATTTTGCGAGCGTGCCAGTAATGCCGGCGAGAGGGTCTACTTCGAAGGATTCAAAAGTTTTAATCGGAAGTGCCTCATTTTCGGTGAGGGCTACTTCGGCGCTGTAGGCGACGGGATATTTGGCTCGACGATCGACGTAATCTTCTTTCATGCGATAGATTTGTACGCTTGGATACTGGGAATATATCTGGCCTTCTACGAATGATTGCAAGACTTTTGGTACCCATACGAAGAAGCGGATTTGATTGCCGCTAGAAGCAATCTCGAAAGACAGATGCTCTTGGACGCCACCTGAATTCTTTAACTCGTTGGCGTCGCGTAAGATGCCGTGTAGTGATGCGAAAAGCTGTTCGGCGGCTAGTTCCTTTTTATCGTTGTCTTTAGGTATTTCCATCATTAAAAGGACGCTATCGACATTAAGGACTTGCAATCGATTAACCTTGCGGTAATTGCGAGCGGTCAAAATAATTAGGACGATGACGATTGGAATCCAGACGATTGGCATCATAAAAAAGCGAAGAATTTCCATACTGTTATTTTAACATAAATGCAATAAAAACGGCGGTGGGATTATGATAGAATGAAGACATTATGAAGATGCGTTTAGAGGGTGGTTATTCTGGGAAAGAGGTGGACGAAAAGAGTCAGAGACGTGCCGAAAGGTTTAGCAGCGATATAGAGGATATACAGAGAGCACTAGAAGACTTAAGTAGTAGTGAGGCTAGTGGAGATGTTGAACAAGCGGTATTTGATGAGATGGAAGATATCAAAGGAAGACTTGATAGGCTTCTAGGGTCTAGCGAGAGGGGTGATGAAGGGTTGGAGGTTGAGGAGGATTTTGAACCTCAGCCCGGCTTTCTGAAGGGCATCGTTGAAGACCAACGGGATGTTGGTGATTCTGGCAGTCGGAAGCCCGACATGGATCTTGGTCGCTATCCCGAGGGTAGCGAAATGATTTACGACGATAGCGAGAATGGCGAATCGGGTGAAGAAAAGACACTAGAAGAGCAGCTTGGCGAAAGCGTACTAGGTGTCGCGGCGAGCATGGTCGAATCTGAGCCTACTCCTGATTTAGAAGCGCGTTTGTTACCGGCGTTGCAATATTGTAAAGAGAATAGTGCACTACCAGATGGCCTCGGTCATGAGGATCGAATGATGGTAGCGAAGGCTTACCTCGCAGACGATATTACGATGGATCTTCCGGGTGGACTTAGTGCTGATGAAGAAAATGAATTGGCTGAGTGGCAGTACAAGGAAATGCTAAAAGAAATCATGAGCTAAAGCTTTATGATAGAATGATGGTATGATAACACTCTTTGGTGCTCCTGGTAGTGGCAAAAGTCTGCAGGGCGAGCTGCTAGCTCGTCGGTATGGTTGGACGTGGTACTCTTCGCGCGATATGCTTTCGAGCATGCATAACAAAGACATTATGTATAAATTAGATCACGGCATGTTTGTCGATGATGATACGATGAATTCTTTGATGAGCGATGTAATGCGAAGAGCGCATGCGCGCGGTACGAATCGGGTAGTTCTAGATGGCTTCCCTTCTAGCTATCGTCAAGTGCGTTGGATGATTGATAATAAAGAGATATCTAACTTAACTGGTGCAATTATCTTGCGCGTGCCACATGGTGAGCTTTGGAAACGACTAATGGAACGTAAACGCGTCGATGATACGCGCGCGGCGATTGAGCGGCGCGAGGATCTATACGACCGATCAATTACTGGCATGATTCGTGCGCTGAGCATGGAGGACGTATTGGTCCGCGAAGTGAATGGCATGGGTACGCCGGAAGATGTACTAGAGCGTATTTCGGAGATACTGGGTGAATGGAATTTAGTGCCTCGCAAACAATACAAGGATATTTCAAGGAATATTAAAATTAACTACACTAGCCGAGTCTAAGGATTTAAAAAACCGACTAGTTTCTACTACTAGTCGGTTTTTGCTTAATTTGTTAATTTATAGCCGTCGCGGCCAACTTTAGTGAAGAGCTTTTTGTTCTGAAGATTTAATAGGACTGTGGTCTCTTTTACCTTACGCTCTTTGAGAACCTGTTTGACGATTTCTTTGCGCGAAAGACCCTCTTCGCCAGCTTTTCTAAGAATCTTGGTAATAATATCCGATACGGTTCCCTTTTGATAACCCCAGCTATCTAGCGCGTAGATGCCGCGGCCGATTAGGACGAAGCGTGAATCTTTAATGAGCTCGTTATGAATGGCTTGCACAGTAACATCCTTACGCTTGAAGTCTGAAGAGCTAATCGCTCTGGCGATGTCATTAAAATGCATTGGCTCTTTATGCTCTTCGAGCACGACGTAGATTTTGTCGCGGATATTCTTTGGATTAACGGTTGGCCACTTCGTAAGTCCCCATTGGCCATTAAGAGTGGAAAGTAGCTTGCTAACATGTGCGACTGCTTCAATATGACTAGGGTGTTCATAGTTGAGGTTTTCGTCGAGCTCATCGATGCTCATTGGCTTCTTATTGCTTTTTACGAGCGCAACGATTTCGTCGACTTTGCCGCGAATGGCTTTTTCGTCGCCGTATTCCGCGATGCCGATTGCGTTGTGGTATTTGTCGTTTTCGGAGATGATAGTCAAGACTGGTGAGATCTCGCCGAGGAAGCTAAAGTTGGCTTTTTCGACAGCGCTTGCTTCGTGGTTGAGAATTTTTTGCGCTAGGTCAGAGGCGCGAGCGATGCGGCCCATTTCGGTTAAGTTTCGCACGATTAGTTTTTCGGCTGGTGCTAGGTCGCTAATCTTGCCTTCTTCTGCAGCGATGCGGAGACGGATAAGAATT
>JAEETK010000054.1 GCA_016290315.1 Candidatus Saccharimonadota bacterium | reverse complement strand
AGCCGTGATAGATTCCGGCGACCTTTGCGTTTACACCGAAAGTAACCAGGCGGGCAAAGTCTTTATGATGAGCAGCGAACAACAAAACGTAATTATGGATACCGCCGACGCGCTTTATACAGAGTTCAACGCCGACGAATACGACGCAATAGAAGAAATTAACGACTAAGATTATGGATATAAGCAGGGAAACCCTACAAAAGAAATTGGGTATAGGATTTGGCGATGCCGGAAAACTTGCAAATAAGATTGAAAAGTTAAAGTACGCCAAGCCGCAGGCCAAATTAGAAATTGGCTACCTTGAATCAGACGACATCACTAAATTAGTATTGACGTTAGAATTTAAAAAGCGAAATAAATAATGGGAGTAGCAGTTACCAGGACAATAAGATATAACCGCAAAGGCGTAGGAATATCTTACACAGACGTTGAGTACGCGGACAGTACGAGTAATTCCGTAGCCCCTACGACGGGATGGCAGACAGCCGCCCCGGCATGGCAAAACGGGCATTACATTTGGACGCGAACCCATATAGTTTATACCGACGGCACAGACCAATACAGCAACCCGGTATGTATTCCGAGCGGCAAAGGTATTGCAAGTATAGTAGAACAATATTACCAGTCTACGAGTGCAACGGAATTGGTAGGCGGTCAGTGGGTAGACAATACGGCCCCCGCGTGGGTATCAGGCAAGTATATTTGGACGCGCTCAAAGATTACGTACACAGACGGCACGGTGCAGTACACGGACGCGATAAACCCGACAGGCCAGAAAGGCGACAAAGGCGATAAAGGCGACAAAGGAGATAACGCCGTTACGTATAGTATTTCTTTGGCGGGCAGCGTTTTTTACCGTGACCCGAATACCGAAACTATTTACGTTGACATTAAGGGTAAGGTTTATTGTAACGCGGGCGGTAATACTTACGCTCAATCATTAAACCGTACCGACTTATCGCTTTATTTCCTGAAAGATGATGATACGCAGGACGCAGTACCCAACGTTAACAACATAGATAGCGGCTATACCGTTAGTGGCAGCACGTTTGCAACTAAATTTTATAATGGCACAGGCTACGCGGGCGAAAAGGCTTTTGTGGCCGTTTTGTCGATAGACGGCGTAGAAAGAGTGCGCGAGAGCATACAGATAACAAAAAACGGCGAAAGAGGTAGTAACGGTGGCACGGGTAGCCAAGGCCCAAGAGGCTACAGAGGCCCCGGACTACGTGGCCCGCAGGATTGGAACCAGATGGAAGCAGGCTACCAATTCTACAAAGGCGATGAAAGTAACCAAGAGCCTTACGAAGATTTTGTAGTTTACAACGGTTATTACTATAAGTGTATCAAAACGCACACCAAGGCAGCAAGCAGATACCCGTATAGCGGTTCAGAATATTGGGTACTAAGCGATAAATTGGCAATGATTGCGGCCAACGTACTATTTGCCAAGCACGGTTATTTTGGTAGTGCCATTATTAGCGGTGATTGGCTGATAAGCACTAACGGCATGGTGGATAACACGGTTTACAATAACGGTGCAACTTATAATGGCATTATCGCTTATTCACTATTCAACGAAAACAACCCGTCAGGCGACCCCATTACAAAGTTTAGTGGTTCAGGCCCGTACACATTGGCCGCAAGTGATACGACAAAGAACATTGGCACGGTAACGTTGGAAGAGGGAAAAACTTATAAACTAACGGCAACGGGTAAGTGTGGAAGTTCAAGCGGTAGTTATTATATACGCCTACGTTACGGCTCTAATGGCGCAACCAATACGCCCGTAATGATTAACGGTACGTCAGACGTAACCCGTAGCGGCGTATTTACGGCTAATGCGTCAGGAACTTACTATATCGAGTTTTACAATACGTCAGGACTGACAGGTACGGTTACAAACGTCGTTTTGGATGAAATGAACTTTGCGCCCACGTTTGCACTCGATTTGCTGACAGGCACAACGTATCAGCATGACGGTGTATTTACCGGCTTTGTCCGCAAGGGAAAGACGAAGATAACTACGAGCAACATTAACAACTACAAGCGCACAGACATTACGACAGCAACCGTATTGGATTTTGACAAATGCGGTTCTTTTATCGAATTGTCAACAGGCACGGCAAGTTATTTCTCTTTGCCCCTGTTAAGTTCCGCTATTGCAAGCCGATACACAGCCGCGCAGAAAGACCGCATACGCTCGTTTATCGGTACAAAGTTGTTGGTGTACAACAATTCAGGCACTAATTTGTCAATAACGTATAAGTGGACTACATCGGGCGGCACGTATGGCTACACCCTGTATAACGGTAATTGTGTAGAATTGGAGTGCGTGATGGATAAAGATGATGGCGACAATGGTACGGAGGTTATCTATTGGAACGTCAACAAAACAGCAGCACCCGTTTAATAATTTGAGAATATGGAAGAAGAAGTAGTAGTTCAAATGAACGAGTATTTAGAAGAGATTGCAGGGAAAATAATCGCGGCGAGAATAACCCTTACAGACGCGGTTAGTGAAATGCAATCCGCAGAGTACAGCGACCCGGAATGTTCAAACCTTATGTTACCAATATTGGAGAAAACCAAAGTAATATGCGGTGATTTGAACGTTTTGCAAACAGAGATTAACAAACTAAAGGAATAGATTATGAAAACCAACGAGAAAGTAACAAGAACCCTACACACAGCCGGGCAGTTGTTTGTAAGGGAATCGGCACCAGGCGAAGCCAAAGGCCGTAAGATTTGCGGTTACGCAATTATGTTTAACGTTCCGTCGGTGATACTTGACGCAACAGAGCGAAGCGAGGAACGCGAGATTATCACACCGGGCGCAGTAACAAAAGAGTTTTTGGATAGTTGCGACATTATTATGACTATGTACCACGACCGACAAAAGGTTTTGGCCCGTAGTAATAAAGGCAAAGGCACACTATCTTATAGAGTAGACAGCAAAGGCGTTTATTTTGAGTTTGAAGCCGCAAACACGGCCAACGGAAACGAAGCCTTAGAACTGATTAAACGCGGCGATATAACCGGGTGCAGCTTTGTTTTCACAACCTATTACAACGACCCCGCGTTTGTGGAGCGCAGGGAAAAGAAAACTAACGGATATACAGAGATAACGTATTACGTTAAGCGTATGACGGGAATCTACGACTTTACCGTTACGACAAAACCCGCATACCCTGACACGTCAGTAGAAGCCCGCGAAGCCCAGCAGCGCAAGGCAGAAAGAAAAGCCCACCAAGTCCGGGAAATCCGGGAACGAATCGGCTACTATAAGAGACAGGCCGAAGCAAAGCCCACCAAAGCCGAAGCAGTCCGGGAAATCAGAGAGAAAGTTAGAGAGTTGGAAACCCTTTTAATGTAACAGAAATATGAAAAATCCATTGAAAACAAACGTACCCGAGAGCAAGGCGTTTCACAAAGTATTTGTGAATAGAAATGTATGGCTCGAAGAGGAGATTAAAGGCCGATTTGTCGGAACAATTAGTATTGTGAATGAGTGGATAATTCCACTTATGAAACAATTTGGCTTTGATGTGACTTTTGAAAGCGTTATGGATTTTATCGGTACTGACATAAAAAGTCTGTTTATCGATGCGCTCGTTTTACGAGACGTAAACGGCACAACGCTTTTACCGTCTAAGTATGAACAACTGTATAAGGAAAAAGAAAAAGTGTTTGAAAGCGGCCTTTTGAACGTTATTACAGATTGTAATACTATTCGTTGGCTAAAGCAAGAAAACAAATCGGCAAGGGCCGGTTACGAAAGGAAGATAGCAGATTGTCAAAAAGTGCTTGCAGAACCCTCTACGATTGGCAATAAGGGTAAAAAGGAAAACGCCCAAATGGATTTAGCCAAATATAAGGCACTATGGAATAGTGTTTCATCAGTTGGCGAGGATAGAATAAAGGATGAAATAAAATACAAGGTTGAAGAGTTTTCCCGGCTTAGCATTGAAACCAACGTACTAAAGAGCCAAAAGGGCCTGTTTAAGTTGACAGAGGCGG
>JAEETK010000021.1 GCA_016290315.1 Candidatus Saccharimonadota bacterium | reverse complement strand
CAAATGGCGTCAGATCGTCCGCAGATATATGAGATGAAGTATCCTGATTTGTTTGAGTTTATCCGCGATGTGCCGCTTCGTTGGGAGCGTACCTTGCCGTTATTGGGCGAGATTGGCCATTATTATGTCGTGGCGCGTCAGGCTTGGGAGTCTGATGATTGGTATATAGGTGGCGTTACAAATGAAGAAGGTCGTCGCGTAGAGTTGTATGTTGATTTTCTTGAGCCAGGGATTAATTATATTGCAACTGTTTATCGAGATTCTGACGATGCACATTATCGCGATCATCAGCTTGGATATGTGATAGAAGAAAAGATTGTACGTAATGGCGATCGTCTAGAGATGTATATTGCGCCAGGCGGCGGTTTTGCGATTAAATTGCAGAAGCAGTAAGATTGCGTTGTTTGTGTGCTGTTTTTTGAACTTCTGCGGCCATGTCCGGGAAAATCGGACATTAAAAATGGCGGGTTACCAGGGGTGGACGCTATGATGATTTTGTCTGTTATCTGTTATTGCTTCTTATGTCGTGTCTGAATTCTTTGGACATAACGACATGGTCGTATGAGAAACGTTTATGCATGAGTACGCCAATAAGATAATACTCATGCTTGGGCGATACGTATAAGGAAGAATATTATTAAATCATGAAGCATCAATTATATGAGATTTATATTAGTGGGAGAGGTATTTGCGATGCGTTGGGCATTTCGAGGCAGAAGCTGCAATATTATGTAAAGAAATATGCTCATACGCAAATTGGTAGATGAGCATATGGGCGTTCGAATATGTATAATCCGCGCAGTGGAAAGAAAATATACGTAAGACACTATAGTCTTTTGCTTTTGTTTGCGATTACCCTCTCGGTAAATACACCAAAAGCAGAAAGGATAATTGATATGTTTTATGACAAATATTTAATATTCGCAAGACTAAAGCGAGATTTCTACATTGATGACGTGGGATGCCTAGAGAAAATAACGGGTGAACGTTGGGCGGCAACGCACAACGCCATAGACGGTGCGCCGATATTTCACAATATTAACGGCTGATGTTAATAGATACGACAGTATCGTAGCCGAAGCGGGCGCGTACTTCGTAGCCTTGCTCGCGAAGGGCGGCTTTTTCAGAGTCTGTTAGCGTGGCGCGTCCGGAGTTTTTGATGGAGATTTTGATGTTTTGCGAGTCGGAAGCTTCGGCTAGCGTGATTTTGTCGCCAGCTTTGCAATTGCGCAAGGCGCGCCTGATTTCGGATTCGAGGAAGTTATCGACTGGTGACGCGTTGCGAATATTGACGGTGAGATCTTGAATGTCGAGGTTGACGGAAATTTTTTGGCGCTCGCAGCTGGCCAGCAGTTTTTTATAATGCGGCTCGAAGATATCTATGAAATGCGGCATTAGGCGGCCTCTCCAAGATTTGGCGGAGTAAGATTGACGTACTTAGCGTCCCAGGCGGGATTTGCGGGATTGTGCGTGTTGTCGTAGGGCACGCCGTCGGCGAGGTCGTTGGCAATCTCTAGAATTAGGTCCTTTTGCTCGATATGGTCTATGTAGTATTTAGGAATAGTACCAATGCCGTAGCGTGCGCCCATGATGTTTCCGGCGATTATGCCAGTAGAGTCGCTATCGCCGCCGTGATTGACGGCAGAAACTACTGCGTCAAAGAAGTCATCTTGGTGACGGAGGCAACAATAGATTGCTATGGCGACAGCTTCTTCGGCTACCCAGCCTTCGCCGATGGCGCGGATATTTTCGCTGTCGCGAGATTTATTGCGCGAGAGCTCGAATGATTTGCGCATGATTTTCATGAAGTCGTTTTGGTACTGTACGTGGAAATTCTTTGTAGTGAATTGGTTCGTAAACTCGAAGGCAACGTGGAGTTGGTTGGAGAAGCTGCGAGTTGTGTCGCGCATAATTTCGTAGTAGAGTCCGCCTAGGAAAGCGGCAGAGATGATGGCGAGTGGGTGCCCGTGTGTGAGGGCGGCGGATTCTGCTGAGACCTGAATAGCGTCATTAATATTTTGCGCAATCAGGCCAATAGGCGCGACGCGCATGGTGGTGCCGCAACCTTTGCTTTGATTGATCGGTTTTTGGATAGTGCCCTGCTCTTCGTGACTGAGCGATTCTATACAGGTAAAGCCTGGCGCGCGACGACGATTCATAGCGGGGACTTTATCGATCCACGAGATGTTTTGATTGTCGGTCTCGAGACCGTTTTGGGTGCGATACCAATCGTGGTATGCGCGGCGGATACATTCGGTCGGAGTGGGCGCTTCGCCGTTGAGGGTGCCATGCGTATTGCGCCATAGTAGGGCATTAGCGGTAAATAACATCATTTGGGTGTCGTCAGAAAAAATGCCATAGTCGTCGGCAAAAGTGGTATATTCTCGCTCTTTGATATTGCGCGTAAATTCGCATTGATAGCCTAGCGCATCGCCAATGGCGCCGCCCATTATGCAGCCAAGAATGCGATCTTTTGTACTAATGCCAGTAGTATCCATTAGCATTATTATACACTAAACGCCGGGAGAATAGGACTTCAGAAGTTTGCGATGACGCTTATAATGGGGGTCATGCTCTTCGACTTCAGCCCAAAATTCGGCCGAATGATCCATGTGATTAATATGGGCTAGCTCATGCAGGATTACGTAGTCGCGAAGTGGCTCTGGAACTTTCATCAGCCCGATATTAAGGGAGATTGTGCCACTAGAGGAGCGACTACCCCAACGTGTATTGGCGTGAGAGAGGCGAAGACTGGAGTAATGGTAGCCGTATTTTTCGGCCCAAAAATCTAGCCGGTATGGTAGATAATCTTTGGCCTTTTTGGCTAAGATTTTCTTTTGGGCGTCACGCGCGCGTTGGGTGGCGGGGTCTTTTAGGGGTAGTTTCTCGCGGATCTGTTTACGCGATGCGTTCAACCAGCGTTTTGCTAAAAAAACAGTAGTATGTTTTGGGCCAGAGATGGTCAATTTTCCAGAAGTAGAGACGGAAAATTTAGGATTTGTCGCCCAAGCGCTTTTGCGAATGATTACTTCGCCAAATTCAGGATCATTGAAAGTCATTGGCTATTTTGTGCTGCGTTTGCGGTCGGATAGGCCGGTAAGAACATTTTTACACTGGGTCTGGAAAGTATGCTTGCCAGAGATGACGAGTGGACGCTCGAGCTCCGAAGGGGCCTCAATCTTTTTGTATTGTTCAGCAAGAGCGGATTTGGCATCCTCAAGCTTTTTGTATTTGTGACGCATGCGATGCTTGATTGCATTAAGATCCGTTTGTACCCAGATGAGGATGGGCCTATAGCCAGCTTTGGCGAGTAGGTCCTTGATTTCATTTCGTTGTTTTTCGGTATCGAGCCCTCCTTCCAGGACGAGCGTTTGTTTACATTTCGTCAATTGCTGAATAAGAACCATTGCGAGCTTGCGGGTAAGCTTATATTCGTCATGGAGCTCAGATAGATTGAGGAATGGCGCGTTAAAACGAGCGCTAAACTGCTCTGCAAATGTAGTTTTGCCACTCATTGGCGCACCGAAAACTAAGATAGCGTAAGGTTTCGACTTCCCATTCATAAGATAAGTTTACTCTATTGAAGTTTTTTTCGCAAACTTTTTACTTTAATATACGTTACGTATGTAGAATTAGCCGTTTAGAATCATGCGTGGGTTGGTTTCGAGCAACTCCTTGAGCTCGCTGGCGGTGTAATATCTGAGAAGTTTTTGTCGCGCTTTGCTGATTTCGGAAAAATCGCGCACGCGGTGAGTGTCGGTGCCGAAACAGAAGATAAGCTTGTCTTTGGCGAGTTTTTTAATGATTTTTTTGGAGCGTCGTCCGTATTGGCCAATAATACTGCCAAGGTTGCACTGTAAAAGAATTCCCTGCTCTGTGAGGTCGTAGATTTTTTTGTAGTTTTCGTGATAACTGTGATAGCGCTCAGGGTGAGCTAGGATGACGTTCCAGCCCTCATACTTGAGGCTAAGAAGAATGTCTTCAAAATCCTCATACTCGCCGCTCATGGGCAATTCGACTAAGATGTAATTGCTGTCGTCGAGGGGGCTGATAATCTTGGCCTTTAGTAGTTTGCTAATATTGCGATCGATATAGATTTCGTTTCCAAGGTTTAAGGAAATGCGTAAGCCTGCTTCGTCGGCCTTTTCTTGCAACATGCGATATAGCTTTAGATTGACGCTGCGCGGGCTAACGTAGGTAGAGTCTGCTACGTAATGAGGCGTCAATATAACGTCTGTCACGTCTTGCTCGGCGAGTCCCCTCAAGATAGCAAGCGATTCGTCAAAATTACGAGAGCCGTCGTCGATGCCTGGTAGGATATGAGAGTGAACGTCAATCATTGTATTCTAGTATATTTCTTCGTGGGAGTAGTTGCCGCCGTATGGCTTGTTCGTGGTGCGGGCCTTGTGCGCATGGTTTCTTTTGGTAGAGTGAGCTCTTTTGGATGGGCGGTTTCTTTTGGTCGAGCGGAAACTTTGGTGGGTTCAGTTGGAATTTTCGGCTCTGGTTCGACTTCTGGCTCGTCTTGTATGACAGGAGCTTGCATATGGGCTGTTTCGTGAGATTCTTTCTCGCCATAGTATCCGTAATAGCTAGCAGTCTTTTTAGCGACATTATTCATGACGACGCCAGCAATAGGCGCATTGACCTTTTCGAGGGATTCTTTGGTGCTTTGTAGGATATTCTTCGGCGTGTGCGCGTCCCTAGTAACGATAAGAACTTCGTCGACGAGCGTAGACATGATAATGGAATCCGTAACGCCATTGCATGGGGCGCCATCGAAAATGATGATATCGAAGCGCTCTTTTAGTTTGGCAATAAGGGCGGAATTCTTTTTTGAATCCAAAAGTTCGCTTGGGTTTGGCGGATATGCGCCACGCGTCATTACGCTGAGATTTGGAATTTGAGTGCGTTGGATGTATTTAGTATATTTAAGGATATCGTCGGCTAGTAAGTGGCTGAGGCCGAGTGTATTTGGTAGTTGGAAAATCTTGTGGAGGCGGCCTTTGCGTAAGTCGCAGTCGACAATCAATACCTTCTTGTTGTTCTGAGCGAAGCTGATGGCTAAGTTGGAGCTAACGAAGCTCTTACCTTCGCCAGCAAGCGAACTAGTAACGAGGATCGTCTTGAAGCCATTATCGACGCTACTGAATTGGAGGTTAGTACGAAGAGCTTTGATGCTTTCGCTGACGGCAGACTTGGGATATTTTTCGACCATTAGTTCATCGGTGCTGCTGCGGCCGCGCTGGTTGGTCTTAATATCGGATTTAATAATCTTGCCCGCAATTGGCAGGTTGATTTTGCGTTCCAAATCTTCACTGTATTTTACGGTGTCATCAAAGTAGAAGATAATAAAGGCGATGGCTACTACGCCAAAAATTGCAACAACGGCGGCAATTAGCAAGTCGCGTTTTAGAGTATTGTTGCTGGGTTCACCGGGCAGTTGGGCGACTTCGTAAGGGCGTACGTTGTCGATGCCGGTAAGCTCGGTGATTTCTTTGGCGAAAACCTCGGTAGTTTTGTCGGCAATCCGTTGGGCGTTCTCGGCACTTGTGTCGGATACGGTAATTTTTAGTACCTGCGTATCGGTAATATTGGTTACGGTGATATTTTTGGCCAAATCGTCGGCGCTATATTCGAGATGGAGGGAATCGATTACCTGTTGGAGGACAAGGCGACTCTTGACGAACTCACTATACGTAGCGGCGAGTTTTTGGTTGACGTTGACGTCGTTTAAGGTGGCGCTAGAGTTTGAATTGTCGTTATCTTGCGCGAGAAGCACCTTTGTATATGTGCTATACATCGGAGTTTTTAGTTGAGTGTCAAAAATATATGTTCCGCCTAAGGCGAGAATTGTTACGATAATGGTTGGTATGATGAACTTTTTGAGATATCCGAGGAAATCTTTTAAGTCGATTTCTTCCATGTAGTATTATGCCCTTTTTTTGATGTAGCCGCGAAAAATGCGGTTTTTACTTTTATTTAACTATATTATAGCATAATTGCAATTGTTAGACAAAGGTGTAACAAATTATTTTGTGGTCAGATAATCGTTGATTTTCTTTTGAGCATTAGTGATGGTGTTGGCGTTTGGTTGCATGACATATAACAACTGGGCGCCCATTGAATAGGTTGGCATCATGGCGCCAGTACCATCGAGCGAGATACTTTCGACTTTCCAGGTGCGTAGTTCGGAAAGCTGGTAGCGCGCAAAAGAAGTTATTTCGTCAAAAGAGAGTGACGATTCGAATGAGTCTTGGGCACTTTCAAGGATTTTGGAATAGCGAACGAGGTAATGCGGGTCGGAGATTTTTGCAATCAAGGCGGTGATGATTTGTTGTTGATTTTGGCCACGATGACGGTCGCCGGATGAGTAAGAGTAGCGCTCGCGAGCATATAGAAGCGCACATTCGGAGTTGAGGTGTTGATTGCCTTGCACGAAGGTACAATTGCCGCGCTTGAAGGCGGTGTCGGAATAGATATCGATGCCATCAACAGCGTCAACAACTTTCGTAAGTGTAGTAAAACCAACCTTGATAGTGTAGTTTATTTTGATACCAAGAAGATCTTCTATGGTGGTTTTACTCATATCGATGCCATAGATGCCGGCATGGGTTAGTTTATCTTTTGTACCGGTGGTGCCATGAAGTTGAACGTAATAGTCGCGCGGGATTGATACGAGGAGGATTTTGAAATCTTTTGGATTGACGACGGCGAGGATATTAACATCGCTACGGGCGGTTTCGGTAATGGCGCCGCGCGAATCGGAGCCGGAAATGTAGAGGATGAACGGCTCGGTTGTAACGTTTACGGGTTTGCGATTGTCTGGCGCGTCCATGCGGACCTCGAATTCGTAAATTGAAGTGCTTTCGTCGACAAACTTGTTGTCGGCCTCTTCGAGGAAATCGAGGTAGCTTTGATTAATGACGATAGCGGCAACGTCGAAATCATAAATCGCAGCAATCATGGAGCCGATCTCGGAATACTTTTTGGTCTTAAAATCGACGGCGTTTTTTAGGGCTTTCTGAGTGTTGCCAAGGTTTGGATTAGTGTCGAGCAGGCCAATATGCTGGCGGGAGAGCTGCGAGATTTCTTTGTAGCTGCTATTTTTGAGGACGCGAACTTGATAGGTTTGAGTCTCATAATGCGCTCCCGTAACCTGCTCGACAAAGTTGATGGTTTGGCGGGCGTATTTATAGCCGAATGAGCCAGCTACAATTAGCGCGATAGCGATAATGGCGCAGATAATTTTAACAATAAGCCCTGCGCGCTGGCTGATAACTAATTTATATAAGTTAAAACAGAAGATACCGATGAGCACGATTAGTACGGCGAAGAATTGCCAGCTTTGTAGGAGGTTTAGCTTTGCTAGTGCTACTAGTAGGAGGCCATTAGTGATAGCTTGGGCGGCAAGTAAAATACAATATACAACTTTTAAGCCACCGCGAGGAGTGCGCTCTTCGGAAGCATGCTTGTGGGTATGCTCTTTTGTTCCCTTTGTTTTTGTCATGAATACTATTATTACATTTTTTAGCCTTTGTCGCAAATTAGCGCGAGCAGTTCTGGCTATGATTGGTCGATTAGATTTAAGTATTGTTCTAGGCACCAAACGAGCCAACGCTGATCGCCGTTCATGGGGTCGACGCAATGTGGCCAGAATTCTGGGCGAGTTGGGCCTTGCCAATCTTTGAGCCATTCATTCATTGGGCGTGGCATTGGTGTTTTTGGCGGAGCTTCAAAACCTGGATAGAGTTTAGCGAAAACTTCGCGAATGATGTATTTGTTCTCGCCTTTGCGAATGCGTGCAAGGTCGAGCGGTTCGTCTAGCACGGTATACGAATATGGCAGGAAATGTTCGACGCCGGCTGTTTCGCAAGCGTTGTAGTAAGAATTAATTGCTTCTTTGATGAAGGGGCCGTTATCAAATTGATGCACATCAACCATACCATCGTGGGTGCATTCGTGTACTGGATCGAGGATGAGCTGACTTTCTTTGAGGGCGGCGTATGGTTTGACATAGGCGTAACGGTCGATAAAATCTCCAACGGTCCAATCTCGGGAAAGCAACATGCTAAGGCCGCCATACTTTAGATCGGCGCTTTCGCCGTAGATTAAAACGTCGACGCCGTCTTTCTTGGCTTGCAGGCCAGCTTTGTACATTTGAACTTCGATAGAATGAAAAGGCATACCTTTATGCTTGAGGAGGTCCGGGGTTAGTTTTTCAAAGTCTTCCCAGTAGATTTCGACAATGCGATGATCTAAGCCGCAAGTTTTAGCATGCATGGCGGCGCCGGGAGTTTCATCTATAACTTCAACGCCGGGTACTACGCATTTAAAAGTATAGGCGATGGTGCCTTTGGGGAGAAATTTTGCAAGAATAGCGGAGTCGATGCCGCCAGATAGGCAGAGTGCGACTTTTTTGCCGCTTGCGACAATTTCTTCAACTTGTTGTTTTAGGGCATCGTGAAGTTCGTCGGAATTATGTACCTTAAAGCGAGGTTTGGGCGGCATATGAGTGTTGCGCGGGTATTTATTACTGAAGGTTTTCTTTGGGTCGATGATAGTTCGATACATTAAGTAGCTACTAGAACAATATATGCGATCTTCTTGCATTTTTTAATCCTTTCTAACTTAAATCGCGTAAGTCCTGAGATTTTTTATTTCGCACGGCACTAAGTGCTTTATGAATTTGCGTACTGCTGATTCCTTGAGTGTATGGGAAATAGACGATTTTGATGCCAGCCTTGGCGAACTCTTCTTCGTATTTATTCCATTTTGTGGTATTGTGCCAATCGTCGCCGACGAACATATAACTAGCGCCAAGCTTTTGACACATGCTGAGTTTGTCCATGTCGTATTGTGGCACGACTGCGTCGACGTATTTGCAGCTACGAACAATTTCGGCGCGATCTGCGTATGGGATCATGGCCTTTTTGCCTTTGTATTTGACAAGTTCATCAACGGTTACACCGACAACGAGTTTATCTACCATGCTTTTGGCGTTTCGGAGAAGGTTGAGGTGGCCGATATGAAATAGATCGAAGACTCCTGCTGTATAACCGATTATCATGAAACTATTTTAACATCGACTACTAAAATCTTTGCATGAAAAAAGGGGGCTCGCAATGAGCCCCCGTTGGGGTACGTGAAAGCCTAAGCGCTAAGCCGGACGCGGCCTTACTTAGTCTCTGCGGAATAATCCTTGTCGGTATACTGTTCCAGCCAGAGTCTGACCGAAGTGATGATCCCGTACTGCTCTTCTCCAAGTACGTAAAGCTCATCTTTTTCCAGCATAATGAGCTGCTCGAGGAAATAGAATCCTTTTCTGTTGAGGTATGCGCACTGAGCTTCTGTCAGCGTGACGGCCTGCTCGAGAGGAGTGTATTCGTATTCGTCCTCCCATTCTTCGGGTTCCTGGTCGACACACTTTTCGCCGCAGGCGGGATTCGGGTTGTCTGCGGGTGCGCTTTCCTGATCTTTGGCATCCGGCGCTTTTTCGTCGCTCATCTCGTAATAGTCGGGGTCGTCACAGCAGTCGCCGTACTGGACCATCGTTTCTTCCATGATATCGGTGATCGCAGTGCCGATAATGGCGCTGTGCATGGGATCAGTGCTGGCGAAGACGGTGCCAGTGCCACCCTTTGCGAGTGCTTTTTTGATGGCTTTCTTGATCCACTTTTTCTTGTGTGTAGTTCCTGTAATAGCGTAGGTAATTACTGCCATAGACATTTCCTCCTTTTCTTGAAACTATGGCGTTGATGTGTGTCTGCCGTCGGCTGATATTTCAGCCGCGAAGTAGAAAGGTCGAATACTGACACTTCCGCTTCGCAGCTGAAAGCTTTCACGTTAAGGTGCGATTAACAACGTTTATTATGGCACAAAAATTGAATTTCGTCTAGTGTGTTTTTTGCAAGAAAAACCCCGCAGCTGAGTGCGGGGTGAACCATTATGATGCTCGTGGAGGCTTCAGTACTTCTCGATTGCCTTTCGGATCTTTGCCGAGCAGGCGTCGCAGTAACATAATGTGCCGTCGTATAACGGGTAGTTGATGCCGTTCATTGGGTTGCTCCGGTCTTTCTTTGACATGACACATGTATACATATCGTTGTCGCAGTGCTCTTTTACACCAAGAAAATGGCCGAGGACATGCTTGATGCTGAAAGCCGCCAGATTGTCGCGCTCAAAGGTAACGTTGACATCTCGAAGGGTTACCAGTGCGATATTGCCGGAGTGGTACTCGAAGGATTCTCCTTTTTCAAAGTCCATTAGTTGCCCGGTGAAAATAATAAAATAGTCGGATCGGGAAATTCGATTATTACAAAAGGCAGAAAAGGACGAGACGGCGTCGCTGCTGTCGATGGTCCATTCACCTCTTTTCATGTAGAGGTTTCCGTTGCGTAAAATTTCGTGCGCATTGCGACGATTATCAATGATGCCATTCGTGCCAATGAAGCGAAAATCGAATTTTTCTGGGAATACTTTTTCAACCTCTTCGCAGGCGCCTTTGAAGTCGACGGCGCCGTCGATGTCAGGTGTCCACATGAGAGCTACGGTGATTTTTCTTGACATTCTCCACCTCCTGAAAAATGCACAACTGAAGTTTTTGGTTCCTAAAGTGCGCGCCAAAAATGGTTAGCCTTGTTATTATGAATATTTTTGAGCGAATTGTCAATTGAGGCGTGACGTCTATTGATGTAGTTTTAGATACTGCAAAGTGTCTGCGATGGCGTCTTCGATAGTCAACTGGGTTTTCCAGCCAAGCTCGGTATTCGCTTTGGCGGGGTTAGCCCAAACGGCGCCAAGGTCGCCAGGGCGACGGTCGACGATTTCGTAAGGAATTTTTTGACCAGAAATACGCTCGAAGCTATAGATTAGCTCTAGGACTGAGTTGGCGGTGCCGGTGCCAAGATTGTAGATATTGACGCCTTTTTGCATATGTTTGAGGGCGGCAATGTGGCCCTTGGCTAGGTCTACGACATGGATGAAATCACGTTGGCCGGTGCCATCTGGAGTATCGTAATCGTTACCAAAGACCTTGAGTTTGGCGATTTTGCCTTGGGCGACACGAATGATGACCGGCATGATGTTGTTTGGTATGCCGTTGGGGTCTTCGCCGATGAGGCCGGATGGATGATTGCCGATGGGGTTGAAATAACGTAAAAGTGTGATGGATAATTCTGGGTGGCCAGCGCTGACATCTTTGAGGATTTCTTCAATAAAGTATTTAGTACGGCCGTAAGGATTCGTAATGCCCTGCCCGGTCGTCATGGATTCGAAACATTCTGGAGAATCTTGGGTGCCATAAACCGTGGCGGAGCTGCTAAAAATCAAGCGATTTACTTTATACTCGAGCATGCATTTGATGATATTGAGCGTGCTAACGATATTATTGTGATGATATTCGTATGGTTTGGCCTGGGATTCGCTGACGGATTTTAGCCCGGCAAAGTGCATGACAGCATAGTACTCGTTTGTTTGAAAAAGTTTGTCCAACGCAGGCTGATTTAGTAAGTCTTGTTGGTAGAAAGTGGGTTTCTTGCCGGTAATTTCTAAAATTTTATCTATGACAGAAGCTTTGCTATTGCAAAGATTGTCGATGATGTCGACGTCGTATCCGGCATTCAATAGTTCTACGACGGTATGTGAGCCAATAAAGCCAGTACCGCCAGTGACAAGAATCTTTTTCATATAGGCTATTATATCATGGCAAGAAAAAGCCTCCGTCGGTGTCGGCGGAGGCGCGCATTTAACAATAGTGACGCTCGTGGGTGATACGTGATGGCGAGTCGCCACACCACATTCTGCCATTGCGAATAGCCTGTTTGCATTTTTCGCAAAAACCACTGCGCCCTGCGCTTGCCTCATAAAACTGCAGAATCGACTCGTGGCTACCCATAGCTCGTATGATGCAGCCAGCATCGTCGCAATGCAGTTTTCCCTTGCCCTGATAAATGCAACCCAGGATATACCTCAGCGAAACGGAGGCGGCTTCTTTGAGCTCTCTTTCCGTGCTGCAATGCTCCAGAGAAATGATTCCGGCGTGAGAATCGAAGCAGGCATACGGGCTGTCTTGGCTGCCAGAGATCTTTTGTTTCGTGAAGATGACAACGATTTCTCTGAGTTCGTATTTCCCATTGTTGCTTGAGATTTCTGATGCAATTCTGCGCGCATCAATTGTCCAGGTGTCGCGGATGAAGAGCGTATCGCGTAAGTTCGCATCGACGTCTTTGTAGTCGAAAAAATTATCTTCGTTGCCCGCGAGATAGAACTTCAGGCCAGGAAGCACTCCGACACATTCGGCGACTGCAGCCTCAAAGATGGGTCTGTATTGCTCGAGCTCTGAGGACCAGGCGATAGTTACGGGTCTTTGTCTTTCGTATGGCATATTATTCCCCCTTTCAGTTACGAAAGCTACTTAGAAACGAACCGCCTCCAGAGAGGCTGGGCCTATTATAAAACGTATTTGCGGTTTCTGGCTAGATGGTGTTGACGTATTTGAGTTTTTCGTCCTGGAAAAGTTGGTTAAATACATAAACAAATTGCTTGGCCGGATTTTTTGGTAGTTGGTTGTAATTGACGCTAGATAATTCGTCTAGGACGTCGCGAATAGCAAAGCCAAGTAGTTCCCAGTTGGTTTCCACGAAGTCGAAAACCCATGGTTCTACGACGTTGGCGTAATCGTCATTCGTGAATGCGTCTTGAACATTTATAGAGGTTTTATCGGACGCGGTTTTCTTAGTAAGTGCGGAAATAATGTGCTGGTATTTTTTGGAATTGGCAAATTTTTCATTCCAGCCGTAGATGTTATTTGTGCGATTTGCGTAACTGGATAATGCGATTGGCGAGTGTAATAGTTGCGTTAATTCTTCGCTGTGGCTAGTTAGTTTGGCTATTTTTTGGTGTGGGTCGGAACATAGCCATTTGTATCGAAAATTGTCGCGGTTGATGGTCAGCTCGCGCATTTTCTTTGCAAGCATGCCAATAAGAATGGCGGCAAAGGCAGGATAGGCGCCGTCGGGATTCTTTTTCCAGCCTTTTTGGGCGCGAACTAGCATGTCGAGGATGATTTTTTCGGCATATTTGTAGCCGCTTTTTAGTTCGATGCTTGGGCCGATTGGCAGATATTTTTCAATGAATCGATGTGCATCTACAACGCCGTAGGCGTGAAGCGATTTACCAACGATTTCTAGATCCGCAGGCACGATAAGGCGGACAAACGAAAGGTTTCTAATAATTGAAAGCAGCGATAATACACGTACGACGTCTTCGCCTTGTAGCCTGTCTAGGTCATCAATGATAACGAAGATGACAGCTTCGCTAGCGGAATGTTCGTAATGATGATTGATTTCGAGAATAATGTCGCTAGAAAGCAGATCGTTAGAATTGTTCGATAAATTGAGGATGTAATATAGAACGTTGACTTTTGGGTCGCCGTCAAAATTTTCTATGAGCGAGCTGAGATTTTCGGACTTTTTGATGCACGACTCGATCATAACGTCATTGATGGTTTTGAGAATATCGTTAATAAACTCGCCAATATTGCCACTATATTTGAATGCGGATTCGTAAATGTAGCGGTTGCTAGCTTTGGTACTTTCGTTGATGGCGATCAGTAATGCAGTAGTTTTGCCGGAGCCCCACTTGGAGTTGATACACAGAGTATTGTTATCCGCACTGCTATGGTCGATGTACTGCGATATGGGCGTAATACCTTCGTTGATTAAGGCAGATATAGTGTTGCGGGTTTTCTGATTGATTGGCCCTTTACCATAGATGAAGCTGATGAGTTTTGCGCGGGTAGGCTGCGGCGATTTGCTCCCCCGCCCTTTGAATAGCGCCAAAATGTATTTCTTGTCCCGAATAATAATGTCAGGAAAGATGCGCTTTTTAATCCTTGCCGACAAATATGCAGATACGGTAATAGTAATGACGCAGGTGGCCAAATAGAAATTGCCTTTCGTGATGGCTGGGGCGTTTAAGAATTTTGGGCAGATGGCTACGAAAATATTGCGGATTGCATTAAAAAGACCGTAGGATATTTCTGAAAGCAACACGAAGCTACAAATGAAAAATGCAACAATTATAACGGCACCGGAAAATGGCATTCTGTGCTTAGTCTCGTATGGCTTGGTGTAATAATTAGCACGCTTTCGATGGTTGATTTGCGCCATTCATTAATTATAAATAGGATGCTTGCGGATGGAAAACATGAGCACGATGAATAGAATCTAGGTAAATTGCATAACTGAGCTGAGTCTGGCGCACCAACTTACGCGCTTGACAAAATTACTGTATTGTGGTAGAGTTATATTCGAGGTAACAGTTGGGAACCTAGTATCTAAACAGGAGGTATTATAATGGACGCTATTTACGAAAAGGTGTGGAGCGAGATACGGGAGAATGATATTGTAGCCATTCAGGCTATGATGAATGATTTTAATGTTTTCAAGGGCGATGTCGAGCCTTGCATCTCGAAGGCGAGCAAGGGTGTGATGACTGCAATACTTACATACGCCTCAGCGGCATCCTTAAGCGGAAGCCTCGATGAAGCTATGGCCAGTGAGTTGATTGATCGCCTGGCTATGAAGGTTGATATCATTCAGCTGTCGAGCTATGTGGTTGCTTGTGCGGCGATCGAGGCAAAAGATACTGATGCGATCCCCGAAGAAATCCGGATGGCTCTGGGTGGAAAAGAGAATAATGATGATCTTATCCAGGCGATCGGCGATCTTGATCCGGCTATTTTTGCGACTCTGCTTCGTTTTATTGCGGAAGGCGGAATCGAGCAAATGTATGCGGCCAATTTCCTGCCGATTATTCGGCGCATCTACGAAGACAAGATTATCGACAGGGGTGTTCTGTTTGCCTATATGGCCCTTAGTCTTCGTAAAACCTTTGAAGAAAGCATGGCGGAGAAGTCTCCTTCCTTCGCACTCCTCAGTGCTGGTCTTTCGAGCCTCTCCCCGTTCTGATAAGAACGCGATTAACGATTAGCGAGTTTAAGTAGTTTGAAATAATTCCCAACACTCACCCCCCCTCAACCGAGGGGGTATTTTTCTGCTTAAAAAATACCTCGCGCGGGCGAGGTATGGATTACTGGAGCTAGAAGCGTTCGCCACGAATAACTTCTGACGGCTGGTCGGACCAGAGGGAGCTGTCGCGGATCCATTGCCGACATTCGGAGCAGAAATGATCCAGGCCAGTGGCGCTTCTGCGCTTGATCAGATTCAGGACGCTGGTTCGACTTGCGAGATTGCTCATAGTGCAGGTCGGGCATTCACAGTGGATTTGGACGCCGTCGTGAAAGAACATATGCCCCATAATATGTTCTAACATCAAGGATGCTACCATTTCGATTTCGCTGTCTTCCCAGCCCTCGAGTGATATGACGCCAGAGCCGTCTCTGTAGTGCTCCGGACTGGTATCACTGGAGTAGTGTACGTATCTTTGCTGCGTAATGACGATGATGACGTCGTAACGGCGTTGATAATCGCTGCTTCTGAGGCTGTAAAGAACGCGAGCTACGAACGGCAGGTGTACTACGAAGCCGTTGCTGTCAATATCGCCGCTTTTAATTACGGCAATGTTTGCATCTTCGGTGCTGCGGATAATGTTGCCGGTGCCGATAATATAGAATCGACAGCCTGGTATGGTGCGGGCGCATTCGCGGATAGCGGCGGCTAACTGTTCGTTGCGGTGCGCCAAATCTTCAGTCCAGGCGACAGCGACGTTTAGTAAGTCCTTTTTAGCCATTTGGTTCCCCCTTTCGTGGCTAGAATCTTTGTGTAGTAATTGTGTCAAAAAAGAACAGTCCCGTACGGACATGTGGATATTATGCGATATATATGTGTTTATGTCAATGTGTCATGTATCCGTAGACCGTTCAGCACCTTTGCAACATAACTAGCCTCCGAAGTAGGCAACAAAAAAGATAGGCCTTATACTTTGTTTAACGCAAATTAAATAAAGGAGACCTATCTATGTGTTATTCTACCAATCCTAGTCTAGAAAAAGCTAGAGGAAAAGCAATGAAATTGCTTTTTCTCGAAAATATCCCTGTTCAAAACATTGCAGATAGATATGGTGTAAACCGTTCTACCATATGGAGATGGAAGAAAAAATGGCTTGAAGTAAATCCAAACATAGAACTCAGGAATTACTCCAAGCAGAGGGATAATCCTACGTCTTTGTTCCGCTATTCCTCCTGCAGATGGAGTATTCCCACAATATCCTCGGCACCACATAACCATCCAAACCAGTTACCAGATTATCTCGTAACCATAATACTAGACGCACGCGAGCGCCTTCAACGCTGTGCAGAAGCAGTTTGGTTCTACTTGCGCGAGAATCTAGGCATTGAGATTAGTTTGTCTAGCGTGCGGCGTATCCTGAAGCGTCATGGATGCCTAGATTCTCGCAAGAAGAAGCGAAACTACCAGTACAAAGGTCTACCGAGGCCTAGAGTTCTTACTCCTGGAGATTTAGTAGAGACAGATACAATTCATCTTTTTAATCCGATCTCTAAGAAGAAATGCTATCTCTATACAACCATAGACCTATACACGCGTATGGCTTATGCGAAAGTATATGACGAACTCCGGCCTGGACTTTCTGTACAAACCATTCTCGAGGCACAAGCAAAGCTTGGCTTCAAGTTTAAAACCGTTCAAGCAGACAACGGGCCAGAGTTCGGCAAACATTTCGCCGAGAGGCTGCAGGCTAAAGGCATAGTAATCCGCCATACTAGGCTGCACCGTCCTAACGACAACGCCCATATTGAACGTTTTAACCGCACTATTCAGGAAGAATGTACTGGGTCATATTTTCTTGCCACCGAAACAATTGAGGCGCTCAATATGCGCGTCTTTAATTATCTTGACTACTACAACAACAAGCGTATACATTTAGGACTGAAGTATATGACGCCTGCGCAAATGTTGCAAAGGTGCTGAGTTAATACGAGATGGTTGACAAATAGCATCATTTATGCTATAACCAAGTAATAGCATTTTGAAAGGGGGGTAAAAAATGAGATCATTAGACGTAACAGAGGTTATCCTGCTGGTTTTAATGGCCGTCTGCGTGTTTTCACTAGCTGTCGGTCTGCTCCCAATTGCATGCATAATATGGGATGCTATTTATAGGGCATTCTTTGTAAATTATGCCGAATGGCATACGTACGATGCAAGAGTGACAGAGCGCAAGAAGATAGAAGCAAGCACCACCTATGTCCCCATGAGCGTAAGGGGAACTATCGTTATAAACATGATTCATGATCCGGAAGAATATACGGTATGGGTCGAGCTGATCCGTGGGGCTGAGCAGCAATCAGCAGATGCGGCAAAGCTGCTATTTGGCTGGTCGCACGTTATGTACGGCAAAGAGCTCTACGAAGCCGTAGAAGAGGGCGACGTGATAGAGGTTTTGGCGAGAGTTGGATATAGCAAGCTCAGCGGCAAAGCGAAATGTACTGACATCAAATTGCCGTATAACTAATCTAGCATCTCGGCTAACGGAGCCCGCAAAACCAAAGTTATAAAGCTGGTCTTAGGGCCAGCTTTTTAATACAAGCAAAACCCCTGGCTATGCCAGGGGTACGTTATATTGATAGTGAATCTACAACTACTGGATTTGCAGACTTCTGCGCAAAACGAGCGCGCTTAGCGGCCCACATTTGACTGACGGCGCATGAATGACGAAGAATTCGTCTACGACAAACTTTCCTCTTTCGGTCATCTCTGAGAGTTCGTAGATCTCGATCCTAGGAGTATCGTCTCCTGACGGCACGATGACTACATCTTCCTGGAGTATATTGTGTATCTGCGGCCGAGTAGCATCAGCCTCCTGATAGCATAATGTGTAGTAGCCTACCCAGTTTACCTTGTCGACGCCAAATGAAACCAGATATCCAGCCGGATTCTTAGTGATAGTAAGCCTTGATCCGCCATGGCTGTCATTGTGTTTAATCCCGAAGCCTAAGCCGGCACTCTTCTCGGTGCTGCCCATCGGTTCCAGATTGACTTCGTATTTGCCCCAAGTAGCTCCACATTTATATACGGCCAGATGCCTGCGGGGCATTCCGAAGCCGAAGTACAAAGACAAACAGATTGACATACCGAAAAGAAACATGAAAGCACATTTACTTAGATTCATATTCACCTCCTAAGAATAAAAGAACAAAACTACACATATTATAGCATAAATATAAGCACAAGTCAACGAAAGTGCCGCCCTAGTAGGGCGGCTGTTTGAGTGGTGGTGTCAAAAATGCCAATTCCCATCGCTGGACAGATAAATTACATCTCCAGCGCGGCACGCTTTATACATTTCCTCGGAGTAGATAAAAATAGCATTATCATATTCGCCTTCGATGCCATTCTCGGAGTTCACCTCGCAGACTGTAGTCACGAAAGTACCTCTGTCGAGATATGACTCTCCAGGAATGTGAGCTCTGCGTATTACCCGATAATATACCACGTCATCCAGTGCCTCTTCATGCTCTGACGCATTTAGTCTACTCTTGAAATAGCTATGAACAAAATCGAAATGAGACAGATTTATAGCTACCGCATATCCGTCTCCTTCACTGAAGGCGACGTTGGGCGACAAGATAATTTTGTCAATTTTGGTAGACTTATGGACCGTAAGCCCAAATAATGACACAGTTTTCGTTACGATTTCGTTTAAGAGCTTTGGTCGGCTGCCTCTAGGATTAGGGAAGATATGTGTATCGTACCTGTCGAAAGACATCTTCGTTGAATCATCCAACACGATATGGAGACGATCATCTTCCAGATAGCAGTATTTTTTAGACTTTAGCGGCCCAAGAGCATAAATGAAGTCCCTTTTTCTCGTAGTGCTCGCGATTAAATTTGCGCTTTTAGGTATGTCTTCATCTGCTATAGGCTGCAAAGCGTGATCTTCATAATCGACATCATAATTTGTCTGGATGTTGATCCAGATGATGGCGGGCACGATGAGGACGACAAAAATAACAATAAATGTCTGCATAAACACCTCCTTTGTAAATGTGCAAGAATTGAATATACTTTAGCATAAATATTTAATTAGTCAAATATGCCATCTTCCCACATGCTCTATGCCGCGTGGCCGATTTGGTAGCTTACGGAGTTGTCAAAAGTATTTGTACAACAACATTGATACTGGCCATTAAAGATAGCTTAGCCTCTCTTCGCAATCTTTGTACAAATATCTGTTATCTGTACTGATTAAAATGTTCGAAAATAAGTGGCCGTATTGTACAAAAATCTTGGACAACAATGCATGGTTTCGAAAAATATAGCGAGAACGACATATATCTGTTACCTCGCGCATTCATGCTTTACTTTCAGCAAACAATCATATAAAATAATCCCATATAGACTTTTTGGGCTGGTTAATATTAGTGCACAAAATTTATTAAAAATAAAGGAGAATATTAAACTATGG
>JAEETK010000053.1 GCA_016290315.1 Candidatus Saccharimonadota bacterium | reverse complement strand
GTAGCCCTCTTGCAGTATCTCAACGCGCCAAACCACGTTTGCGCGGCTAAGAAACTCGCCCATGTATCGTAATTGCTTACTCATATATCTTATTTCTTTTTATGCTCTCGCGTGTCTCGCGCAATATTGGGCGGCGGCGGTTTCTGCCCTCTCCCTTATCTGGGCGTTACTCGGAACGTCCATTATTTGCGCGTTGCGCCATTCCTGTAACTCTTCCAATCTGAAACGTATGCGCCTGGGGCCATACTTCACAAATGGAATTGCCTTTGCACTCGTCAGGTTATAAAGATACTTTTTCTTATAACCCAAAAAGTCGGCGGCTTGCTCAATTGTCAATAATTGAGCCGGGGCCGTTGTTGATACGTTGTTTTCTGTCATAACTATGCCATTTTAATTTCGTTTCGGGTGCAAAGTTACATTAAGCAAACAAAACTAAAATAAAATGAGATAACGCGCTACCCTACTTGTAGGGCAAAGTCTTTGTTTGGTAGGGTGGCCGTTGCCAAATGTTAAAAAACTGCCAAAAATCGCTTTTAAGGGCTTTTCGCTTCGTGGCCTTAGTCACTACCCACTAAAGCCCAAATAACGCCTTATAGGTCGTTTCTATAGTCTTATCTGTACGAAATAACGTTAAAAGCTGCCTATGTTTGGAAAATTATTATTATCTTTGTGGCGACAAAACATTTTGAGGGTATGAAACGAATTAGAAATATATTGGCTTCGTGGTCGCTCGTTATTGCTATAATGGGCCTTGCGGTCTTTGCCGTTTGCCTGTTTGCTCATACCTACAACAAAGTTACGCTATGGGCGGGCGTTGTCAGTTTCGGGGCCTGGGTTGTCTTTGGCTTCGTGTCTTTGTTCGTTTCATCTAACGAGGAAAACAAAGCCTATTTGGATAGTCTAAGCCGGGGCCGGGCTGTTTAACTCTGCCGCCAATTGTGCGCCTTTTTCCGTTGCCATTTGTTCCGGGGTGGGTATGATTCCCAAACGCGGCAAATCGAGCCTGTCAGCGTCTAAGCAAATATCTATCGTTTTATTGCCTGTGCGCTCTGCCGTTTCGTGCAATCTGCAAGCGTCCTTTAATAGTCGTATCTCTATATCTGAAAAGTCGGCTAAATGGGTGCGCCTGATTTCGTCTATTATCTGGGCGGCTCTTTCGCCGTGTCCGGGGTCGCTGTTGCTGTCACTCCGGGCTATGTCGTGCAAATAGGCAAAAGCAATTATTACGTTTGGATTCGCGCCCGGTACAAACAGGCGTTTTCCGTTATCGGCTACTCTGTCGCAATGTTTTATGCTGTAAACGTCTAATTGCCAAATTGGGGTGTTTTGTTCGCAATAATCCCGCAATCTATCCGGGTTAACTCGCAATACCATTAACAGGGTAACGCCTGTTATTTCCGCTATACGCTTAATACTGCATTGGTACAACTCTTTAGGGCTTGCCGTTGTTTTTGTCAATTCTACAAAATCGCTGTGACTTGGGTTTGTCCTATAACTAAAACTGCATCCCTGTGCTTTGCCTATTTTCATAATCTCAACTGCTTTTGTTCCCTCTGTGGTGTTCGGTACTGCTAACAACACCCTCAACCAATCCGGGCAAAGGTCAAATATTGCGCCATTGTCTTTGCTGCATCTTAATAACGTCTGTTGCTTGCCCTCAAAAACTATATCTATGGTAAAATCACTATCGGCTAAAACAACATCGTTTAGGGCCTGCGGTTCTATCGTTTCAATCCCCTTGCTTTCTTCATCCTCCCACGTTTGGCGGTTTCTTTCAAATAGGAATATCCGTATATCGATATATTGCCGGGGTGTCGTAAACTCCGATTCTAACAAATGGGCTTCGGCCTTCGTGGTCGAGGCCCTGCTAACCATATATTTACTTTGTTTCATATCGTTGTTTTCTGTAAATAGTGCTTTGTTGCGTTTCATCTATTTTTTTCGCTGTTTTCATCTGTTTTTTCCCTGTTCCCGGATTCTTGCGCGTGTACGCGGGCGCATTATGCCGCTTTTGTGGCAAATCGGGCGGGCTTGCGCCTATACCCCCACGGCCCTAAAAATGGCCTTGCGTGTGGAGAAAGGTTTGGGCGAGGTTCATAGCCCCTATACCCGCTTAAAAAACACCCTCCCCGCCTGTGGTTGCTGACAGTCGAGGGCCGGGGCGTTTCTTATGCCTGGTCGCTGTCCTGTCGGCCTGTGTCCGGCTTTGCCAATAGTTCTTTAACCATACGTGGCATATCTGCCATTGTTGCCGTTGGCTTCTTTAGCTTCATCGGCTTAACGTCCGGGGCTTCTTTCAGTTCCAACGGCTTTAACTCCATTGGCCTTGTATCGGGTACGTCTGTTATTGCGGGCGCGTCTGTCAGTTCCGGGGCCGGTATATCTTCTACGGCTGCTTTGGCTTTTGCCTGTCTCTTACTCTCCTTTATCTGCTTCGCAATCGCTAACGCGCTTTTGTCGTATCGGTTTTGCTCCTTCAGACTCTTAAAGCAAATCAGGTTTATAACTTCGCTTCCTGTCTTGCTGTTGCGTCTATGCTCTACCCTGATAACTTCGCGGGTTAGTTCGTTGGCTTCGTTGCTGTCTCTTAGCGTTACCTCTACTTCGGTAAAACTGGGTGCGTTTGCTAACGCTTCTATTAGTTCTTCTTTCTTCATCTTATTGTGGTTTTGGATTTGTTGTTATTACTCTGTCTTTAGGGCGGTGTTACGCTTTGTGTTACACCATCGTATTTTTTTATATACGTGTATAGTTACATACGTGTTACTTGTTTCTATATTCCCTATTTTACTATTATCTCTTTATTACTTTATTTTTTATTATTATAAGTGTAACAAGTGTAACACTATATCTATAACGCCTTTGTTTATTGGGTTTTCGGGTGTTACGTTTGGTGTTACGTTTGGTGTTACTCAATCGGGGAAAACGCCAAAGTGTAACGCTTTTGCCATTTGCGGGTGTCGGTCTCTGTTGCTCTCCCTGTGGTGTCGGCTCTGCCATTATCGGGTGTTACACAATTCCCGGCTATTGGAAAACGGCAAAGTGTAACCCTAAGTGTAACGCCATCTGTAACGCTCTCGGTATGTCTAAATGTCGCTTTCATCGTCTGCAATATTGGGCGTATTGTCTGTGTCCGATTCAGGGCGTTTGTAGTATCGTGATAACTTGTTTTTCCCGCTGTCTATCTTATACCCTGCTATGCGCTTCGCCTTGCTGACATACTCCCATCCCAAACTTTTGAGGATTGCGCCTATTTGCCTAACCGTGTATTTGTCAAGTCTCGGAAATGGACACTCACTCTGTATTTCGCAAATCGTGATAGTGTCGCGTAACCTGCTGCCTTTGGCTATCGGTTCGGTATCATCGTATTGCATATAATACGCTTTTCGTCTGTCGGGGCTGTAACTCTCCCAATTGGGCCAAATAAGAATATCTAACCATTGTTGCAAATAGTCTCTTAGTGGGTCGTGGGCGGCTTCCGTAAAGTCGTTTTGTATCGCCTTTGCTTCGCGCTCTAATTCCTCACTTAAACAAAGTTCTTCGCCTTGGTCGTAATAGTGCCGGGCTTCACGCCATATTTGGGCGCGGTCGGCTGCAAGCTGCTTGGCCCATCGTCCGGGGTTGCCGTTACCCTTAATTGGCACTACCCAAAAGCGGCGGTTTCCTGTGGTGTCTTTCAGGAAATTGTTATCATTCGTTGATGCAATAAAGATACAATGCCGGGCGTTGCTTGTGCGCTTACGTGCGTATGCTGCGCGGTAATCGTCAGACTGCCGGGAAATCAAATCTTTTATTGTGTCTGTGTCGGCCTGTCGCATACCCTTTAACTCTGGTATCTCCACAATCCAACTTGCTGTTAAAGTCTCACATTGTTCTTTTGCACCTGCTGACAAAGATAACGAGCCTAACCAATTACCCGCCATCACGCTAATAAATGTACTCTTTCCGATTCCCTGCTCTCCCTGCAATACTAAACAATAGTCGAATTTGCAGCCGGGGTTAATTGCCCTTGCTACGGCTGCAACAAACACCTTACGGGAAATGGCCCGGTTTAGTGGGGTGTTCTCTGCTCCCAAATAGTCTATTAGTAGCGTATCGAGCCGGGG
>JAEETK010000002.1 GCA_016290315.1 Candidatus Saccharimonadota bacterium | reverse complement strand
CTCCAAGGTCATCACCTCCACCTCTGGCGACTACGCAGACAAGGGTAAAATTACCGTTACGGACAACGAAGTGCTCTGGAAGGAAGATAAGAAGATTGTGATGACGCCAGATGCCGGCTACAAAGTATCCAAAGTCACTGTTGACGGTACGCCAATCTCCTTCACGCCAAACGCTAACGGCGTAGTCGAACATACCTTCAATGATGTTGTTAGCGATCATCGCATCGATGTCCAATTTGAGCCAACCACTGGCTATACTCTCATCGTACATCACTACCTTGAAGGTACAGAGCCACCTTTCTCTGTAGCAGACGATGTCACCAAAGATGGTCTCACCTACGACGAACACTATACGACTGAACCTGCTAAGAATCTCGATCCAAAGTACGAACTCGTTAAAACTCCAGACAACGCCGAGGGCGATATTAAAGGTAATACGGAAGTCATCTACTACTACCGCATCGTCAAAGGCACCGTAGAAGTCCGCTTCTGCGACAAGGCTACTGGTAACTGTAACCTTGCTCCAATTGAAACTGACGAAGGCAAAGACGGTGACATCTCCGAAATCTGCAAACCAAAGACTATCGCTGGCTACAATCTCGTTGACAAGAATGCAGAATACGATTGTTTCTATAGTAGAGATAACAATATAGTTAAAATCTGGTACAACAAGATTAG
Organism: Candidatus Saccharimonadota bacterium; assembly: GCA_016290315.1. Lineage (GTDB taxonomy): Bacteria > Patescibacteriota > Saccharimonadia > Saccharimonadales > Saccharimonadaceae > UBA2834. The sequence goes on along the minus strand of JAEETK010000002.1, from coordinate 61,687 downwards.
CAACCCAATCACTGCCGACAACGGTATAGCCGGCTACATCGCAGGCACGCTTGGGCTAGTTACGGCTGCTGCTGGAGCAATCATCTATCTCATTAAGCGCCGCTAATAGGAAACATATAGCTCTACAAAAACTCCCCCTACGATTTGGGGGGGAGTTTTTAAGTGTCTGCGTATTCTTATGTTAGTTCGCAAGTTCTTTGCCGCTAAGTTTGGATGCGAAATCGGAAAGATAGATTTTAGAAGCTAAAAAAGAGGCGGCTCGAACCGCTCCAGAACAGATGAAAAAAGGCCTCGAAGAGGACCTGAATTCATTCTGGTGCGCCCGCCTGTCTTTTTAGAGATTGAAGAATAAAATCGTACAGATGGGTATTTTCTTCTTGTCTTGCGCGGTTATCGACCGAGCAACGGCAAGAAAAAATGCCCAGATGGGCGATTTTAACTTCAATCTTGGTGCGCCCGACTAGACTCGAACTAGCACAGCCGTTTGAATAGCCACTAGCACCTCAAGCTAGCGTGTCTACCAATTCCACCACGGGCGCATAATACTAAGATTATATCACATCTTCTCTACTCTGCCAAATATTCCACTAACTATTTCTAGCTAAGGCGTCATATTTACGCTAGCCTTACGACTAGCCCAATTCTGTATTTCGCTGAAACGATCTAGCGCATCTGTCAATTCACTGTTTTCGGAATAAATATGCACGTTTGCCATATGGCTATAAATCATCGTTGACTGATAGAGGCCAATCGAAGGCACGTCGCGCGCCCATAGCTTCAAGAACGATTCATATTTAGTTTTGCGCATTTTTGCACTCGCTGTCATACGTGCCGAAATCAAAGCATCATCCGCCAAACTATTACTATAGTTGCTCAAATTCCAGCCCGCTTCACCAGCTTGCAACGAGCTATAATACACAAACGGATCCGCGCTAACCCCTAAGTCCACCTCATAAATCAAGATGTCATAATCCCGCGGCCTCACTACGGCCGAAAAGAAATCTGACGACGCTTTCGACTCGTCATAGACATTCAACACAATCTCAAAACCTATTTTTTTCAACTCCTCACCGAAACGCTCCGCTACGCCCGTGAGAACATCGCGTTGCGGAACGGAAATATTCAATGTTACAGCCTTGCCTGTCTTGTCTACTATCTTATCTTCTTGGTATTTTAGTCCAGCATCTACTATTAATTTCTTTGCCGCATCCAAATCATACCCAGCGAGTTTTGGCATCTTCAGATCCTCTTGTCTTTGCAATATTGGATAATCCATAATCTGCGAGTCATCAATATTTTCGCGCACCTTCTTCATATCCACGCCCTGCTGAATAGCCTGGCGAATCTTAACATTACTCAAGTTGCTACTAATCGTATTCAAAAATGCAAACGCCCCACCATTAATTAGTGTGTTATTGCGCACAATTGAACCCGGTAAATCCTCCGCCTCGCTCTTACTAAGTTCCGCCGTTGCAATCACATCTGCATTGCTTATCGCATCTTTAATCTGCTGCGCATTTTCATAAGTTTTTAGGGTAAAATTATCTAACTTTGTCATTTTTTTGAAGTATTTCTCATTACGATTCAGATAAACCGTCTGTAGGCTTGCATTAGTAGCATTTGCTGCCTGTAGAGCATTCAGCACAAATGGCCCCGAGCCAACCGGATGCGTCGAAAAGTCACTCTCGTAAACCAAAGCTGGCGAAATATCACCTAAAATATGTTTTGGCACAATTGGAAATTCCAGACTATCTGAAAAATCCGCGTACGACGATGGCAAAGTGAAAATCACCGTCAAATCGTCCTTTTTCTTTATCTTTACGTTTGCAAAATCTACTGAAATCGTCGTCTTCGCTGTAGTGTCCGCAATTAAATCAATCGTATAAATTACGTCATCCGCCTTAATCTGTTCTCCATCCGACCAACGCAAATCATTACGCAGTTTTACCGTCCAAACACGCCTAGCGTCATCTGCCGTGATTTTGTCCGCTAATTCATTCTTTAGATGACCAGTCGAGTCCGGCGCTACCAAGTTAGCAAACAATAACCGTGCTAAGGTCTTTTCTGAACTCGTGGTGGCATAAAGCGGATTCATAGAGTTAATCTTCCCTAGCGTCGCCTCGCTAAACTCGCCACCTTTCACGAAAGCCTCCGTCTCGAATGATTCGCCATACCAATTATTCTGAACTACGGCTAGCAAAAAAACTATCAAGACTAATAACGCCCATTCCGCAACCCATATACGTACCTCTCGAATATTCTCTAAACGGCGCACAAAACGCTCATTAAAGTGCTTTCCGGCACGTTCATTAAACTCGTTAGCCGCCAAAACAACCCTACGGCCAACTCTTTCCTTACTGCGCCCACTCTTTTGCTGTTTTTTGTTCATTTATTAAACGATTAGAATTGCTAAAATCGACAAAACGAATATTACGACAAACACAATCGTCGCATTAAATAGTGATTTCTCTAGACCGCGACGCTCAGTATTAAGCTCACCCGACCCACCAAAACCAGCACCAAGCGATGCTCCACGTTGCTGTAGCAAAATCAGCAGAATCAACAAAATTGCTGACGCAAAGATCATAACATTTAGAAACACACCAATATCCATAGGTCTATTTTACACTAGGCACCGCTATGTTGACAAGGAAGTTTATACAGGAAATCAAGAGACAGCTACAAATCGCACCACCAAAAGTCATCGTTACGCCCGGAATCAGCAATATTGTTAAGCCGACCATCGCGGCATTAACGATAACCGTGAATAACCCTAAAGTTAAGAATATTAGTGGCAAGGATATTATCTTTGCAATTGGCTTCACGATAGAGTTAACGAGCGAAAATATCAAACCCGCCGATAAATAGAGCCAAAAAGAACTTCTCATCCATTCTGCCCCATCGCTAAAAGCACCAAAGAGGTTGATGCAAATATACATCACCACACCTGAAATTGCCCAACGAATCAAGAATGTCGTTAATTGCTTTTTTGTCATATTTCTATTTTAACACTTTCAAAGAATTAATAAGTCTTTCCACAACTGGGCGCATCGAGTTAGCAATCTGCTCATTGTCGAGGTTATCGAACGGAATCCACTTCACGCCCTTAGATTCATCTTTTCTAAAAACCAACGGCGCAGTATCGTCCGCTTCCATAAGATAAAATACATCGAAATGTAAGTGCGATGACACAAATACGCCTTTTTTCATATGTCCACTTACGGGATTAACCGACAGCAAAAACGGCCTTTCGTCCAACACACTCACGTCTAGCCCCGTCTCTTCTTTTGCCTCACGTACTGCGACCGACAGAAAATCCTTTTCTCCATCTGCATGGCCGCCAGGATGCGCCCATCCGTTGCCGATAGTATGATAAATCGCCAGCATCTTCGTTCTATCCTTGTTGACTATAAACGAAGAGGCTGTAAAATGGCCCAAGGTATTATCTCTCGTCAAAACATCATCAAAGCTATCAATAAATCTCAGTATCTGCTGCTTATCTTTTTCTTCCCGAGCATCACGCGGAGCATAGCTTTCAATATTTTTTCTAATTGATGCTTCCGTAGTCCTCATGACACTTCTTTCTTTAACCTCTCCAGCAAAAATAATCTATCGGCATGGATGCAGGTCGGATTATCTGCACGCCTCACCATCTCGATCACTTCATCGATATCAAACCACTTTACTTCCGTTAACTCTTCTTCCTGGATTTTAAAAAAGCTCTCGTCCTCATTGCATATCACGTAGAAGTATCTCGCAATGCGCGAATTAGTCTCCTGCCGCCTAAGTAATCCATTCTCCATCATAACAAGATCGGCTGTTGGCAAATCTAGGCCAAGTTCTTCTTTTAATTCTCTGCAGGCCGCCACATCAACCTCTTCGCCGCTCATCACATGTCCCGCACAAGGCGCCCATTTATTTGGGCTATACCTCTTGCTCGCAGATCTCTTTTCCAGCAATAGTTGCCCATTTTTATTGACTACAAAAACTGTCACTTCCCAGTGCAACTTATTCAAATTATGAGCCGTCTCCCTATCCAGAATTTCGCCAGTTTCATTACCATACTCGTCGACAATATCAAGATATTCCATCGCTCACCTCAATGCATCCTTACGTTTTAATAGCGTGTGGTATTGAATTGCAAAACGGTGACTCTCCTCATCGATTCGCGCTATCAGCTTTGCGATATGGCCATCCTTCGCTAACTCTACCATCCGATAATCCTCATCACCCTCTGGAATCACAATTCGCACACGCGCGTTCTTGCTATGATCGCCACTTTTGTCGCGCCCAATGATTGGTATTTTTGCTTTTGTTACAATTTCTCGCACTGCCGATATTTGCCCAACCGATCCATCCAAAATAATCAAATCCGGCATTCCCCAATCATTAAGATGATTCAGACGTCGCGTAATTACTTCTCGCATACTTTCTGGGTCATTATTCTGTTGCTTTCGTAGTTTAAAACGTCGGTATTTTGTCCGATCCGCAGCCCCATTAATAAAACACACCATCGACCCTGTCACGTTTTTGCCAGATTGATGACTGATATCATAGCCCTCAATTCGAACCGGTGGTTTGTCCATTTTTAATATATCTTGCAATTCTTCCAATGCTTTATCTGAGGAAATATCCAACAACTCCTTATCCGAAAATACAATCTTCGTCCCCAACCCCTTCAGGCCAAAGAACTGATTGCGATACTCCGCCGCCCTCTCGTAGTCCCCTTTCTCCGCCGCCTCATACATTAGCTTTTCAATGTCACGCACCAACTTCTTTCGATTGCCTTTTAGGTAGCTAATCATATGCCTCAACGAATGCTTGTAGTCGCGCGCCGTCGTCTTGCCTACCTCAATCCCCGGCGTAAGACCCAAATCCGTGTTTAATGTTTTTCTGCCATTATACGGCTTATCATAATAAGGAAAAATCCTCCGCAAAATTCTAAGGGCACGCGTAATCGCCACTTTTCCATAATACGGTCCAAAATATTCCGCGCCATCATCGTCGGGATTTCGCGTCATTGACACATACGGAACTTCCGACTTCATATCGATTCTCACATAGCTTACGGACTTGTCGTCTCGCAAAAGTATATTCCACTTTGGCATATAGCGCTTTATCATTTCGCTTTCAAGAAAAAGCGCATCCATCTCCGTATCGACTACAATCCAATCCGTATCATCAATTTCCGCCACTAGCGCTCGCGTCTTCGCATCCTTCCGTTCGGGCGATTGAAAATACTGTCGCACACGATTACGCAATATCGCTGCTTTCCCTACATAAATTACTTCTCCGTCACGGTTTTTATGAAAATACACTCCCGGTTCCTTTGGGAGTTCTTTCAGTTTCGCTTTTAATTTTGGCGTAACGTTCATATTCTTTATTGTATCACTCAAACAAAAACCACCAGCTTTTACACTGGTGATTCTTGCATATTCCCATCGCTAACTAGATGGAAGTTTTTATCATACCCTGACCTGAATTAATTAGATTCTCGAAATTAAATTCTTCACCAAGTTCTTTTGTATACTGCTCTACGCAGTAATTATATACTGATTCGCCGTATTTCTTGTATTCCTTGCACATGGTTGCAATCTGTTCGCTTAGTGCGTCTTTTATTGATTTACTCAAATCTTTCGCCAATTCATCTAGCGTCTTAGCGTCGCTAGTTGGCGCCGCCACAGACTTATCGTCATAGCTGATCTTAATGTTCATTTCAGCACTATAATCTTTGCTCTTGGCTGTGCCTTTTACATGTTTGAGCTCATGTGCCCACGGTGAAATACCAATACTGAGTTCGCTAGTCAAATCTGATTCATCATCGTCGTCATCATCTTTACTCGACTTAATATTGGCGCAAGATTTGAAATCTTTTACAAAATCAATCTTCCCAATTTCTTCACTAAATGCCTTCGACTCTTCGCTGTCACTCTTGATGTAATAATAATTCAAGCCATCAGACGACTTGCTATCCTTATCGGCTTCCATCACAAACGGATGATTCTTGTAGGCTTCTACAATCTTTTCCTTATTCTCCTCTTTCGCGAAGCCGTCAATTGCATTCGACATACAATCATAGCCGCTCTTTAAATTGGCATAAGGTTTAAGCGAACTAGCATTAATCTTAATCCATTGATCATCCAACGGCTTCACGATAGAACCAATAATATCCATCATGAATGCCATTTCTTCGTCAGAAGATAAACCACCGCCAGAAGAGCCCATGCCTTCTTTCATAGCATCGTCTATAGCTTTCTTGATACCGTTAATCTTTACATAGATAGCATCATTGCTAATATATGCGCCACTAACTTCCAACTCAATATCCTTACCCTCTTTCAAATCAATGCGAAGAGAGCCGCTACCGCTAAAGTTAGCGCTATTACTATCGCCCTTAAATGTCAACGTAAATGACTCGAATGAATCATCCTCGTCAGATAAGTTTGTTTGAGTATAAGTACCATCAAATTGACGCGCATTAGCTTCAATCAAGTTAACAATTGAATCGCTAATCACACGTTCTTTTGACTCGTGTATCAAATAGAACGCAATGCCGCCACCAATCAAGCCTAACAATAAAATCGCCAACACGATTCCGATTACTAAGCCTGTCTTTTTCTTCTTTGGTTTATTAGCGCCATTAGCTAAATCTTGCACTGTAGGTGCACTTTCGGCTGCGCCGCTTGTGACTGCTGTAGTCGCAGCAGGTTCCGTGCTAGCGAATATGCCAGCATTTGTACTGCTTTCTGTTGAATTAGTATTATTATCGCCTTGCGTGGCATCAGACTCTTCGGTTGCCGGCCCTGCAAATGGGTTTGCCGCTGGCGCATCAGCAACAGTCTCTGCTTCCGCCGCAGCAGCAGCTGGCGCAATCGTTTCTGCCGCATCTTCCAACGGCGCAATATTTGGTCCGCCAAAGCCTTTCTCGGAAGGGCTGTCTGGACTAAATGGATTTTGATCGTTATTCACGTTCTCGCTCCTTAAAGCTTCTTCATTATTAAAGGGTTTCTCTTCAGGAATCAAATCGCCTGACCCCACCGCCCCTGGCAACTCTTCCCTCTCTGGCTTAGACGCCGACTCGTTCTTTTTGTTCTCGACCGTAATCTTATCGCCATCGAATACTAGTGGATTTTCGATCGTATCTTCCAAATCCGCTACGAACTCTTCTTCGGCAATAGCCTCCTCGTCGATTTTCTTTTCCTCGTCGGCGTCCAACATCGGCGTTATACCTTATTTTTATTCAGCGTCAACTTCTGATTCAACGTTGTAGTTAACTCGAACTTCGCAGGTCTCACCGTTACGAGCGCAGGTCTCAATCTTCTGATATTTAATCAATAATTCGCTGGAGAACATCCATAGCCAAACAGAAATTGCGGCGAATAGTACCATCATTACGCCAAACAATACAAAGAAGAATTTGTATTTGCCAGTTGCAATATGATCCTCTGGATAATTCTCTTTGTAGATACCAATCGGAAGCTTATTTTTTGCCGTACTCCTCTTCACGGTAGTAGTGGACTTCTTCGCACCCGTTGATGTTTTCTTTTTTGTGGCAGTTTTCGTTGCCATAGCTAATATGCCCTCCTATAAGTTGTATTTAGCATAAATATAACACAAAAATATTCAAAACCCAATATTTTTCATAAGCATTATGCTATAATTTAGTTCAGAAGATTACGCATAACTTAGGGAGAAGAAAGGCATCAATTATGCAAAAACCAAATTGCAATATTAGACTTATTCATGCGCGCCAAATTATTGACTCACGCGGCAATCCAACCGTTGAGGCGGACGTTATTCTCGACAGCGGCCACGCCGGTCGTGCTGCCGTCCCGTCTGGCGCATCTACCGGAGCCGGCGAAGCACTCGAACTTCGCGATGGCGACAAGAGTCAGTACGACGGCAAAGGTGTACTCAAAGCCGTCTGGAATGTGAACAATAAAATTAGCGATGTTCTTGTCGGCAATGACGCAAGCAACCAACGTCAAATTGACCGCCTCATGCTAGATCTAGACGGAACCGAAAATAAATCCAATCTCGGCGCTAATGCTATCCTTGCCGTTTCATTAGCCTGCGCAAAAGCCGTCGCCCATGCCAAGCGTATGCGTTTTTATGAATATATTGCCGAAATCGCCGGCACCCAAGACGACATGAAACTTCCGATGCCGATGATGAACGTCATGAACGGTGGCGCACACGCTGATTGGTCTACCGATTTCCAAGAATACATGATTATCCCAGTCAGCGCCGGCAACATGGCCGAAGCTGTTCGCATGGGCGCCGAAGTCTTCCATGTACTCAAAAACGTACTAAAGGAGCGCAAGTATGCCACCACGGTTGGCGATGAAGGCGGCTATGCCCCATTTGTCAAAGATGGCAACAATGAGCCGCTCGAACTCATCAAACTAGCCGTCGAAAAGGCTGGCTACGAGCTTGGCAAGGATATTGCTATTGCTATGGATATCGCCGCCTCCGAATTCGCCAACGGTGACCACTACGAACTTAAGACCAATGGCGACTGGAAATCTAGCGAAGATCTCGCCAACTGGTATCAATGGATTACCGATAATTATCCAGTAGTCTCCATCGAAGACGGTCTTGGCGAAAACGACTGGGGTGGCTGGCGTATGCTTACCGAGCGCTTCGGTGATCGTATCCAACTCGTTGGCGACGATCTCTTCGTTACAAATTCCAAACTGCTCCAACGCGGCATCGACGAACACGCCGGTAATGCTATCTTAATCAAACCAAACCAAATCGGCACCCTCACCGAAACTATCGACGCCGTCCTTCTCGCCAAGCAAAACGGCTATCGTTGCGTTATGTCGCACCGTTCCGGCGAAACAGAAGATACTTCTATCGCCCATCTCGCCGTCGGTCTCGGCACAGGCCAAATTAAGACTGGTTCTCTATCACGCACTGAACGTATTGCAAAATACAACGAATTAATGCGCATTGCCGAAGCCAATTCCCGCCTCGGTCTCGAGAATCCATTCAAACGCTAATCGTCAGCGATAATCTTCTCCCAAATACTCTCTAGTGCATCTAGAGAGTATTTTTATCCAGAAAAACTTAAGGTGCTATTGACAAATAATGGCGCTTATGCTATAATACAAATAAGCATACCTTTGCGTTGCTATAAACACGTTCTTTAATAGGAGGAAGGAAATATGACTAACAAAAACCTTACCCTCGAGGATTTTCTCGCATCCATCACCCTGGAAGACAACCTCCCTACCACAATAGCCGCGTGCACGGCAGACCACACGGCGCATGTACGCGAGGTGGCACCTTGCCATCATCGCCGGCGCATCGATAAAGATGCCTTAATTCTGGCTCTGATCTATGCAATGGACCTGCAGAGCGCAAAGCTGTTTGCCAAGCGGGCTCTCGCCACAAGCGACAAGGATATGCGCAGAAAGATCGATTATGCCATCAAAGAGCGCATCTCTGCCCGCAACTGGCAGCCGAGGGTCCCTTCCGCAAAGGAAGATAAGCTTATGAACGGCAGTTTTCGCCGCAACCAGCCCCACACGGCCTCGAGGTTCCGCGTGAACCGCTTCCAGTAAGCGGCAACCCCGCTCATATCTCCTCCAAAAAAACTGGCGCCCGCCTTCTGGTGAGCGCCATTTTTATTATTCAAACTATTTCTCGTAACCAGGCTTGCCTAAGAGCTCGAACATCCTTGTCTTATATGCTTCTACGCCAGGCTGATCAAACGGGTTGACACCGAGCGTAAAACCGCTCAAAGCACAACTCATCTCGAAGAAGTAAATCAGCGCACCTAGTGACCGCTCGTCAATCCTCGGCATAGTGACTTCCAACACTGGAACACCGCCAGAAGTATGCGCCTCTCTTGTTGCCGCATTCGCCGTCTTATTGATATAGTCTAGCTCTTTTCCTTCTAGATACTTAAGCCCGTCCAAATTCTCATCCATTTTTGGAACCGTAATTCCGTTATAGTCCGCCGCCACCTCCACAAAAGTCTCAAACAGATTGCGACGCCCTTGCTGGATATATTGCCCCATCGAATGCAAATCAGTTGAGTCAATAACGCTAGCCGGGTAAATGCCCGTCTGATCTTTGCCTTCACTTTCGCCAAATAGCTGCTTCCACCACTCATTAAAATACATAAACTGCGGCTCAAAATTCGCCAGAATCTCAATATTATAATCTTTCTCGAATAAAAGATTACGCATGGCTGCATATTCTGCCGCAAAACCACCATCAGATATCAAGCTCGTACGCTCTTCTGCAGCACCATCCATTAGTGCATCAATATCCATCCCCGCCGTCGCAATTGCCAGTAATCCAACTGCCGTTAGAACCGAGTAACGGCCGCCAATATTATCTGGTACCACAAACGATTCGTAACCTTTAGCCGCCGCTTCATCGTGTAGCGCCCCTTTCGCAGCGTCCGTCGTCGCATAAATACGCTTTGCAGCTTCTTCGGCACCATATTTGTCTATTAGCATCTGTTTAAATACCCGAAAAGCCACCGCCGGCTCAGTAGTAGTACCCGACTTCGAGATTACATTAACCGAAAAATCTGCATCGCCTAACCTATCTATCACGCGTCGCATCTCCCGTGCGCTCAAAGAGTTACCTGCGTATAAAATTTTTGTTCTTCCCCTCTCGCCACCAAGCGTCTCAATAACCGCACGGTGACCAAGGTAGCTGCCACCAATTCCGATACATATCAAATAGTCCGAATCGTTGTTAATCTTCTTAGCTGCCTTTTTGATGCATTCAAACTCCGTCTTATCATAATTAATTGGCAAGTTTACCCAGCCGCCAAAAGCATCCTGCTCGGCGCGCGCAACAAAAGTACGCGCAATATCAATCTTTTTCTGATACTCTTCTTCGCTTATAATGCCGCCAGTATATTTAAATCCAATCATCTTTCCTCCTATTTTTATCATTATACCAAAGGAACAAAAAGCCCACCTTGCGGTGGGCGTATACATTTACAAACTTACTGCAATGTCGTGCAAATCGTTTGAATTTAGACCACTGTCCGGGTCATTGATGACATATAATACTCCGCCATTCACCCAAACTGCATTTGACCCAGAAATATAAATCGTCAACCCTTGCCCTTTTGCAATCGAATAATCCGTACCCCAATTCTTTTTTACATAATTCGCAAGTACAGCAACTGAATCCCAACTAGATTTTTCTTCTTGCAAAGTAAACTTACGGTTCTGTTCATTCTTGAAATTCATCGTAATACGACCATTATCTTCCTTTACGAGACCGTCCAAGCGATAGCCAGAAGGAATATAGCTAGGATAGGACTTCTCAATACCAGCATGCATCGCAGCTACACGAGCCGAAATATCTGGCATATTCAAATATACTAGATAGCCAAGCAACGCCACAGTCACTACTGCCATGCTAGCCGCAATTGCAAACTTCTTACCGCGGAATATACCCTTTTTACTTTGCGAGTCGTTATTCAGCTGTATTTGCATGGCACTTTTAGCGCCCGCACCCCTCGCATTATCGATACGGTTCATACGACTCAAGGCCTGTTGAATTGCGCGATCTTTCATCTGTTTGGCGGTCAACCTTTTTGCGCCGTCATCTTTTGCGGCGGCTTTTTTGGCAGCCATGCGTTCCTTTACGGCTTGCACTCGCGCATTCTTTGCATAAACACCATCGTCACGTTTCTTTGCCACTTGCTGAATCGCCGCCTTGCGTTGGGCCTGAGCAGATTGGGCCTGTTGCTTCTGGGCGTTTTGCTGATCAATCGAATGATGAACTGTTACTCTTTCTATTTCACCAACACTAATATGTCGCTCTGCTTTCTGCGCCTGCGCAGGCTGCTGTTTAGCGGCCACATTATGAATCGGCTGCAACTTTACGCTACCACCTTTTTGCAAAATTGTACGACCACCCACGGCTCTACGAAGGCTCTTTGCACCCGCCGCAACAGAGCTGGTCACCTTTGGCCTCGCCACTGGTTTTTTGACAAATTTCCGATTTAAAGTTGAGGATCTCTGCACGCGCCGATGGTCCACCGAACTAGCATGATTTGCCACACCACCCCGCCTTGAATTCTTGATAACTCCGTCCATTTCTCCTCACTTTATACTGCTAATGTAATCTTAAAACATAAATATTTGAAAATCAATAGCGTTTTAATATAGAAACCAAAAATATTATACGGACGCGTATTCAAATTTTAACCATAAGCGGTTTTTTGTTATATAATTATATTCAGAATTAATAAACTACTTAGACTAAACTATGGACAGGAAGAGAAAAAAGAAGATTCAAAACGCCCGCGTCGTTATGACAAATATCTTTATGGGCATTTCTGTAATTGCAATCGTATTTGTGTTAATGCTCGTCGCGATGGGCTATGGGTTTAATGAGCAAGGCGGGATCGAACAGTCTGGATTAATCCAAATCAGCTCAAACCCAAAAGGCGCATCTGTCGAAATCGACAATGAGACCCAGTTTAGCCGCACCGACTTTAATAAGATGCTCAGCTCGGGCGGACATCGCGTTAAAATCGGCAAAAGCGGATATGATACTTGGGAAAAGACCATCAAGGTTGATGCTGGACTTTTGACTCGTATCGAGTGGGCTCGCCTATTCCCTGTCAAAGTCGAAACCACAAACGTCGCAAATTACAACAATCTGCGCCTCGCCGAATTCTCAAGCAACCGCAAACATTTGCTCACCATTGAGCATGACTCCCCTATAATTCTATACAGCGACATTCAAGGCGAAAAAATCAACGTCCACAAACTATCACTCAATCAAGCCCTCGGCAACAACGAAAATGTGCTAGAAGGCGAAATTAGCATACGCGCCTGGAATGAAAATGGCAACAAGGTACTGGCAACTTGGAGACGCAATGACAAGACCACTTGGCACATCTTGGATTTGGAGAATATCGAAAAAAGTATCAATCTTAACGAAAAGTTCGGCCTAGAATTTAGCGACATACGTATCCTAAATGACTCCGCTTCAAAATTATGGGCACTCGAGAAAAATAATATTCACATTATCGACAGTAGCAGTCACACTATTTCGGGCGTACTAATTTCAAACGTCGAACAATTCACAAACAATAAAGACGTTATCGCCTACGTCGGTATTGATGTAAAAGATCATAATTACCGAAAAATCCGCATCTACAAAGAAGGCGAGGAAGGTTCAACGAACATTCTAGACCTGAAGGATAAAAAGCCAAATATCACTCTGGCGATGGGTAGTTATTGGAACGAATCTTGGCTTGGCTATAGTCTCGATAATCAAATTACCGTTTTTGGCGGGACCTACCCGTCTTTCGATAAACCTAGCAAGAATAGTCTTAAAGAATACGTAAAACGCGAATTACCCTTCACGCCCACTGTTGCCAGCACTAACCAGCTTGGTCGCATCGTGGCATTTGCAGGTAGCTCAAATGTAACTACTATCGATATCGAAACACGTAACTACTTCGACAGCGTCACGGAAGCCGAATCATCCGAACTGAACTGGCTAGACGGTTACATCTTCTGGGAAAACAATGATAATAAAATTATTATTCGCGATTTCGATGGCGACAATCGTCGCGAGATCCTCACCGTAAATAACCAACAGCCAATCAACATTACCGAAAATAACCGCTGGCTATACTACTTCGAAATAAAAGAGGCCGAAGCAGACAAAGAAACAGATGCCGCCAAATCGGAAACAATTTACACTCTAAAGCGTCAAAAGCTTGAATAAAATAATTAATCAGCAAACAGAATAAAATAATCCCGCCACATCGGCGGGATTATTTATGACTGCCCCGTTAACCACTTCCAGAACCCCTCTAGCGGCGAGTCATGGTTGGCCGGCATCTCTGTTTTGCCGTTGTCATCAGTAGGTTCATTCGGATTTTGCGAAGGCGCACTTTCATAACTTGGCGATATTTGCTCGCCATATACCAATAAACGCTCCCGAGAAGTCCCCAACGGCACGCAGGTGATTAACGTCATCATTGGCTTTCCTTCGTTATCTTTCGCTATCTGCCGCAAAGACGCCACGTCGGTCGGCTTCACGGTCTTTGCGCCTGTCACCTTATAGGTATAACGCGCCCCATTATAATCCACATACATCAAATCCCCATCCTTCATGCGCGTCAATCCAGAAAAGATAAATTTGTAATTACTTTGCTGATAGATATTGCCCGCCGAATGGCCAGAAATTACAAAATTCCCAATCTCTCCAGGCATTGCCGCCGCACCAGGCACAGAGAAATTCGCTACGCCATTGTCCATTGCAATATTCATAGAATTAACATCATTCTTTGCCCCAAAGATTACCGGCACCTCAATATTCAACTTCGGAATCATTAAATATGGCTTATCGTGCGTCTTAATCGACAACGTCGGATCAATCTCCGTTATCTCATTGACCTCCGTATTGCCAGGCGAAATATAAGCCACAATATGCGATGCTATTACCTGATTGTATTGAAAACAAATACCGATCAACAGGATAATACCGCCAATCAATAATGGAATAAAGTGTCGCGAACGCTTGATAGCACTCGCTCGTTTCTCGGCTTTCTTACGAATCTTTTCGCGAAAATCATCCTGCACCTCTTGTGATTCTGCGGTCGCTATCGGCGCCATTGGTGGTGTATATGCAGCCTGCTTTTCTTTGCGCTCACGCTCTAGCTGTGCTCGCTCCATCTTCATCTTTTCGCGCGCCACATATTCACGTGCTGCATTTCCATAATACTCGCCATAGTACTTCTGATAATAACTTTGCCACGCCGAATGATACTTCCGCCAATCTTGGGAAGTTGCTTGCGGAACTGGGGATGTTTTTGTTTCTTTCTTAGCATCCGCAGATTCGCCCCCTTGCGTAGTCTTATAGGCATCAAGTAGTTTCTTGCGCGCCAAATCGGTCACCGTCTTCTGCTGCATGCGAGCGCTTATCTGGGCGCCAGTCAAACCCTTAGGTTTTGCGTCCTTTTGCGCAGAGCTACCAGCAGCCGCCCAAGCATTCCAGCTCGGCATCGAACTACCCTGCCCACCTTTACTATTATCCATTGCCCTTATTCTAGCATATTTAGC
This sequence comes from Candidatus Saccharimonadota bacterium, assembly GCA_016290315.1. Lineage (GTDB taxonomy): Bacteria > Patescibacteriota > Saccharimonadia > Saccharimonadales > Saccharimonadaceae > UBA2834. The sequence goes on along the minus strand of JAEETK010000002.1, from coordinate 46,619 downwards.
GTTTTCATGATAGAATCTAAACATCATCCCCATCTGGGCGAGTGGTGAAATTGGTATACACGACAGACTCAAAATCTGTTGGCAGCAATGCCGTGAGGGTTCAAGTCCCTCCTCGCCCACCAGAGCAAAAAGATAGCCCAGAGGGCTGTTTTTTGTTCTGCGCAAGGAGGGGCGCAGAACCCGAAGAGGATTCACGCTTCGTAGGGGTCGTAATATTGACTAATCATTCTTTTTATGCTAAAATATATCTTAGTCGAGTCAACGACGCGACACTTTTTGCAGTTGCATCGTTCGACAAACATGAACGATTGTTCCGTACCTTAAAAAGGAGGTTTCAAAAATGGAGTCAAAAGTATCATCGCCCGCCCTATTAGCTTGGTTAGAGCTCGCAATCACGCACATTTCTGCACCAGAAATTACCGTCATTGCCTGCAATATTGCCGCATACATCCTCGGCGATTCGTTTCCTGGCAATTTCTACCTTTGGGCAGTTATTGCAATCTGTGACACTATCATGATCTTTGCGCATGGTGCCTATCTACAGGCTAAGCCGAACACGGAAAAAGGCCCCTGGTATACGCCTACCCCAATCGTACTACGCTTATCAACAACGGTCGCGCTTTTTATTGTATCCGCCGAAGGAAACAATAGCGCCATTGTAATTTATGCATGGTACGTCTTAACTATGGCAGCCATCTGTCACGCATTCTTCTGCGTGTTACTAACCCTTCACGCAACAGACGAGAGTTGGCTTGCCAATACCAACGGTCGCGTCGGAACCCCCAATTGGATCTCAATTGGGCGAATGGCGCTATCCGTGCTAGTACCGCACATATTCGTTGCGCAGCCTTTTGGCGAAATCAGCGGCATCGTAGCTACCATCATCATGGGCGTCGCTATCATGACCGATGCAGCCGACGGATATTTAGCTCGAAAGCTTGGTCAGACCACAAAAGCCGGCAAAGCGCTCGACCCCCTTGGAGATAAGATTATCTTTTATCCAATGGTTGTCGCCTATATCCTGGCTACCAACGCCACACTGTATGCTCCTGGAATCATTAATCGGAGTATCTTCTATGTATGCATCGTAATCACTTTTGCGCGCGACGTCATATTCTTCATTTGGTTCGTGCGCAATTATGCCAAACTGCCAACCGGCAGTGGCGCTAGCATAGTAGACAAAATACGCATGGCAACAATTTGCGTGTGGCTCGGGACCGCCACATTATCGCTGGCAGTTCCAGTCATTCATGAGCGCCTCGCGCGCGCCAATTATATCGCCATGATCATTATTGCAGTCATGAGCCTTGTTAGTATCGTTTACGACATCTATCGTATTCGCACTTTAACAGGCAAGCGACCCAAGGAGGAATAAGCAATGGTTTGGATGGACAGATTTGTCATCAAAGCAGTTATGCTGATAGCGATAGTAGTAACCATACTCAGCTTCGCTAATCACAATTACGGCGGAGTAGCGTTAGGGGTGCTCTCTCTCGCTATCTATCTGACTATCGGATATTTCGCCGAGCAAGTAGCAAAAGACCATTGGCGCGAAGAGCTCGGAATTAAGTGTATCGTCAGCGATTTTGACTACACGCTCTTCCTGCATGATTCGCCCAGCGAAACGCGCAAAAACCTGCGCGCAGTTCGCCGTTGGCGAAAAAGAGGCGGCTATTTCATTATCGCCTCTTCGCGCGATTATGCCGACATTGTCAGAATCCTACCACGCATCCATCGATATGCGGATTACCTGATTTTAAATGGCGGCATGACTTTTATGACCGCACGCGGGAAGGTTATTCAATCAGAGGATTTGGGAGGCGGCGCATACTTACCCCAAATGCTTTCCGAAGAGTTTGAGGATACGCAGTTCTCTGGAGCATACGCAGCCATCAGCTATTGCGACAATAAAGAAATCCAAGGCTTCGCGCCCCACAGTCGTAAATATCGAATTTGGTTCGAGCGCGCGGAAGACTTACGCATAGCTGAATCTATTCTTGCTAAACATTTTAGCGAGTCACTCAGCTTCTTTGCATATACAGACGTACGCAAGAACCACGATTTGCACCTAAGCTGGATCAATCCCAATATGACAAACGTCATCGAAATCTTTGGAAAAAATGCCAGTAAAGAGAATGCCATCGCGTATAACTGCAGTAGCTCGTTCATCAGGGATCGGAAAATCACAACAATCGGCGATGATAAAAATGACATCGGTATGATTGTAGAATTTGACGGTTATGCACTCGAAAGCGCTCCCAAAGAGGTCAAGAATGCCGCTCCGGACGGTCACGTCGTGGCTTCCGTACGCAATCTTATTGACTCTATTTTATAACCACCACACCCAGGCTCAAAAGGCCTGGGATTTTTCTAGCTCTTATTTAGTAACGCGCTCGCAAAAACTTTATGGCTAGCCGCCGACGCATTCCATAGTTTCAGTATGGCCATTTCTACCATCAAGGCCCCACCCCAAAGCGTGATTTGGGTCCATTCCGTATCCGACAATGCCTCCGTCACCACTGCTCCATCCTGAGCAACAATAATCTGCCCGTTATGGAACGTTACTATTGGCATCGTGGGATAGCTAATCGTAAACTTATGCAGGATCTCTATCAGCTGATTAGTGGGCATCGAAAGCGTAATTACCTTCGGATAATAAAGCGTACGCAACAGCTTTTGCAACTGCGGCACGGTCATTAATAAGCCCGTCTCAGCCTCGCGTAACATACTCCAATCCGCAACTTCTGGAGTAATCGCATCAACCGCATCGCGCGTCGCATAAACCGGTTTCGGGCAATTACGCATAAATTCCGCCAAAGCCACCGTCGTTTCGGCATTTTTACCAACATCGCCAATTAATACAACCGCGTCTGCCCAATCCGCCTGAATCAACATTTCCGCCACCGATTCTTTGCCAAATGCACCTGAGCTGTTTTCTACTGGCGCAAAATACACTTCCGAAGTTACCGGGACTTGCCCCTTTACGCTTGCTGGCAACAATACGCGCGCCTCACCAACGCCCGTACGATTAGCCACCGTCATCGCATTCGCCACCGAGAAAAACGCATTTTTATTACCGCCAATTATCAGCAATTTTCCCGCAAAACGACGTTGCTCGGGCGGCATCATATCAATTTCCGTAAATAATGGCCGCAATCCTTGCTTGCTCCAATAATCGTAGTCCGACATTATTTTAATTCCACCATTATCGGACAGTGATCCGAACCAGTCACGCTGTCATAGATTTCTGCCGTGGCTATCCTCTCCCGTAAGCGTTCTGACGCCAAAAAATAATCAATCCGCCAGCCAATATTCTTCGCACGCGCTCCGCCCCTATATGACCACCACGTGTATTTTTGCTCATTAGGATGCAAATCCCTCCACGTATCAACAAAACCACTACTCAAATAATTCGTCATTCCCTGGCGCCCCTCTTTAGTAAAGCCAGCATTTCCTTCATTCTGTTTCGGTCGCGCCAAATCAATTTCCTCATGCGCTACATTAAAATCACCGCACACTAATACTGCCTTCTTTGTGTCTAATTCGCGCATATAGGCCAACAATGCGCGATCCCACACCAACTCCCGGTATTTCAATCGCCCCAAATCATGCTTTTCATTCGGCACATATACGTTTATTAGATAAAAATCATCAAATTCGGCCATCAATACTCGCCCTTCTCTTCTAGCATCGCCAAATTGGTCACTCCATCCTTCGACTTGCTCCTCAATACGCTTCGGAAAGCCGTAAGCTACGGCAAGTGGCTTCATTTTCGTAAATATTGCCGTACCAGAATAGCCCGCTCGTTCCGCCGAATTCCAAATTTCTTCATACTCTGGCAAATCCACTTCTGCCTGTCCTTGCTTGGCCTTAGTCTCTTGCAAACACAAGATATCGGGATTATGTGCATCGATAAAACTCTGCAACGACCCTTTCTTGAGTATTGCCCTTAGCCCATTCACATTCCAAGAATAAAGCTTCATACAACTATTTCCTTACACTTTTAATATTTTGCAACGTAAACCGATACTTCGCCTTCACTTCTGGATGCTGTTCGTGGTCTATTTCGGATAAAAACAAGTCCATTGGTCGCACATATAATCCTCCATCTCCATAAAGTTTACGATAAATCACCATTTCTTCTCCCGTTTCCGAATGGCAGGCAGTATCTTCAACTAAATAATAATCACCCTTGTAATGCTGGTAGACTCCATGTATCTTCAATCTTCTCATCTTATATCTATTATACTAGATACAAATCGCCGTTTATTGGTAAACTATATTTATGAATAACCGTTTTATGAAACTATTTTGTAGCATTCCAGTCATACTGGCACTATTATTCTTTTTACCGCCACTAGGCGTCATCGTCTTCTTGCTTCGATATGTCATTTACGGCAAACGCCATTTTTTCCGCGCTCCCGTCTGCATTATGATATTTGCGCTTATTTTAACAATACCTTTTTGCCTCAATTGGCTCATCAATGCCCTGCACTTATCCTTTAATATTCCCTATCTCCAGGACGTCATTAATTCTGAGTATTATTCTCGCCTACTCGAATTTGCCCGTTTCAGTTTTACTACGGCCGCCATTGTACTTATCGTCACTTTCCTACTACGCAATATCATAGAGCAAATTAGCAGCAAACTCTCGCAATTAATCAGCGGCTATTATTCGGACCTCCAGAAACGCGACGAAAAAATCGCCAAAGAAAACGATCTAAAGCTCAAAGAAAAAGCCATCACTAGTAAGCAAAAGACACCACACGCCGTTAAATGCCCGCACTGCGGCAAGACTAATTCAATTATTGGCACTGTTGGCAAATGCAAGTCATGCCGTTCAGTAATAGAATATAAAGGTTAGCCTAAACTACTTTCCCCTGTTATAATATTTATATGAGCAAATCGACGCCGCGCATCAGTCAGGCAATAGATATTGCCACCAAAGCCCACGAGGGTCAGTTCCGCAAGACTGGCGAACCATACATTATTCATCCGCTCGCCGTCAAAAAAATACTTGAAGAATGGAATATGGACGAGGACACTATCATCGCCGGTATTTTGCACGATACCGTAGAAGATACTCCTCTAACACTCAAAGAAATCGAAGAACAATTTGGCAAAGACGTCGCTTTTCTAGTCAACGGAGTTACCAAACTTAGTAAAGCCCGTTCTGGCATGAAGGATCTCGACGAATATTTACCGCAAACTGGCGACAACCTCCTGAAGCTACTTATTGCTACCGGACAGGATATTCGCGTCCTTATTATTAAATTAGCCGACCGCCTGCATAATTTGCGCACCCTCGGCGCACTTCCGCCCGAAAAACAAAAGAAAATCGCCCGCGAATCACTTGAAGTTTTTGCGCCACTAGCAGACCGTCTACAGATGGGGCGCGTCCGCGTCGAAATCGAAGAAACTAGCTTCATGTACGTCAATCCAAAACGCTACGAAGAGCTCAAAAACCTCACCGCCGATCGCCTTAAAAAAGCCGACAAAAAGCTCAAAGCTGCCCAAGAAGCCGTCGAGCAAGCCCTCAAGAAAGAACATATCAAATACAGCTGCGACGGCCGCGTTAAATCTATTTATTCCCTCCATAAAAAACTTGCTAAATACAACCAAAATATCGACCGCATTTATGATATTATTGCGCTCCGCTTTATCGTTGAAGATACCACTACCTGCTACCTCGTCCTTGGCATAATTCACTCACTTTTCAAACCAATGGACGGTCGCGTTAAAGATTACATCGCTATGCCAAAACAAAACGGTTACCAATCGCTCCACACTACCGTAATTACTGGCGATAAGCAGATTGTCGAATTCCAGATTCGCACTCGCGAGATGCACGACTACGCCGAGCGTGGTCTTGCTGCCACTTTCTTCTATAATGAACAAAAACTTACATCCGCCTACACTGAAGGCCGCGTCAGCAAACTCCCGTCTCATCTTCTCTGGATTCGCGAACTCCAAGAATCCGCCGCCAAACTAGCATCAGGTGAAAAAATAGACGAAAAGAAGCTCAAACTTAACCTTTTCGCCGACAAAATCTTCGTTTACACCCCCAAAGGCGATATTATCGACTTGCCAAAAGGTTCCATGCCTCTAGATTTCGCCTATCGCCTCCATAGCGAAATCGGCGCTCAATGTACTGGCGCCATCGTAAATGGCAAAATGGTCGATCTCAAGACCAAGCTAGAACAAGGCGATGTTGTCGAGATAATTACCGCCAAGAATTCCAAACCAAACCCAGGCTGGCTCGACAAAGTCTTCAGCAGCCACGCCCGTCACAAACTAGTTAGTCAACTACGCTCTATTATTCCAAATTTTGTTGCCAAACCTAAGGAAAACGAAAACAAGCCTCACAAAAAGACTCCCAAAGAAAAGGAACTTGAGCAAAAGCGCGCAAAATCTGTTGCTAAATCAATCAAGAAATAGATACATTATACAAATTTCTTCAATACTGGGATTCGGCTCATAACCCAAGTTATACAGAAACACACCGCATAAATTGCTAACGATGCGCCGAGATACAATAGCAACTCCAGCTTCCTATGTCCTACCGGAATAATACTTGGTCTCTTTGGATAATACATCACGTAATCCACAAACAAAGCATGGCAAAGATAGATGCCGAAACTATATTTCGCCATGCTCTTGATCCACTTCGGTAAATCTCGCGCCTTCCGCAACGCATATTTTGCTCCGACGAATATCGCCACCGAATAGGTAAGCGCCAATATATTAATATTCTCTTCGCTCGCCCCCGACCAAGAATGGCCAAGCAACCTAAACTTAATTTGGCTCAACAATATCGCATCCACTAACGCCACTGCGCCCAAAACATACAAAGTCACACGCGTAAATTTAGTAAGTCGCTCCGCGTGTAAGAAATACCCTAGCACAAAATATACCGCAAAATATAAACATAGTTTTCCGGCAGAATATTCCGTCATATCCATCACGCCCTTCATTACACCAGCAATTGCAGGATTCAATCCTTTCGCCCCGGCCAGTATAATTTCACATAACTCGCCAATCATTGGCAAAGCAAAGCAAATCACGATGCCTATAATCAAATAGTAATCCAGCAGCCGTCTATCTTCCGTCACTTTCCGCAAAATTGGCACCAGTAAATACATCATAATTAACGCAATCAGATACCATAAATGATAATAATGTGTCCCACAAAACAGCCTTAGGAAGAAAGCTAATCTTCCCTCTCCTGGCCCAAAATGAATCAAAGCCGACACTGCCGCATAAATAAATGACCAAAAAATATAAACTAGCACCAAACGCCAAACGTATTTTTTGAAGTGTTTTTTATAACTAAAAGGCTTTTTGGGATTCAAGAACAGCGCGCCAGACATCATTAAAAATACTGGCACCGCCCAGCGTTGCATCAGCTGCAACGTATTAGCCAACACGAAATCTGCCGTATCCGTAGAACTAATACCGCCCAATTTTGCCGCATTCGGGCATACATGTATCAATATTACCGCTAAAGGCGCAAATGCCCTAAGCAAATCAAAATATACAATCCGCCTAGGCCCACCCTGCGGCCTCTTTACCTCACTTTTCATTACTCTATATTATATACGATTTTCTAGTCCAACCACTGCAAATCTGTTACAAACATTATTTCGCAGCTAGTTCGCCTATCCAAAACACTACTAGAATAATCCGTCCGAATCAAACTCGACTTAACATCACGCACTTCGTTTCCGTTTCCATCTTTTATTTTGCCCGATATTAAGTAACCTTTCATCTCTATATAATCACCAATTCGAACCCGCTTGATCTTTCGGTACAAATCCTTTCGATCGACCAACAAGTGATTATTTGACACGTGCGCCATTACCGAATTCCGACTTAATCCCAACTCCTTAATCGTCTTTTCGTCGTAGCCAACACTTAGTTTCCTTCCACCGTGCGACCAGTTAAATCTACTCTTATTCTCCGCTACTTTCCCCCAAGCTAAGCTAATATCGCGCGGAATCGCCTTATCGAACGCCGAGGCATTAATATGATCATAGTCATCCAACTCCACTACAAGCCCCTTAATGTCGTAGTGCGCCAAGAAAGTCATATCCACCTCGTAACCATCACCGCTAATTGTCTTTTTTGTTTCAAAGGCCTCACCGCGCCCTTCCGCCTGCTCTATTAAGACGGATACGTCTGTCTGAACTGGTTCCGGAATATTTGCAACCGATCGATTGGCATGAATATGCTGCGGAATGGCAAATACCGCCCATACCGCCATTATCAGCACCAAAAAACCTACTATTTTTAATCTAATCTTACGTTTTTTGCGGCGAATGCCGTCCTCGATATAATCTTCGACACGACTCTTTATATAAGCCACGTCAGTGCGGATATTCGCATCCCATTCATTATATAGTTTTGGCTCAATTTTTTTCGCCGCAAAATCCTGGTCTAACTTTTGCTTTTGCTCCTCTTTACCTTGTAAATCTTTGTAAAGCGTTTTCGCTTGGTGCTCACTAATTTGCCCCGCCTTACGAGCATCATCTATTCGTCTCGAACAATCGTTAAAATATTCCGGTCTCACCCTTTTTCTTTCTATTACAAATCGGCTATCTTCACGCGCTCCTGCTTAGTCGTATCACGATCGCGTACCGTGACCGTATCATCCTCCAACGTATCAAAATCAATCACGATACATTTTGGCGTACCAATTTCATCCTGTTTACGATAGCGCTTTCCGATGTTTCCAGAATCATCCCAAGTCACGTTACCGTATTTCTTGCGTAGGCTTGTATAAACTTCTCGCGCCTTCTTTACTAATTCCGGCTTGTTCTTCAAAAGTGGCGATACGCAGAAACGATATGGCGCCAAATGCTCCGGCAACTTCAAAAGCGTCCGCTTTTCGCCGTTTACTTCGTCTTCTTCATAAGACGTACACAAAACCGCCATTATGAGACGTTCTACGCCCATAGAAGGTTCAATAACGTGCGGAATAAAGCGTTTGCCGCCTCCTTTTACGATATATTCCATATTCTTGCCGCTTTCGCGCTGAATATTGCTGAGGTCAAAATCCGTACGATACGCTATACCCATCAATTCCTCGCAGCCAATCGGAAAATCAAACTCAATATCAACCGTGCGCTTCGAATAATGAGCACGATCCTCTGCCGGGACCTCCAACTCGTGAACGTTTTCTTTCTTGAGACCCATTCTGTTCTCTAGAAAATCGTGACAGCCCGCCAATAACTTATCGAAATGCTCTTCCCAAGTTTCTGGGTCAATAAAGTATTCAATCTCCATCTGTGCGAATTCGCGCGAACGAAAAATGAAGTCACGTGGCGAAATCTCGTTACGGAAAGCTTTTCCTTGTTGCGCAATCCCAAACGGTAAATCTGGATAAATCGTATCAATAACATTCTTGTAGTTCGTAAAAATGCCTTGTGCGGTTTCTGGACGCAAGTATGCAATATTATCTGGGTCAACGCCAGCACTAGTCTTAAACATACCATTGAACTGCTTAATATCCGACCAGTTAACCTTGCCACAATTTGGACACTTCAACTTTAAAGCTTGAAATTCTTTCGTTGTCACATGCTCAGATATACTATCATCCATTTTGTCGGCACGAAAACGATTATGGCACTCTTTACATTCTACTAACGGATCATTAAATGTTTCCGTGTGACCAGAAGCGCGCCAAACTTGCGGATTCATAATAATCGCCGCATCGACGCCATACATATCTTCACGATCTTCCACCCAATATTGCCACCAGGCATCCATAATCTTCTTCTTTAAGCTTACGCCAAGCGGACCAAAATCCCACGTTCCTGCCATACCGCCATATACTTCTGAACCTTGCCATATAAAACCACGTCGTTTACATAAGCTAACGATATCTTCCATTTTTGCCATTTTTCTCTCCTTACGCTTAGGTTTATCCCCCGTTTTTTGCTCTCAGAGTCACAAGAATATTAGGCCCGAAGGCCAATGCCTAAACCAAACTTAACTAAGCACTTACTCATATATATTATTATATCACTTCACATCTTAAGCGCCAAAAAGAGCCCCCGTCATGGGGGCCCTCTTTTTCCTTTGTTTAGTTTTCTTTCTTTAGATAGCGTCTGCCGACCACTAAACTACCAATCAAGCCGACTAACGAAATCGCAAGCGTTGCTATCGAAGTCGTAATACTATCATTGGTTACTGGCGGCTTAGGCGGAATGTAACCTTTACCTGGTTCATTGTACTTATTCGTAAATGTCACATCACCACTCGTATCCGAGCTAATCTTTAGTTCGCCTTCACCATCGTCTTCGACCTCGACCGTGAAAGTATATTCGTTTTCATCGTAAGTAATATCTCGTTCGCGATCCGTAACATCTTCTTCAATTACGAAGGTATATGTACCCGCCTCGTCAAACGTAATACCATCATCGAGTACGACTTCTCCGTCTGCCGTACTGTAGCCAGTCGCCACCAATTCGTCATCAAGATAGATGTTGAACTTAAATTCTTTATCCTTCAAATCACGATTTTCAAGCACTTTCTTGACCGCAATCGGAACTTTACACTCTGGGCAACCATAGGTGACCTCTTCTGGCTTGTAGCTATTCTCAAAGACGATTGCTTCCGTATCTTCACCATCTTTCTGATAGCTTACCTCAGCCTCAAGTTTCGCATTGTTATCGGTTACTTTTATCGTAATCGTGTATTCGGACTCGTCATAGACATAGCCCTTTGCGCTACCTTTAGTCTCCTTAACGGTATAAGTATATTCGTCAGCCTTGTCGAACTTAATCTCGTCAAACTCCGCCTTACCAGAACCCTTAATCTTAATGGCTTGAATTATGCCATTCTTGTCCGAAAGGATGAATTCAAATTCTTTCGCGAGATTCTGATCGATGCCACTCAAAATCTTTTCGAGATCAATCTTCGTTGAGGTCGCCTCAGCCTTATAGTCGTTCTCGAACTCAACTACGCCAACTTCCTCGCCATCAATCGTCACCTTCGCAACTAACTGCGCCTTCTCATAATTGTCGGTAACCGCTATGACAACTTTGTGCTCTTTCGTATCATAGCTAAAGCCAGCTTGCTTATCGTTGACTTCAACGAGCGTATATTCATAGATACCAGCTTCATCAAACTTAATCGCATCGAAGTCGACCGAGCCAACTAGCTCTTTTGTAGTAACTTCCTTAGTCTGCACGACCGCATTCTTGTCGTCACGGAGTTCAAACTTGAATGTCGCATCTTTCTTGCTGTTACTCTGGTCATTAATCTTCTTCTTGACCGTGAATGGCTTAGCGACCTCAACCGGTTTTGTTTCGTAAGTGTTAGTAATCTTACTATCATTCGTATAGCTAACTTCGGCATTAATCTTACCCTTACCGTCATCAGTCAACTTAACCGTTACACTGATGTCGCTAGACTTAGTAACGCCCGCCTTCAACTCACCATCCTCAGCAATGGTATAAGTATAAGTCTTACCAGCATCCGCTTCGGTGTAGTTAATCTTCTTAAAGGTAATGGTCTCGTTCGCATCGACCGCTTGGCGATCAATCTCGCCATCTTTGCCACTTAATACGAAATCATAGCTTTCGCCGTCGAGCCAATCACGACCTTCAAGCGTCTTCGTAGCCTTCAATTCAACTTCACCCTTCGCAGTATAAGTGTTCGTAATCTTATCGTCACTCGTATAGGATATTTCCGTCTCAAGATTACCATTGCCATCGTCAGTCACCTTGACTGTAGCAGTTATTACGCCAGAAGCAGTCATGCTTAGACTACTCAGATCGGTCGTCTCCTTAATTGTATAGGTAAAGGTTTTACAGGCATCAGCTTCGTCATACTTAATCGCATCGAAGATAGCTTTCTCTGCGCCCTTCTTGACAGTCTTAGTCTGAGTCTCAATACCTTCGCCAGAGAGTTCAAAGGTAAATTCGTCCGAATCGAGCCAGTCGCGGCCTTCAATAGCCTTCGTAGCCTCCAGCTTAGCCTCGCCATTTGCTGAATAAGTGTTCGTGATCTTGCCACCATTTACGTAATCAGTAGCTACATCCAATGTGCCGTCGCCGTTATCTGAAATATTAACATAAACTGTTAAGTCGCCAGAACTTGTTACGCCGCTTGGTAAAGTGCCGACTTCTTTAATCGTATATACATACTCAGCATCAATGTCTGCTTCGGTATATTTAATCTCGTCAAAGACAGCCTTTGGATTACTCTTCGTTACCGTCTTCTGACCAAGCGATTCGCTACCTTTGAATAACTCAAAGGTGAAGCTTTCGCCATCTTTCCAGTCACGTCCTTCAAGTACCTTGGTTGCTTCTAGTTGCGCCTTACCATTTGCCTTGTAAGTATTTACAATCGTCTGGTTATCACCTTTATATGTAGGGGTGGCCGTCAAGGTACCGTCATAATTATCAGTAACCTCTACCGTCACCTCAATGACACCGGAATTACTCATGCCGCCACCCATTGCAGTTGTTTCCTCGATTGTGTACTTATAAGTGCCGATCTTGGTATACTCAATTTCCTTGAAGCTTACCGTTCCATTCTTAGAGGCAGTCTTAGTATCAATCGTTTCACCCGCCTCATCTATCAAAGCAAACTCATAGCTCTCGCCGTCTTTCCAGTTGCGACCTTCAAGTTTCTTCTCAACGCTAAGCGTAGTCTTACCGCTTGCTAAGTAAGTATTCTTAATTGTCTTATCTTCCTTCGAATAGCTTACTTCTGGAACAATACCACCCTCACCATCATCAGTTAACTTCACTGTGACAGTAATGTCGCCCGAATTCTCAATACTCATGCCAGTAAGATTAGTTGTCTCCTTAATCGTATAAGTATAAGTCTTACCCGCATCAGTTTGATCGTACTTAATCTTCTTAAACTTAGCTGTTGGATTTGTTTCCGTTACGGCAACTATCTCTGGAGTATCAATACCGTCACCAGAAAGTTCAAAGTCGAAACTTTCGCCATCACGCCAGACGCGACCTTCAAGTACTTTTGTGGCCTCTAGTTGCACTTCGCCAGTAGCGACGTAGGTATTAGTAATCGTGCCATTATTCGAATAATCTGCTTTAAAGCCTAAATTGCCATTTTTATCATCAGTAACCGTCAAGGTCACATTGATATCTTCCGACTTAGATAGACCGCTTGGCATCGTGCCAGTCTCGGTAATCGTATATTTATGCTCACCAGCATCAGCTTGCGTATATTTGAGTTTCTTAAAGATAACTGCTGTATGATCTTTATCTACGGTTTGCGTGTCAACGACGTTGCCATCTTCGTCCTTCAATACGAAGCTATAGCTTTCACCACTCTGCCAATCGCGGCCTTCAAGTACTTTAGTCGCCTCAAAACCGAATTCGCCTTCAGCAGAATAAGTATTAACGATCGTATTATACTTCTCGCCCTGGCCACCACTATAGGTGACTGTAGTTTTCAAAGTACCGTCGTGATTATCTTCTACAGTTACCGTCGCCGTAACATCGCCAGAATTCGTAACGCCACCAGGCAATGGAGTATTCTCATGAATCGTGTAGATAAAAGTCTTACCCGCATCTTCAAGCGTATAGCTAATTTCACTATAAACCACATCTGGTTGGGCTTTACTAACATCTTTACTTTCAATTTCTTTACCATCCGTACCCATCAAGGTAAAAGTATAGAGTTCACCTTCTTTCCAGTCGCGACCGGTCAAAATCTTGCTTGCGCCAAGCTGAATCTTACCAGTTGCGGAATAACGGTTCACGATCGTATTTAGTTTTTCACCTTCGCCACCTTGGTAAGTGATATCAAAGTTCAAGCCACCTTCGCCGTTATCGGTCGCAGTCACGGAAGCGGTAATATTGCCGCTAGTCTGCGCAATGCCACCACGTGCGCTCGAAGCTTGAAGGTCCTCGGTAATCGTATATTCAAAAGTACCAGTGCTATTAATCGGAACTTCAAATTCGGCCGTTTTACCTGCGCCATCAATCGTCGCAGTCATCGGATCAGTTATGCCGTCACCGCTCAACTCAAAGACAAACTTATCACCCGTACGCCAGTCGTTGAAGTCTTTCTTAGCCTCAATCTTTACCTTGCCGCTTACGCTGTAAGTATTCGTAAAGGCGGCGGTCGAAGTTGCATCCTCTGCAATCGTACCAGTATCACCAGTTTTAGTAATCGCATAGCCAGCAGCTTTCGTCTCGACAACTTCATAGTATGCACCAACTGGCAGATCAAGAATAGTTAACGATTCACCATCTTTCAACGTTACCGTTCCGCCCGACTTAATCGTATTAGTGCCGCCCTCAATCTTATAACTGCTAACTAATTCCGAAGTTTTATTAGCATCAGAATAGAGCTTCACTGTAAAGGTAAACTCTTTGTCCTTCGCAGTAGTTGCGTTACCGCTTTGAACCACAACATCCTTCGTAATCTTCAAATTACCAGAAGTATAAGTGTTCACTACTGTCACCAATGAAGCAGAGTTACCAGCCACAGCGTAGTAGTCTTTGCCATCAATCGTCTTAGCAGACTCGTCATCTTCTGCATTTTCACCCCCATAAGCAATCTGATACTCAACGTCTTTCAAAGTATAACCAACCGGGATATTGCTTTCCTCGACGCGATAAAGCGTCCCAGTATTCATGTTAACTACGCGAATCACATCGTCCGTCGTAATCGCTCTCTCAATCGTGCCGTCGCCGTAAATATGCGCCGAACGATACCCGGTCACGTTGCCGCTGTTATCTTTCAACTCTTGATTACAATCGTCATGCGCTTTCGAACAATAGATGCGGTAATCATAGATGTAATTACTATTGTCGCCTGGATTCTTTAAGTAAACTTTTACGGTAAATTTATCTTCCGTATTAGTAACTTCGTTACCAGCCTTATCGACAATTTTCTTCTGGATATTAATACCACCCTTAATGGTGTTCGTCGCTGAAATCGTCGACATTGGCTTAGCCGACTCAACGCCAGTAAATGTGTTGCCAGACTTCGTGAAGGTAATGTTCATTAATTCGCCATCTACTCGCATTGGATGGTAGGTATAGTTTGTCAACTCAAAGTGATTGTTAATATCGCTTTCGCCGAATACATAATCATGACCAGGGTTCAAGACAGCATATTTCTTGCCATTCATAGTAACAACACCATACTCAGCGTCCTCGGTATATGCCGGATGCCCTTCGCTAACCATCAAACCTGGAGCGATTGCAATTGAACCAGAAGTCCACGTATTGCTGTTTGGAACTTTTTCTACCTTTATGCCACCATGAGCTTCATCGTAATTTTCGTGGAATTTATCATATTCAATCCCATCTTTATAAAGTTGAAGATAAACATTGTCGACTTCGTCTTCACGTTGGCTCGAGTCGAGTGAGTCTTCCCACAACTTCTGCAATAAAATCTCTTCCGAATATAGCCCTACCGGCTCTGGGTTAGTTATATTAATAGTCTTTGGTTTTGACGTAACTGTCGTAGCTTGACCATTAACCGTAGTAGTAGTGACTGTTTGATAGGTCAAAGTTGGAAAATCAGTGTTTGTTTTAAGTGTGTAGGTATTGCCAGACTTTGCAATTTGAGATTTTTGCTCTTCGGTCAAATTCTCGAACTTGACTACGCCATTATTGAGTTCGGCTACAAGATCTAATGATGCCTGTTTTGGCCAAACCACAAACGAAATCGTATAAGTCACACCGTCTTCAAGTACTAAACCGCCTAGGTCCCAGTCGATCTCGCCCTTATCGTTTATCGTTGCTTTTGGCGCATCTGCCCATTCGTCGCCCAAACCGTCATTTGCAGTCGTACTATACGGATCGCCGCTACGATAATACTTAATGCCCTTGATATCGCCGCTAGTATTAGCCTTAACACCAGAAGCAGTCATCGACGTAATACCGTCTGTCATTTCAACGCCAGTATAACCGACATTTGTCGTTATATCGTTCACGATTTGCGTCAAAGCATTAATCAGTGCGTTAGTGTCTGTAGCATTAGTGTAATACTGAGCATAGACGGAATCGAGATTTGTCCTAGAAGTAACCGTATTATCACCAGTGTATGCATACTGAACTAGGCTATATAAATACCGCTCACGATCTTGATTGCCCCAAGTAAAAAGTGAATAAAACTTATAACCCGCAACAACAATATCGCGAGCGTCATCTCTTGCAGCTGACCATTCAGTATCTATATTCCGCCAGTTAACATCGTAGCTTTCATAATGAGTCGTCGGCTCGCCATCTGTCATAAAAATAACATAAACATCTTCGCCCGGTTGACGAGATTTAATATCATCGGCCTGGGTTTTAGCATAACGCAAACCCTCCTCCCAGTTAGTTCCACTCGTCGTAGTAAGAGAATTGATGGTGTTTTTAAGAGTCACGCCATCTGTCGTCCAAGGCTGCGATACTTTGCCCTTGTTGCCAAAATCAACAATAGACACTTCTATAATATCGCTCTTTACCGGGTCACCTACGACATTTTGTCTCAACAAGTTATCAATAATGCCATTATCCTTAGTTAAGACTTCCTGCTCTAATGCTAGACGAGTTGGCGTTCCATTGCCGTCCGGTCGATTATTAACCATGGAACTCGACGTATCAACCACTAACACGACATTCGCTTTAGTAACTTCAGACGTCTGATCGCTCGACGTCTCGCCAGTTACGCTTAGATTAATAGTGTATGTACCATCGCCATTATCTTTTAATGTTTTACTATGCGTCGGCGTCGTTGTTGGCTCACCAACTTCGTCGGCGTATGCGCTACGGACAAGGCCATTGCCTAGTGGCGCAATCGTATTCGCAACTATCAAGAAAGAAGTTACGAAATACTTAAATCTTTTCTTAAGATTCACTACACACTCCTTTTTACATTTTGACCCCCATTCTTCTCCACAAATGAGGTATTTGGGTTAAAAATAACCTAACTCACCTTCAGAATGCAAGCATAAGCGACCAATTTCACCCCTATAACGCTTATAATTAAAAAATTTATTCAACAAAAAAGCAAGTTTTTAGCCAATGTTGTAAAATCTACAACATGCACCTTAGGCGCACTGCTCACAAGTCGAAAGACCCAAATCGCCCAAACATAGCAAAAGCAGTATTGACAGAATAAGCAATCCATAGTATAATTAAAAACTAATCAGCACATTAATATCTAGTCTCATTTCTAGTCACAAAGGAGGTGTATCCAATGGAATACAACATAGAGGCATATCATAAACTCTTCCGCCATTGCGGTCATGAGAAGGCGTCTTTCGACCCTTACGACATACCGTTAATAAACTTCGTTATCGATATGAAACTATACTATCACGAAGCTATCTGCATCAGGTTATGCTACGGCCTCGACGACGAGGACAGCGAATACACCAGCGATAGTGGCTACGTTGGAAATGGCGACAAAGTTGCCATATTCATCAACGAAATAGTCGCATCCGGCAAGCCCAGCAGGTCGCCGTGCAAGGCTAGAGACAAAAACGGAAAGGTCGACGCAGCGGACTTAAAACAAAGCCTACGCCGTCGATGGCCCAAAGACTACGTCGATGCCGACAGTGTCCATAATATCATTTCGATTGCTAGGCTTCGACTTCATAGCGCTTTGACTGAGTTCTACAGCAAAAGCGCATCCGAGGTTATCGAGGAGCTGAAAAGGTATTTCCCCAAGGACAATCCAATCTGGGCATGTAACGAAAGCCAGTGACCATCCCGACCGAGAATAGCCCTACATCAAATAGCCCCAATCGAAAGATTGGGGACTTTTTCATCCTCTCGCCCCCGCATATACGCTAGACCGCCGTCACCTTCTCCATACAGCGAGCCACGTACAGCACCTCATCTATTAGCGCATCCGCACCCTGCACCTTCAAAGACAATTCCGCCGGGCCAGACGCCATCAAGCGCATCATTTTAATATGGTCGGCACCTACCCTTCCGGCATCAGCCTTTGCTAACGCTGCCTGCTCTTCGTCCCAATAGTACCGCCTGTCCGGCATTAATTTCTCACCATCCGTATCAAAGCGCAAGTTTACATCTTCCCCCGAGGCTCGCGTTAAATTAATCCCCCACCACGCGCGCAAGATATCCTTCCAACGCGTCCGCTCGCCCGCGTGCCTCTGCATTGTCTGCATTGATTGTTTCAATATCTTATAAAACTCCGGCGATTCAATCTGCTCTGCTCGCGCATTTACGCCGCGCATCATTGCGCCACCCATTTCGATTAGCTCGATATCCTTCACAAACGCGTCATAATACTCCAAAAGTTTTGCCCCCGTCAAAATCCCCAACTCCGTGCGCCCCTCATGTATTACGACTTCCGATACGCTAAATAGCTCTACGCCGCCTGCCAATTTTGATTTCTCTCTCCGTACGCCGCGCGCGATCACACTGCGCTTCCCCTCTGGAGTCAATAATTGTAGAATCCGATCGGCTTCACCATAATCCGTCCGTCTTAACACAATCGCCTCCGTACGCAAATCTGGCTGCCGACGAACATTTTTCCCAGAATTCATTATAATGCTCCCTGAACAGCCCCCAAAAGCTCTTGTGGTATCATTTTACCCTTATCTAGCACCTCAACTACACCGTATTGTTCGGCTATACTAGTCTTCACACTAACGCTCGTTACGATAATTACCGGCACTCTTTCTAGCTCAGAGTAACTTCGCATTTCATTCAATACCGCAAAACCCGTCGGTCCCGTCAAAAGAATATCCAAAATCACCAGACTCGGCGTTTTTTCATCCATCGCCGCAATCGCCTCGACCCCATCGTGGAAGAACTCCAGCTCATACCCCTTCAAAATTCGGCGATAATAACTCTCCCAACCCCGATCGTCTTCAATTACGAAAATCATACCAAACTCAACTGCCCACTCACGGGTAAATCAATATAAAAACTCGTACCATCTCGGTGGCGAATCAGACCAAAATCGCCTCGCATATAATTTGCAAACTTCGCCGCAATATACAATCCAAGCCCCGAAGAACCCGGCCGCATTGCGATATCAACTGGTTTTTTCACGAAGCCATTTTTTATCTCGCGCCAAACCTTTGTTGGCACCGTCGGGCCATAGTCACGCACGTCAATCCGAATCTTATCGCCCTTATCCCGAATCGCAACCAAACTCGGCAGCTCTTCGCCACCATAGTTCATTGCATTCAGGCAAAAATTATAAACCACCGAACGTAATAGTTGCCGATTCGCCACCACTAACTTACGCTTATTTCGATAATCAATTAGCAATTCTCGTCGATTAAACCTAAATAGCCGCCACAACTCCGCGACCACCTCATCGCAAACAATCCGCGGATTTACCGGCTCCATCTCGAACATCGCATCCTCTAGACGCGCAATTCTCGTTAAATCTTCAACTTGACGCAAAGCACGCTCCGAAGTGGCAGCAATCTGGCGCCCAATCTCCCGCGCACCCTCCAAGGAATCCTCAAAATCCAAAGAAAGAGCGAGTTGGCGCGATAGGCTCAATGGCCCTTTTAGTTCATGCGCAACAACAATCGCGCTCGAATTCGCTCCAAAAACCTCACTCTCCATGCCCCCTATTCTACACTAATTGGTATTGCGTCGCAAAGTAGTCAGAATTCTCTCGAAATCTTCCATCAACAAATCGGTGTCCGTTTGCAAAACCGCAGTCTTATCATTCACCTTAAAAATCACAAAAGTACCATGAAGATTCTTCGAGATTTCACCCTCGAAACGTATCCCCGAAATCGCATTATTGTCTGCTGTAAAGTTTTGGGATTTAAGCTTGCCGTTGTCTACGTCTTTGATATATGGCTTCGCTACAACATCATATTGACGGTTATAAATTGCAAAACGCAAAGCATAGCGCGAATTGCCATCGGATACTGGCGGAACCTGGTTTGGCTGGAAATAAGCCATAAAGTCACCACTACCGACCTTATCAACATAAACGCTCCAGGTTTTTGGATACTCAAAGCTGATAGAACCGTAGTCGGCTGGACCAGTAAACTCTTGGTAAGGCTCTTTTAGCTTCTCATTCAGTCGTTTCTGTGCAGCTTCTTGTTCTTCCAATCTTGCCGCCGCTATCTGAGTGTTTAGATCTGCATCATAATTTTCACTTAGCTCGTTATAGCGCATAAAGAATATCACCGCTGCGACAATCGCACCTGCAGCAATTAAACAAACTGCCACTAAAATAAGCGTCTCAATTAAAGTATTCTTAGTTTTTGGCGCTGCTGGAGCCTGCGCCACTGCTACGCCGGGCTGATTCAAAACTGGAGCACTGCCACCCATATTCATATTTGGCGGCATCATTTGCGGCCCTTGAGATGCTTGCGGCATCATCTGTGGAGCCTGCTGCGGCATAGCAGGAGGATTCATCTGTTGTCCCTGATTCATTCCATTATTCGGCACGGCATTCGGGTCCATGCCCATGTTCGGCGCCGGCATGGAATTACCGTTTGCACCATTATTCCAGTTTTGGTCCATACTACAATTATATTTTAGCAATAGCGTTTTCGCAAGTCCTTTGCGTCCGACTACTTACTAAAATCCTCCTCAATCACCTTTATTTCATTCTTCATTTCAGCCAAATCTTTTTCAATCTCTTTCGCCAAGGCGGTCAGTTCTTTATACTTTTCACTCGCTTCTTCCAATTTAAAATCATCAGAATAGAACCAATCGACCCCATTTTTAAGATCGGCAATCTTATCGCTAACGTTCTTATCTTTTTTCGTCATTTTCGCTCCTTCACCTCTATTACTTTTGCTTTAATCTCTTGCATACTAGTTGTAATTTCTACAACATTATCGATGGCCACTTCGCCCCTAATTAACGCATATCCACGTTTTAGCACTTTTTCGGGGTTTAATTGATCCAAAATTCGCCTCTGCGCTACAATCTCATTCTCTACTGTAGTAATTCTTACAACAATATCCTGCCCTACTCGCGCCACGTCATTTCGGATTTCCGAAATACGTTTATCCGCCTCTGTATTGAACAAAATATTTATTCGTTTTATGTCACCCCTAATCGCCGCCACTACCTCTTTGCGATCGCGCGAAAGCATCTGCGCAGCATTAGATGGCGTCGACGCCACTACGTCAGCCGCCAAATCACAGAGACTTTCATCTACCTCATGTCCAATTCCAGTTATAACTGGGATCTTCGAAGCCGCAATCGCCCTAACGAGCGCCTCGTCATTAAACACCGCCAAATCGTCCGCCGAACCACCCCCACGTATCACCGCGATAACTTGCACTTCGCCACGCTCGTTAAAATAATTCAGCGCCTTCATAATCTGATCCGCTGCCACCATGCCCTGCACCTGCGTATGTGCCACTTGGACCTCTAGGCCACCCCAACGCTCATTCAGAATTTTACAAAAATCCGCATATCCCGCCGCTTGTGTGCTCGAAATTACGCCAATTTTTATAATATTATCTGGCAATGGGCGCTTTTTCTCGGGCGCAAATAGGCCTTCCGCCGTCAATTTCTTCTTCAATAGCTCAAAACTTTTCTTCAAGTTACCCTCACCAACTGGCATCACTGCCTGCACTGTCAGGGAGAACTTACCCCAATTTGTCAATTTCGGCACCGCCCGCACACGCACCTTCATGCCATCCTCTAACGGAAAACGTAGCGCAAATTTCATCATAAAGCAGCCCACGCTCGACTGTTCATCCTTCAGATCAAAAAAGACGAATTTACCCTGGTTAACTTTGAAGCTCGCCACCTCGCCTTCTATTACTACGCCCGAAAAAGCGGTCTCCATAATTTGATTACAGACCGCTTGAAAATCTGATACGCTATATACCTGCGTTGGCTCCACGACTATTCCTCTGGTGCCTTGAATTTATCTGGACGTTGCATTAATGCGTGCTGATAGAAACCGTAACCGCTGATAATCGTGCCCAACATCACAAATACGCGCGTCACAATCACAGTGATTGTCGCAATCTGCAAATCAACACCCGTGGCCACTAATACCGCCACGAATGCGCCCTCATAGCCACCCATACCGCCAGGAGTGACCATAACCGTGCCAACCACGCTACCAACCCCTTCCGCAATCATAATTTGCGGCAAAATCTCCGGATGCCCCAAAGAACATGCGACCACCCAATACGTTGCCAACTCTAGGAATGAATAAAACAGCCCCCAAACCATCGGCTTTCCCAAAACGCGACGATTCTTTTTTAAGTTCAAATAATCTTCGCGCAAGTCGGCAAAAAACTTCGTGACCGATTCCTCTTTAAGGAACTTGCGCTTTTTCCCACGTGTAATCTTACGCACTATCTTATTGATAAACTTCGACGAGATATCCGCCAACCAGTCGATATTCTTTTGCTTACGCACGATTAACCACGCCACCGCAATCAAGCCGATAATCCCAAAAGCGATCAAAGCCGATAGCCAAATCGACCACATACCGCCGGGAATTACGCAGCCAGCAATCAAAACTACCCCAATTGCCGCCATCGTCTGCAATGCATTCCCTACTGCGCAAATGCCATAACGCAGAATATGTATAAAGCTAATCTGTCCAGCGGAAATATTATAATCTTTTAGACGCCAAATCAAATAAGCCAAACCGCTCGTACCCCCAGACGGCAGCGCATGGTTTACAAAATTAATCTCCAACGAGATTCGCGTCAATTTTGCCTGCGATATCTTAAAGCTTTTACGCTGTCGCAAAAATGCAAAGTAAATCTGCCCTGCCGCATAATACATCAAAATCTGTTCCGGGATAATCAGCAATAAAACCCAAATATTAATACTCTTGAGTGAGTACCAAGTCGCCTCCAGCATCGTCATCGTCTGACCATCTATTACTACGTTAGCGCTAAACGCTTTATATGCAATAAACGCCACCAAAATCAGCGTTACAACACTTAGAATTTTCTTAAACATATGCTACAATATTAGCACAATGACTTTCCTTTTGGTACTAGGACGCGAACCAAAAATATCCCTCGCCGAGCTCGAGGCGATTTTTTCGAGCAGCAAAGTTAAACACATCGCGCCACAACTCGCACTAGTCACCGCGCATTCAATCCCGCTCAATCGTCTAGGTGGAACTATCAAGGCGGCACAGATTCTTGACGAACCTATCCAAGATTTCTTGTCCAAACTACCCGATGGAAAAATTACTCTTGGCATTTCGGATTATTCCGAACACGCCAACCCTCGCAAAACCTGGGAGCTCGCTCTTAAATACAAGAATATGCTAAAACGTCACGGCCGCAACGTCCGCCTTGTACCGAACGGCAAATCTCCCATTCTCACATCTGCCGCCTCTCATCACAACCAACTTGGCGAAAAAACCAATCACATCGAAATCGTCAAATTCAGCAAGTATACTGGCATTTCTATTGGCACTCAAAACATTACCGCATATGCCAAACGCGACCAAGCTCGCCCCGCCCGCGACGCTTTTGTTGGCATGCTCCCGCCCAAACTTGCCCAGATTCTTATCAATCTCGCTACTACTGGCGCCAAATCTGGCACCATACTTGATCCATTTTGTGGTACTGGCGTGATTCTCCAAGAATCAGTTTTGATGGGTTACTCCGCCTATGGCACCGATCTATCCGAAAAAATGATTCAATATTCACAGAAAAACCTTGATTGGATCGCCAGTCGCACTCCGCGCCTCCAGAAATCCAATGCGCCAAAGCTCTATCTCGAAGCTGGCGACGCCACCGACCATCAATGGAAAGCCACAAGACCAGATTATATCGCCTCCGAAATATACCTCGGCCATCCGCTTTCCGCTCCGCCGGCCGAAATCAAGCTTAAGCAGCTTCAACAAGACGCCAAAATGCTTTTAGTTGGCTTTCTTAAAAATATCGGTAGCCAAATCTCTGCAGGCACTCAACTTGCCTTAGCTACTCCTTCCTGGAAACGGCCAGACGGCTCATATTCAGGGGTGAATATCCTTGACGAAATCGACAAGCTGGGGTATAATGCCATAAAGTATCGTTATGCGTCTTACGATGACCTCTTATATTACCGAGAGGATCAAATCGTTGCGCGTCAAATAATAGTATTAAGGAAAAAGTAGTATGTCACATGTCAAAGCTGGCGGTACCAGCAAAAACCTACACAACAATGCCGGCCAACGACTTGGCGTCAAGCGTTTTGGTGGCCAGCAAGTAAAAACTGGCGAAGTTCTCGTTCGTCAAACTGGCGCTACGAAGATTGCCGGTCCCGGCACCTTCATGAGCCGCAATTTCACCATTCATGCAGCCATCGATGGTAAAGTTGTTTTCGTAAAGACCAAGAAGAATCACTTCTCTGGCAAAAGCGTGCCACGCACTCGCGTCGAAGTACACGCTGCTTAAATTCATCTATCAAAAAAACACCCCTCTTAACGAGAGGTGTTTTTTGTATTTGTTAAGAATTAGACAAATATAGCATCTCGTATAGCATTGCACTGCACCCTAGCGTAGCACCGACCAGCCCTCCCTATGGTGCATTTTTTAGCCTTTGTACCAATCTGGTCGCACTACGGATGACGGAATGCCAGAAAACATGCCCGACATCTTAGCAGTGCTCCGAACCGTCCAATTAAAGATTGGCCGAAGCGAAGTAATTTGTCCATCGTCTCGGAACATATAGCGCATATCCGTTACGTTTGAGGTGTTCCATTCCCCTAAAGCATCAATGTTAGTGAGACTAGGGACGCCACGGAACATAGAGCTCATGTTCGTTACGCTTGAAGTATCCCAATTAGCTAAGGCGTCGATATTGGTGAGGCTGGAGACGTCACGAAACACAGAGCCCATATTCGTCACGCTTGAGGTATCCCAGCTCGCTAAGGCATCAATATTGGTGAGGCTGGAGGCGTTTTGGAACATATAGCTCATGTTCGTTACCTTTGAGGCGTTCCAGTTAGCTAGAGCATCAATATTGGTGAGGCTGGAGGCGTTTTGGAACATATAGCTCATGTTCGTTACGCTTGAAGTATCCCAATTAGCTAAGGCATCGATGTTGGCGAGACTAGAGGCGCGGTTAAATATAGAGTCCATATTCGTTACCTTTGAGGTATCCCAATTAGCTAAGGCGTCGATACCGGTGAGACTGGAGGCGTTATAGAACATACCGCCCATATCCGTTACCTTTGAGGTATCCCAGTTAGCTAAAGCATCAATGCTGGTGAGGCTGGAGGTGCCAT
This sequence comes from Candidatus Saccharimonadota bacterium, assembly GCA_016290315.1. Taxonomy (GTDB): domain Bacteria; phylum Patescibacteriota; class Saccharimonadia; order Saccharimonadales; family Saccharimonadaceae; genus UBA2834. The sequence continues at coordinate 21,473 of JAEETK010000002.1, read as the reverse complement.
AGAACATAAAACTCATATTCGTTACCTTTGAGGTATCCCAATTAGCTAAGGCGTCGATACCGGTGAGACTGGAGGCGCCGTTAAATATTTGGCTCATATTCGTTACGTTAGAGGTGTCCCAGTTAGCTGTGCCAGATATATCGGTAAGTTTAGAGGCGCCACAAAGCATACCAAACATACTCGTCACGCTTGAGGTACCCCAATCAGCTAAGGCATCGATGTTGGTGAGGCTGGAGGCGTTTTGGAACATAGAGCTCATGCTCGTTACGCTTGAAGTATCCCAATTAGCTAAGGCATCGATGTTGGCGAGACTAGAGGCGCGGTTAAACATAAGACTCATATCCGTTACGCTTGAGGTGTTCCATTTCTCTAAGGCATCGATGTTGGTAAGACTGGAGGTGCTGTTAAATATAGAGGCCATATTCGTTACCTTTGAGGTATTCCAATTAGCTAAGGCATCGATATCGGTAAGGCTGGAGGCGCTAAAGAACATATAGCTCATGTTAGTTACGCTTGAGGTATCCCAATCAGCTAAGGCATCGATGCTGGTGAGGCTGGAGGCGTTTTGGAACATAAAGCTCATGTTAGTTACGCTTGAGGTATCCCAATTAGCTAAGGCATCGATGTTGGCGAGACTAGAGGCGTTATAGAATATATAGCTCATGTCACTATTGCCCTGAATAACATCAGCCTCAGAATAGATATAAATTGATCCATCAGTATCATCAAACCAGGCGTAAACCGGAACTGGAGAGCTAGATGTAGAGATTATTGAGACGTTAGCTTGTTGCGAGACAGGCATGGAGGTAGCAGACTTAACTGCTGTAATAGTAGTATTCGTTGTGGTATGTGTTGCGCCACTTTGGCCAGATAATTTCTTCAAGGCGGCATTAATGCTTCGCCCCGTATCAAGCGTTGCCACTGCCTCTTCCTCCACTTCCCCATCCATGCTCTTAGAGATAGAAGGCTTAGTCCAAGTGGCACGAAGAATTACGTCATCGTCCATGATCTTGAAGTAATCATCATTTAGAATCTTCGGGTCGCCTTCAGCTATCTCCCAACCATTAAAGTTATAGCCATCACAAGAAATGGTATCACTAGACTTCCCCACTACAGAGAGTGGCAGATAATTTTGTTCTGCCGGTAGAGTCCCTTCATATGTAGAGCAAGCACTTGGTAGATTTGGCTCGTAAGTCACTTTGTAACTAGACCTTAATACTGGCGTTAGTTCACTTGTGATGTTTTCGTCTGGTGTTTCAGGTAGACTACTTTGGATAGCTTCATGATCATTGGTCGGCAAGAAAGTGCCGTCTGCTATAGCGCCAGCATTCTTAAGTGTAATGTCTATGGTAAGTTTTGCGGATTGACCAGATATGAGTACTTCATTCATTGTCCAAGTTACGACTGGCGTATTACCATTATGGGTTAGAGCAGTTTCGCCTATTGTTGCTTCAATATTATCTATGCTATCTACATCCCAATATTCGTCATTAATGTAATCCACTAATGTGAAGTTATTGTAAACATACGGAATAATAGAGGCTTCAAAGAGCACGTTATTCAATGAATCCATATTGGCAATGAATTGGTTATCTGAAACATCTTTAATTGGATCAAGTACTTCATCGCCCATTTCGTATTGAATACCATTAATGGTCATATATGGGTATTTTGCCTTGAGGGCTTGGTATTCAGGAATTTCATTTGGTGTTTGCTCATTTGGATAGCCGTCAGTTAGGAACAACATAATAAGTTCGCGGTTGTTTTGTTTCTGGTAACCTTCGAGAGCTTCTTCAGCTTTTTTGAAACCATCGTAGTAATTAGTACTACCCGCAGGCCTTAAGCCATTAACCAAATCTATAAGGGCAGTTTTATCGGTCGTTAAGTTACTTAGCCTTGAAGCGCTAGAGCCAAAGCTTACGAGTCCTATACGGTTATTGCTGTCGGAGAGAACACTTTCAATTAGTTCTATAGCGTCATGTTTAACTTGTGTAATCTTTTCGCCACTCATTGAACCAGAATTGTCTATTACCATCACGAGATCTAGATATGTGTTGTCTTTATTATTAGCTACTGTGTCTACGTTAAAGGTAATTCTGGCTTTGCCTGCCTCAATCCATTCTGCACTCTTCTCTACATTCCAAGAACCAGGCGCATTATTAGTGTAGCTTGTGTGTTGCGAAGTGAGTTCTACGGACTTAATTACTTCTGTATAGTTTACTGCCGAAACACTCTTAGCAATAATGCCACCTAGTATTATGCCAATCATGGCAAAACATGGGATGGAATATTTAAGTATCCTTTTATTAATCTCAAAGCTACGAGAGTGTGTTAACTTTGCTATTGAGTTTGTTATCTTGCGAGACAGTACCGTTCCAATGATAATAATGACAATCCCTAATATTACCATCCCCACATATGGCAAAGCATTGAAGATAACGCCTGTAATCGGTACAGACTCAGGAATAGTGTCGAAATCTACAGTAGCTTTGTATTCTTGGTCAGTGTCTAGAATGTGGTCTTCTGCCAAAGCGCCAGTAAGTTCAACGATGTTGGTGAGAGTTTGGGCAACGTTTTCGGTTACTTTGTATTCGGCATAGACGTCTATGCTGGAGTTTGCGGCAATGGTAGGGATAAAGGCTATAGTGCTAGTCTTGACCGTGTAGCTGCTGTCGTTTGGAGCCGTAAAGACTGCGCCATCTAGTTCTTCTTGGAGGTAAACATCAGTAATAGCAAAGGATTCTGGGTTAGTAACAATAATCTTAAACTTTACAGTTTCGCCATACATATATTCGTCTTGAGGGTTAGTGATGGTCTTAGTGATGGCCGGAGCAAACTTATCCATTGTGCGCATCCACTCGCCATAGATAGTGACATTTTCTTCTGGCATAGTGAAAGTGGCATTCTTGTACCAGCCAAGAAAGTCGTAGCCATCAGCCTGTGGATCAGCAGCTCTTGTGACAGTCTCACCTGGGTAATGTGTTTCACATGGTGGGAGGATAGAACTAGCATTAGGCGGAATGACGGCACCCTCAAACTCATAGCAGACTCTGTAGCTAATACGTTCAAAGCTACCCACAATGGTAACATTCTGGGCGGGCATCGTGAAGCCGGTATCACTTAGGGTTACGTCTTGGGTACTCCAACCACTAAAACGGTAACCATCAATGACAGCATTAGCTTCCGTAGAATCCAAGGGTACACTAACTCCAGCTTCGTATTCTTTCTGGGCTGGTGGCATGAAATCTGCTGGTTTGTCGCCATTAATGACGTAGGTTACGTTGTACTTGGTTGCCGTCGCATTCTTTGTCCAGATGCCGACTAGCTCTACGTCTTGGTCCGGCATCGTGAAAGAGCCGTCCGTTACCGTAGCGTCAGTTGTAGTCCAGCCAGAGAAAGTATAACCTTCGAGGGTTGGATTCATACTTACGGCCACTTCATTGTTGGCTGGGTAAGATTGCTCGCTTGGTACAGTCGGCGCACCAGTTGGAATGTCTCCTGTATACCTATACATAACCTTGTATACTCTGGCACTAGAACTACCTATCCAGGCATGGACAGTATTGGAGATAGCTGTAATGTCTTTTTCGGATGCAAAGGCGGTGTTGTAGAAATCTCGACGTGTTTCTACCGGTGTGGTATCTGGATCATCTACGGTTGCTGGAGTTTTCGTAATAATACCAATCGTAAGTTGGCAACCAGCTTTAATCTTCTCGGCCGTAAAGGAAACTGTACGAGTTGTATCGTCATAATGGAGACCATGATAGTAGTATTCGGTATGTGCGTTGTTCCAGGTACCAGCATCTAGCGTCGCTTCATTAGTGTCGTCGACGACCTTACCGGAACATTGGATAGAATTGTCTGCACGGGATACGGCACCAAAGGTACCGTCAGAGGTAGTAACAAAGCCCTGGAAGATAAGACCTTCGGGAAGTTTATCCGTAACGGTTATTCTACCGCCACGAATATCTGCCATTTGGCTGTCGCTAGACTCTATGCCGGAAGCATCAACACCATCTTCTTTGACGTTGAGATAATATGTGAGTTCGGAATCCACATCCAAGCGGACATCGTTGTCTGTGATAATTTCAGCAAGAGAATTGAATGCAAAAACAGAGACAAAAACTCCCAAGAACGTAGCCACCAAAATACGGACTAGTTTGTTGTTTTTCTCCCTTTTTGTTTTGCGCTCCTTGGCGCGAGATGCTACAGGACCCCTCCTGAATAACATCGACCATTCTCCATTTCTCTCGCAGCTAGTTGAGATTTGAAGAACTCTACACCTCCTAACGTTATATAAACTACATCAAAGCATTACGCTAACGTTATTAATATTTTAGCACACGAAAAAATATAAAACATTAGTTTTATGCATAAACAGAAATAATTATTTATTTGCTCGCAATTTTTAATAATGCAATCTTTAGTATCTTCCAACCGTCCACTGCGGTACTTTTCATATCCAAATCAGCCTTCGCTAGTATTTTTATGGCATTTGCGGCTTTCGGCTTTCCTATTTCAAGCTTCTTGCCCGCCTGCGAAACAAATGCCCCCATTGTTAGATAAGCGTCACTCGTCTGCTCAAGTTCCTCACACATCTTTACTGCTCTAGCCCCATGCCCCGCAAAAGCCTCATCGAACACCTTAAAGGCCAAGAACCGATCTACATTTACCTCAACGGCAAATTCCTTAAACTCAATCGCTTTATTCTTTGAGATGTTCTTATATGTAACTGAACGCTTATCTAATGTCGAAAGCCAAACCACAACATCGTGAGTTGTATCTAAATAATTTGGAAATGATTCCCAACATTCTTTGTTCTCACTCAAATCCTTTAATAATATCTTACGGTTCTCGCCAAATAGAGACGTGCCCCGAAAAATAGAATCCATATCTGCCCACGTAATGCTATCGGCCTCTATTAATTCATATTCCTTCCCCAAAATCTTATTGACGGCCTCCTGAGCTTTTTGACGATCGTTGCCATAGAAGATTTTTATCATTTCTGGCACCCCTTGCAATAATGCGTGCCGCGTCCAGCCACTCGTGTTTTTTCAATCATCCCGCCACAACGTCGACACTCTAGCCCCTCACGACGAAATACCTGCGCAAATTTCTCCAGATAACTTCCCTTCGTACCATCTGCGCGTACGTAATCTTTCATTGTCGAACCGCCACTGTCAATCGAGGCCTGCATCACTTCGCAAAGCCCCCTTAGCAGTAAATCTGCCTCATCGCGGTCAAGACTGTCGCATCTTCGCCAAGGCAAAATCTTCGCATAAAAACACCCTTCATCCGCATAAATATTCCCCACTCCCGCAATATTACCCTGATCAAGTATTACCGCCTTAATTGGCGCCGCTTTATGACGCTGTAGCATAGTCCAAAAATCATCGGGTTTCATATCCCACGGTTCTGGTGCTAGTTTATTCAAGAATTTGTCCTCATGCAGCCCCAACTCATCTAGCACAGCTATAAAACCAAACTTACGTTGATCATTAAAATATAAGTGCGTGCCATTTGTAAAATCAAAATACACGCGCGTATGTCGCCCTGGCATCTTCTCCGTAAAACCGCCATCCGGATGTCCAGCCGCAAACTTTTCATCACCCACAAAAATCATCTGACCAGTCATGCGTAAATGCACCATCATCCACATATTGTTCTCGAGTTGAATCAGCAAAGCTTTGCCCCGACGATCTATCTTAATAATCTTTTGCCCTAATAGCCATTTTTTGTTACCTCGAAAACTCTTTTCGCACAAAACATGCACTTCTTGAATCGTCTGATTCAAAATGAACTTATCCAGCCCACGCCTAATAGTCTCTACTTCTGGCAACTCCGGCATATAACCTATTATACCAAGAATGGTAGCAGCACTGGCACCACTGCCCCAAATCCAGCCAACCCCATCGGATTAACATAAAGCATATAAAACGCTATGCCATTGCGAATCATGTGCATCAATATGCCCGCATATATAGTACCCGTCATCTCGCGCGCTATACATAAAACTACACTCATCACGCCAACTACAATCCCCACGTTCCATTGTCCATGCATAACGCCAAACAATACGGACACCAAGATTATTGCCGGCAATGCGCTCATCTTCCCGCGCAGGCGGCTATAAAGGTATCCGCGAAATATCAATTCTTCCATTAATGGCGCCAAAATCACCAAAGCTACAAAAGTAATAATTCGGTCCATCGACGATACGACATTATTAAAACCAACATCTTGCGTCTCCGACCAATTCACTACCGGCAAAATTAATTGCATCACATATACTATCGCAACCGCACCCAACAAGGACACGATGTACCCCACCGGCGACAACAATATATCCGTCCAAGTAGGTAAACCGCGCAAGCCCAAACTATCGCGCGTAACCTGAGCACTAAAAATCTTTTTTGCCACCAATATAAGCACTCCTAACGCTAGCGCATAAGAAATCACCATGCATACCGTCTGCGCCACATTCTCATTTATTGGCCAGTTAACTGCATTAATAAGTATGCGCGCAATCAAAAACACCACAATCTGCGCCGCGAAGAATACGAAGCCGACCCATAACGTAATCGCCAACGCCCAAAAAATCGTCAAGCGTTTTTTATACTTTTCATCTTTCTTTGCGCGTTTGCGCATCCCATCTAGTTTTGACGCTATTAGTCCACCGCGACGTTCACTCATTAGAACAACCTTATAATATCAATTACAGTTACGATAGCTGCTAAAATCAGAATCACCATAAAAGCTCGCCCAACAATCTTCTCTTCTTTCGCCTTAGTCAATTTCTTCTTTCGCAAACGATAAATCGTAATCAATAACCATCTTCCACCATCTAGAGCCGGAATTGGCAAAACATTCATACATGCCAACGAAATTGATATTAAGGCCACCAAGAACATTAAGTTATTTAGACCACTCGCCGCAAAAGCTGGGAACAAAACACCAATTATGCCTACCGGCCCACTTACTGAATCGCCCGCGCTTTTAATTGCTTTAGCGCCACTCTCGCGCACTTCCGCATTCGGATTAATTTGTTGTACTACGCCACTAACTAAATTGTATAGCAACATTCCTACGCCTTTGAATGTTTCCCCAGTTATTTGCGCCGTGGTCCCCAACCCAACAATCGGCGCACTCCAAGAGCTCATGTATCTGACGCTACCCGAAATACCCGCGCCAAGCAAATAATCTGCATTACTATCATTTAACTTTATTTCCGCCAACATCTCATGACCGTCACGCTCATAATTCATATATACGTAACCACCTGCATGTTTTTTATTGAACTCTAGCAAATCTTCCGTCTTTACTATTTCTTCAGACTCCGATCCGTCATCGATAGCGCGCATCGCTATTACCGAATCACCACTCCTTAGCCCCGCCTTTTCCGCTGGGCTATCTTTTATAACTTCACCAATTTTCACTGGCTCATCTACGATCACTTTAACATCATTTTCAATCATGAATTGTCCATCCAAGAAATGTGGCATACCAATCCATGCTAGAACCGTTAGCAATACAAAAGCTACCGCCCAGTTCATCACAACACCAGCGAACAGAATCTTAGTTTTCCCCCAAAAGTTTGCCGCACCAAAACTACCTTTTTCGGTATCCGCATCGCTCTCACCCTTCATTTGGCAAAAGCCACCAATCGGCAACAAGTTTAGCGATATTATCGTACCCTTCCCAGGCGGGTTGCTCCATTCACTCTTTTTGAGACGGCGCCACTTGCCGCCAACCTTTCGCCAAGCAATTGCGCGCGGCGGAAAACAAATACCAAACTCTTCAACCTCAACTCCGTTACGCCTTGCTGCAATAAAATGTCCAAACTCGTGCGCTGTCACGAGGAACATTAACATAAATATACCGATTATTATTCCAATTACCACACTCATACTAACAATTATAATAGCACACCATTAGCGCTTTACGGACGCCCAAATCATTATTATTCGTAATAGAGCACTTTGTACGTAGTACCATCAATAATCTCTGTCACTACTGGGTTTATACCAACCGCCGTAGCTCCACTCTCGGTAGCGGTAATTCTTCCAGGATTATCAATTGCCCCTGTTTCGCCCCTCAGAATGCCGTCATACATAGAGATATTATTATTGCCGGTAGTGATTCCATAAGTCGCGCCTTGAATAACTGGCGAATTGGCATTAATTGTTCCATCCCCCACGCCAATCGCTAGCGTTCCAGCCTTATTGTTTATTCCCTGCTGGTTGACAGAGATAATCGTACCACCCTCAACATATATTTTGCCACCGTTACTATGATTCTCTAGTGCAGGACGTATAGTTGAAACTGAACTCAAATACGCATTATCAGTTATATGAAGCTCGGCAGTATCGTTATAAATCGCCTGTTTTGTGCCAGTTGCAATTATTCTTAAGTCCTGCCCAACCGACAACTTAGCGCCCGGATTGTTATCGATAACGCTAAAGTCTACCGAAGAAGTAATCGTACCATTAATCAACCTCAAATCACCATTGTTCTTAACTACCGCCGCGCCGACATTATTATCCCCTAACGTATAACCGCCAAGATCAATCGTAATAACTTTTCCACTATTGATAATAATATGCTCCCTCACATTATCTAGTAACGTTATCGTATCAGATGCGCCCGCCGCATTAATACATCCCTGAAGTGAATTGCTAATAGTCGCCCCCACGCTACAAACATTGTCGTTATCGCGCCAAAGGGCATAAAGAGTCATATCATTATCAATTACCATGTCGGATGTGACTAAAGTGCCACCGCCGTTCTCTTCCGTATACCAACCTTTGAAGAAATGCCCATTTTGATTCTCTAATACCGGTAACGCATTGCCAATTTTTCTCGTACCGATAATCGTAACGTTCGCAGGATTACTAGTTACTCCACCCGCATCAAATGAGACGACATGCTTATTTACGCCAGTCTCGCCAATCTTAACGTACATATTTGATAAAGTCGCATCTATGAAACGTATCGGAGTCGCGCCGTCAGACTTAGCCGCTGCACCAAACCATACTGTAGTATTAAAATAATCTGCCGTTCCATTAATATCCTGCAACATCACAAAAGGATTATCGTTAAAGGAATAATACACGACTCCGTCCACTCTCGCGACCGTTACTTTAGTTGTCGTTCTAGCAGGATTTTGGCCAGGAGTTGGCTTATTGCCTTTTATGGTCTGCGTCACTTCGATTTTGTCGCCATTCTTACGAACTACTAAACCTGGGAATTTTCTTCCCGCATCTTCAAACTTCGTATTCATAAAAGACGCCTGACTGGCCGTGTCGCCAATAGCCTGATCAAGGTATTGTTTAGTTGGGTCGTAAGAAACAATCGTAAAACCAATCTCGTAGTCTTTTTCGTAATTATCCTGGTCATACAACCGTACACCGGTATCTATAAACTTATGTGTGCCGTCTGCATAATTTACGCCACCAACTTCGCAACCATTTCCTGTAATATAGCCTTCCCCTGTCCCCTGTTGCATATCATAACCATGAAAAACACATTCGCCATTAAGCTCAAATACCGTATGCATCGCATTTTCTTCCCACTGCGCATATAGAGTTATCGTACCCGTACCAGTTTCCGATAAATTCAATACCTCTTCCTCATCATCGTAAGAGTCGCCGCTGCCGTCCGCCTCCGTATTCCAGACCACAAAATGATAATCGCTTCGAGTAAAACTATTCGCATTCAAGGCTTGCGCCGTGTCGTAAGTGAAATCCTGACCATTCATCGTACCAGTACCACCATTAGCATTAAAGGCAACCGTATAATGCGGCTTCACGACGCTAAGTTGCACCGTGCTTTCGGCTCTAGATGCATACTTTGCCCGCGTATTAATCGCATAGACGCTCAACAGCAAACCCGATACTGCAATAATCGCAAGCACTCTCATGCACTTTCGCATCATCGCGGCTCCTCCTGCGCAAACAATACGCCTACAGTTATCTCATTCTCATTAATTACGTTGGTTGCCAAATCTGCGCCAAAACGCAAAACATGGCCCCTATCATCATTCATAGCTAGTGTTCCGCCGGTATCAGTAAATCTAACTGTGCCATTCTGTGGCGTTAATAAAGCGCCACTAGCGCCCAAACCAACCTTCACACCATTCGGTATATTCGACACCTCAATCACATAGCTACTTGCCACCTCTGAGTTATTTGCCACATTCAAAGAACAGTTCTTTATGTCGCCGCCCGCCACTAAATCGACTCCATTGTCAGAACAACCAGTTATTGCCACGGACCATTTTGCTATCTGTCTCGCTTCAGCCTCTAACTCTACTTGGCTACCAACCATCTTCGCAACACAAACACTCGTAACAAACGAAGCACAAGCCGCCATCGCGCCCAGCAAGACGATTTGCCATATCCGCATGTGTTTCTTTTGTGTCATTCTACACTTCCTCGAAGTTCACCTTTATGCCTAAATAATATTCCGACTCCATGTTCTTTCCAGCTTCCGTATCTTGATCATCTTTCCCGTCCTCATACGGCCACATCCAATCCAAGGTATATGCGTCTACGCCATCATTAACCAACTGCTTCATCGCCGTCAAAAGCTGGCTTGCGTTTACCCATTCCGTCTCGCTGCCGACCACATAGGCCCCAGCTCTCTTTAGGCGATATTTCATGTTAATCGCATACTCAGATTCTTCAGCAAACTCGATATTATAACGAATTGTATTGCTAGTCTCATTGTGAACCTTAAAATCGTACGAATTTGATACCCCCGGCGCAATCTTATTTGTATACTCAAAAGCAGCATTGTTAAATATCTCCAAATTCTTCTGATATACATACCAACCGTTGTCGTCGTCCACATAAACAATCCCAGCGTCATCTACGTCCGTATTAGTATCGCCATTAATTTTCTTTTCCGTGTCTTTCTTTTGGCCATTCGCGCCAGGCGATACGTTTGGATAAAAGCCATCCGCATCATTGCCACACTCATCGTCGCCGCCATCATCGGTCTTGTCATCTTTATTCTTACCCTTACAAAGACATCCGATTCGAATATCGAACACATCAATGTTACCAGTCGGAATCTTAGTCGGTTCTGGTTGCGGTCTCAAAAGAAGCCAAAGCAAAACAAACACCATCAACAACAATAATATAATTATCGCTACTGGTAGAATATTTCGCTTTTCTTTACTTTCTTTCACGCGCATTCCTCCTTCTATTATTCTTCAGCCCTCACATGGATAATAAATTATTTATTCATCACCCGTGTGGGGACTGAAACAGTCTCCACATTTATTTGTTCTATATAACGCTATTAGACAGATGGCTGAACTTGCTCGCCAGAAACCGAGAAATTTAATACCATTTTGGTGCCATTCTCGCCACCAGCAATACCATTGTTCGTATCTTCAATGTCGTCCGCATCGCTAGTGTAGTATGGCCACTCCCAGTTAACTACAAAAGTTTTTCCTGTCTCACCAGGCGCCATCGTGCCAGTTACGGTGGCACCCTGTGTCAAATTAACCACTTGATTTTGATCATTGGTATACGTCAGAACCAAATTGCTAGGGACGCCCGAAACACCCGTAGCCTTGAGTGTATATTTGACACCTACTTCACTATTCTCGTTAGACAACTCTAATGTACATGTGCCGCTCGTACCAGGGGCAATCCTATTATCGACCAGCGTGTTAGAATTGTAGTTCAACGGACAAGCTACCGTAGCATTCGAATTGTCATCACTAAAAGCCCATTTGGCAATTGCTACACCGCCATTTCCAGCCGTCAACGAAGCAACATACTTCGCATATACGCCTGCGGCCAAACCTAATACGGCAATACCTAATACAATCGCTGCAACAAGCATCGTCTTTTTCTTTTTGCTCATTTTTCCTCCGCTTATAGCCCTCATTCCAGGGGCATTACTGTTATGTTTATATGATATCACAAATAAGCAAAAACATTTAAAAAACACAAAAAATTCACCCAATTGTGGGGTGAATTTTTCTTTTTTATTTACCAATACTTTGGATTTCAATCTCTGAGTATTTTTGGCGATGTCCAGTTTCAGTATGAACACGTTTCTTGGAGTGATAGCGAATAACGCGAACTTTGTCGCCAGCTACCTTTGCTTCTACGACCTTCGCCTTCACCTTTACTCCCTTAACGGTCGGATCACCAACGGTGGTCTTATCGCCGTCAATTACGAGCAAAGCATCTAAAGCGAGATCTTTAGTTCCTTCCGGGAGGAGGTCCACACGGAGGGTCTCTTTTTCAGCGACAATGTATTGCTTGCCGCCAACCTTTATGACTGCTTTTTTCATAAAATTCCTTTATTACTTGCGCTATTATATCAAAAACTACCCCATATTTCAAGCCTAAGCACGAAAATGTTCAGTGCATGAAAAAGCGCCCTACTGGGGCGCTAAGCTTAGGTTATCGATCGCGAGCATAGCTTTCCGTCGTCTTCGTTGTCCGCTTATGCCAGCCAACAATGCAGGCAGTCACAGTAGCCGCAAAGCCACCATCCCAGAGGGCGTAAGCAATAGAGTCTCCAAAGCCCAAAAGATGTACCGCAATGCCGATAAAGAAGCTATAGTCAAGGCACGCGACTATTAGCATAATCGTGCCTACCAGAGACACCGCCAAGCGGAGTATATCGCGCATCTTGCGATGTTTCTTACACTTCTCGAACTGGCTCGGGATATACTTCCTGAAGCAATCATGAACGAGGCAAAGGCAACCCGCTAAGAACAGTACGTTCACAGCAAGTATGCATGGAGCATATTTCGGTGTAAATAATTCTTTTATCATTTTACCACCCTTCTCTCAGATCCTAAACCACAGTTACGCAAGCGTCAAAAAACACTTGATTAGTATATTATACCATGTATATCTAAATAAATCAATAGCTCTAGCACAAAATAGACGCTAGCATACCCGGACTAGCGTCTATTTTTTATAAAGATGTATAAAGGAGCTAATTACAATCTTTTATTTTTTGCCACCGTTGCCTTTGATTCCTTTTTGAACCTCGGCAACTTCTTTTTGGCTACGATACCAATAGCTAACACCAGTAATTACACAGACTGCAGCTACTACCGCCAAAGCTATTTCGCCAGGGCCAGTATTTGGTAATTCTGGAACCTGTTTTGGTTCTTCTTTACATTGTGGCAAATCCTTATATTCAGGTTGGTCACAACATTCTTGTTTAATAGAACCGTCTTCATTCTTACATGGATCTGGCTCTTCGCATTCAGGAGCATCTTTGTATTCTTCTTTATCGCAGCACTCAGGCTTGATAGAACCGTCTTCATTCTTACATGGATCTGGCTCTTCGCAAGTCTTTTCAACCTTAATAGTTGAAGTTGCAGTCTTAGTACCAGTCTGGTCGGTTGTGGCATTAATAATATTCTTAAAGCTATTCGTGCCACAGCTACCATTTTTAACGATATCGTCATTAACCTTTACTTGATAGGTCAAAGTACCAGTAACATTAATACCAAACAAACCGGTATTAACGCCGTTTGCGACTACCGCATCCGACAAGGTTACAGTCTTCTTGGTTCCATCATCGTATAATTTGACACTCCCAGGAACCAAAGTAACGCCCGTAGGAAGTTTATCGCGGAAAGTTACGTTAGTTAAATCTTTCGAACCCGTGTTCTTGAAGGTGATCTTATAAGTTACCGTGTCACCAGGTTTTGCAGTTACATCTTGGAAGAAGTTCTTTCCATCCAAAGAAGCTGTTTTTGCTACTGAAGAGCTAGCCTGTTCCGCGCGTAGGCGGTATACAATATGGCCAGAGAACTCCTCACAACCAGGCAATACACCACTTAGGCTATTGTAGCCAATGTAGTCACCCGTAGTGAACAATTCTGTGCTCAAAACCGTACCGTTTAGCTTACCTTGGTTCTTTATGATTGCCGTTGCTGGAAGATATCTCAGCTCAACGTCCTCTTTTGAATCCGTCGTAAAGTAAGCTTCGTCCCACACCGACTTTGGCGTTGAATCCTCTGCAGAAATTGTTGCACTAATCGTGCCCTTGCTAGAAGAGTTAACCTTCGATGGGAATTTGCTCTGAACTTTTACTTTATTAGCAAGACCCTTACCACTACCATTCAAGTTTGAAGCCGCATTGTTGTGGTAGAAGATATAGACTTCGTAGGTCTTACCTGGCGTAATCTTGAGCTCGTTTACGTACTTGCCGTTACCGCCCACCTCGGTCACACGTACGAAGTCGCGCTCGTCACCGATAACGTTATTATCGGTAATAGAGTTGAAAGTCGGATGGTCTGCCGGTTTCTTCATCGTATAGGTTGGACGATCCGGCCCCCATGCATATGTAGATGCTGCCGGCGCCAACACCGCGAGTGTCAACGCTGACAAACCTGCGACTATCAGCCTCCGTTTAAAGTTGATATTTTTTTGTTTTGGCATGTATTACTCCTTTTTACTAACAAAGTCCTTAATTATTACCAAGGGAGATTTTCTCTCTCTTCTTCACTAAATTCCCCGTCATTATCTGTATCATAATTCTGGGCTTCACTCTTAGTTTCACTAGAAGATTTCGACTCTGCTGCCTGATTTGCCTTGTTACCGCTATCATTCGCTTCCTTCTGCGTCTCTGCTGCCTTGCTTTCCTCAGCTTTAGATTCTTGCTCTTCTTTAGTTTCATGCGAACTTGTTTGCTGCTCGGCGTGTTGCGATTCTTCCGATGCCGGCTCTGGCTCACTATAATTGCCCGTATCTTCATGGAAATCTTCTTTCGCAGGAGTCGACGGCTCTTCCGTCTTCGTTTCTTCAGATATCGCCTCATCGTCTTCCTCCCATTCTGAGCCAGCATCATCGTCACGGAAAACGTCGTCTTCATCAAAGTCGGTCTTCTCTTTTAGCTCATCTGGTTCATCCGGCTTATCCGGTTTGTCTGGCTTGTCCGGATTGTCTGGATTATCCGGATTATCCGGGTTATCCGGGTTATCTGGATTATCTGGCGTCTCGATTTCTGGCGTAGAAGTAATAATTTTGTCCGATTCAGGCGTTCCCGTCTTACGAATATTCTGCAAGCCACAAGCTTCGCGGAATGTTAATGTTACCGTCCTGCCATCTTTGGTCTTATACGTCATTACCACAACTTTCGATCCATTCTCGTTTGTTACGCAATGCACAGCGTGAGTATTCTCGGAAGTAATTTGCTCACCATTACCGCCGGTAGTCTGCGCATAAACGTTCGTGTACTCGCCGGTAACCGTATCTTCATTAAACTCGGCATCCTCGGTGACCGCAATAAATGTCTCTACCATCTGCCTATGCAAGTCTTCATCTTCCATCATCGCTTGCTGCAATTCAGCCATCGACATATTTTCGGTGCCAGGTACTTTCACGGAGTCGTCCAAATCATAGTACCATGACGCAAACATCGCCGGCTCATGCTTTGCCACTTCCTGAACTTCCTCTCTAAAAGCTTCCGGAGTTGTATATTCATATGATTCGCCGAAGTTCCACGGCTTATCTTTGTTTGGGTTAGCGTAATTACCAGTTTCGTCCGCAAAACGACCGCGATAGTTGTCGCTAATATCAAAACTCTCGCCATCTTCCTGAGCTTCGGCTGCTGCGGCTGCATCAGCCTCTTCCTGCTGCGCTGCTTCTGGAGCCTTATCGCCATTAAATGCGCCACCCAAGCCCGCACCAACAACAGCAGACACAGCGGCAACACCGGCCAATGCAGCAGCAGTCGCAGCTACCGCCCTCCCCATATTACCGTTACCGGTATTATTAGATCCCCTCTCCATCCCAGCGTTCTCAGCCGTGCCACTGTTACTTGGAGTCTCAGGAGCGCGCGGTGTTGGGCGTGGTGCCGGAGCCGGAGCTGGAGCCGGTTCTGGGTTCGTTGCACCAGTAGGCTGCTCTCTCGCCTCTCTTAATTTTTCTTCTAGCTGCGCCATTTGATCATGGGAGTATTCGCCTTTAGCAAATTTTGAAAATTTAAAATCTGAAATAACTCCCTCAGCTAACTCCACGAACGCAGAGTGCGACATGCCTCTATTATTATAGATTTCTCGGCTTCGCTCCTTAGTTGTACGGGTTTCGCCAGCTGATTCTCTTCTTGGGGCTCTTTCCATTATTATTCCTTTTTTTATTTTTATTTTGACCTATTTTGCCTCGATTTTAGCACTAGCATTTCTAATTTGTCAACATGCAAAACAAAAAGAGACCAATGGCTAGTGATTGGTCTCCTTCTGCATTTTTATTCTTTATCTTATAGGCATACTCCTTTAGTTTTTTATTATTTTGCTTTTTCTATCTTATAGGCATACTCCTTTCACTACTTATTTTGTATTTAAGAAGCTAACTTAGATAGTAAAGCGTGTCCTATTACTTGTCTTCGTTTGGCAAGTTTGGCAAGTTGTTCTGGACTCATTTTTACTTCTTTGAACGGTACGAATTCTACGCGATCATCGTAGCCGATTAGGCTATCAAGAGATGAATCTTTACTATCTTCGATTTCCGCTTCTAGCTGAGCCTCATTTCTTCTTTGTTGTTCCTCGAATTGCTCCTGGTCATCTATGATGCCGTCAGCCATTCCCGGAATTGTCATTTTTTCAAATTGACTCATATTTTTTATTTTTCCTTTCTTTTTGTTTTTCGCTTTCTCCTTCCTTATTACCCGATTTTGGAATTTGATTTTTCGTTTTTGTGTTGGTTTCTGTTCCAACTGTCCTTATGCTATCACACTTGTGCTTTTTTGTCAAGCATGCTTATGCTTATTTTTAGCATATTTGTCAAATTTAACAGAGGCGAAGACCCCCTTGAAAAATTCTAAAAATATTTCCACTACCCCGCTATTGATATTTAAAATTATGCATATTTTGCATAATTTCATGTTATTTGCGGCAACAAAATACGCCCAGTCGAACGATTAGCGCGTTGAAACTAGGCGTATTAATAGCACTTATTAGGCTTTTTCTAACGAAATAGTTACATTTTCCCCTTCAATTTTTGCTATTTCATCATACCCATAGTTAGCATCAGTCGAGAATTCAGTTGCCAACACCTCATTTTTGAGCATTTCAAGGTGTTTAGCTGGAACTTTTACTGATACTGAAAGTTTAATGCGATCATCAACATTAAGCCCA
The DNA here is from genome assembly GCA_016290315.1 of Candidatus Saccharimonadota bacterium. Classification (GTDB taxonomy): domain Bacteria; phylum Patescibacteriota; class Saccharimonadia; order Saccharimonadales; family Saccharimonadaceae; genus UBA2834. Next base: position 4,348 of record JAEETK010000002.1, on the reverse strand, counting down.
GCTTTTTTGCGTGCAGCCTGAACAAAACGAATCAACTCGCGAACAAATCCTTCTTCGCGTAGTCCTTTTGTTAGCTTTTTGTCGAGTACTAATTCTTCGCCATGAACAACTTTCTTGACATTAACCTCTTCGGCAATGATATTTTCATAGAATTTTTCAAGCTTATCTCCGCCGTATGTTAGCTTCGCCAATGGTTGGCGCACCTTAATTTGGCCAAAACCATCATCGCGCACCATTCGCAAAGCCAAACCATCTTTAATAATCTCGCGACAACGCGCCATATCATCTAGTACCCTTTGGTCGACCTCAATATTCTTCGGATAATTCAATAAATGCACCGACTCGCCTTCTTCGCCACCGGTCATATTCAGCCATAACTCCTCAGCCAAGAATGGCACAAATGGCGCAACTACAGCGGCAAACTTCACCAATACCGTATATAACGTCCAGTATGCCTCAGCTTTATCGCCATCATCCTCGGATTTCCAGAAACGTCGGCGCGAACGACGCACGAACCAGTTTGAGAGATCATCAATAAATGGCAATACTCCAGCTAGCGCCTTTGGTATATTATATTGATCCATCCCCTCAATAATCTCGGCCTTTACTTGGTGCAAACGCGAAATAATCCAACGATCCAGTGGGTTTTTCAAATCGCCAAAAGTTGTCTTTCCAGACGGCTTCCAGCTATTCTTTGAATCCCAACCGTCCACCTCGGCGTACATCGTAAAGAAATCATAGACATTCCAAATCATTGTTAGTTTGCGCGCTACATCCGAAACATCCTTGTCGAGCAACGCGAAATCTTCGCCTGCAAGCACTGGGCTAGATAGCAACTGGAAACGCAAAGCATCCGCCGAAAATTTGTCCATCAATTCATTCGGATCAGTGTAGTTGCCGAGTGACTTACTCATCTTGCGCCCATCGTTCCCCGCCAAAGTTCCGGTGGTAATTACATTCTTATAAGCGCACTCACCAAACAGCGCCGTATTCACTACGTGCACATAATAAAACCATGCACGAACCTGACCGACATATTCCACAATGAAATCTGCTGGGTAGTTCTTCTCGAACTTTTCTTTGTTCTCAAATGGATAATGTAGCTGCGCAAACGGCATCGAACCAGACTCAAACCAACAGTCCAACACCTTATCAATGCGCTTAAAATGCTCGCCATCGATATCAAACTCAATCGCATCCACCCACGGACGATGATAGTCCTCAAGCCTCACACCCGAGAGCTCATACAGCTCATCATAAGAACCAACTACTCTGATAGAGCCCTTGTCACCCTTCCAAACTGGCATCGCCGTCGCCCAAAAGCGATCGCGACTCAAATTCCAATCTGGCGCCTGCTCAATATTCTTCGCAAAACGACCGTGCTTTAAGTGCGCCGGGAACCAATTGATATCTTCGTTCTTCTCGAGCATCAATTCTTTGCTCCCCTCCACATCAAAGAACCAACTTGGAAATGCCCGATACATGATGCGCTGTTTACTACGTGGGTTAAATGGATACTCGTGTTTAATATATTCGATCTTCCAAATTGCACCCTTTTCTTCTAGACATTTTGCTATAAACTTATTGCCTGCCCATACCTCAATGCCATTCTCGTCCGTATCGCGCACGCCGATCTCATGCAATTTTTCGGCCCACTCTGGGAAATAATAACCGTTGTCATCAATCGTATGTCGCACTGGCACTTTGTTGCGTTTTCCTAACGCATAGTCATCCTCACCATAAGCCGGCGCAATATGCACGATACCCGTACCGTCTTCGGCGGAAACAAAATCCGCCGTCCAAATCTTATGCGCATTTTCGTTACGTGCAATCTCGTCGTCCATTTCAAATAACGGCTCGTATTTTAGGCCCTCCAGGTCGCTTCCAGAATACGTTTTAATGGCCTTAGCGTCCTCTCCAACAAGTTTTTTCGCTAAATCCTTAGCCATAATCATTTTGTCGCCTTCGACGTCATATAGGCCATATTTGAGCTTTTTAGACACTGCCAGCGCCATGTTTGCCGGCAAGGTCCACGGCGTGGTCGTCCAGGCTAAAATATACTCATCGCTATCGGCTAGTTTAAACTTCACATATGCACTCGGGTCAGTAACTGTTTGATATGCATCGTTATCCATCGTTACTTCAGCTTTCGAGACCGGCGTTGCGAACTTCGTATCATACATCAAGACCTTTTCGCCCTCATAAATCTTACCCTTCTCGTAAAGGGTTTTGAAAGCCCACCAAACCGACTCCATGAAGTCTTTATTCATCGTCCGATAACAATTATCGAAATCTACCCAACGGCCAATCCGGTCAATCGTACCGCGCCAAGTCTCCGAATTTGCCACCATCGACTCGCGCGCCTTAGTAATATATGTCTCGAGCGGCCACTTCGTGCCAATCTCGCGCCTATCCGTAATACCGAGCTGCTTCTCAACAAAGTTCTCCGCCGGCAAACCATGGCAGTCCCAACCCCAACGGCGCTCAACGCGTTTGCCCTGCATCGTCCAATAGCGCGGCACTGCATCTTTTACAATCGAAGACAATAAAGTACCGTGGTGCGGATTACCCGTAATGAATGGCGGGCCGTCATAAAATACATAGGAATTATCAATCGGACGATTTTCGACCGACTTTTCAAAGGTTTTATTTTTCTTCCAATACTCCACCAAGGCTTTTTCGTATTCGCTCGCCCGGCGTCGTTCACCATATTTATACTTCATACCCACGCACTCCTTTCTTTTGCATAAAAAAATTCCAATTTTCATTGGAACTCCTCAGAGCGGTACCATCCAATTTCTAGATTGTTCTAGCACTCGATTAATCTTTTACGCAGACTCACGGATGATTCTACTAGACTTAGCTTCTCGCACTAGCTACGTCGTTCTTTCATCAGCTCGCAGTTGATGGCTGCTCAAACGCTTTATGCTTGCATTATATCATATTTATTCAAAAAATAAAAAACTATCCCATTTGGGTAGTTATTTGTCTTCGACTAAAAAAATCTTTTTGTCAAACCCGCCACGTTTTTCGCGCTTTTGTCGTGCCGCTACAATTATGTCGTCCAACGAAAAACCTTCACGTTGAGCCAAAGCAATCATTACTTCCAGTACGTCACCGAGCTCTTCCAGGCGATGTTCACCTTTCGAGCCTAAAACTTCCTGGCATTCTTCTATTAATTTCTTTTCCAGCTCAACCTTGTATTCTTTATCATTAAGAATGCGTGCCGAGACTTGGTGTCCTTCCGCCAAAATAATATCCGGGATCTTATCTCTTACCAGCTTATTGTGTTTCATCAATGCTCCATTAAGTAATATGTTACATCATCAATGCGCGGCAAATCCCTTCCTCGCCACGTCTGCAACATCTTGCCATCATCATTCATCGCTAAGATGGTCGGATATTCCACTACATCGTATGCCCTACACAAGCTCTCGCCTTCTGGCTCGTCTGGCGATAAGCTTTCTGGCGCCACACCCACTCGACGTTCACAGTCATGCAACCATTCAATTACCGAACGCGCATAATCCGTTTCCTCGCGCCAAATTACTACCACCCTCATATCTTTATTGCTCCTTTTCTTTTCGCTGCTTCATGCGCTCACGCTGTTCTGCGATGCTGCGCTCTAGATCGTCAAGAGATTTAAACTCTTTAAACACGCTCGCAAAGCGAACATAAGCCATCTCATTCTTTTCAGATAACACTTCCAAGATCGTCTCACCGATCAAGCTAGATGGGATTTCATCCTTACCCTGGTCGTATATTAAATCTTCCACCTTATCCACAATATCTTGGACATCTAAATCGCTGTTAAAATACTTGCCTACACTATTGCGAATCGCTCCAGCAAGCTTGTCGCGGTCAAAAGCCTCGCGCGAACCACTACGCTTGCGCACCATCATTCCAGGTCTCTCAATTCTCTCGTATGTAGTAAAACGATGTTTTCCATCCAAAGATACGCGACGACGACGAATCATTGTTCCGTCCTGAGACTCCCGACTCTCGATGACTTTACTCTCGCCAATTTTTAGATGGCTCATGAAAGTCCTCCTAATCTTTGTTCTTCTTGCGACGCCTTAAAATGGCCGGAATGTCGCTGTCGTCACTACTATTGTCGGTGCGAATATTATCCCACATATTAACCGTAGAAGGCTCGGCAAAATCGGCGCTCTGAGTTTCTACTTCTGTTTTCTCGACGTGATGCTCCGCCTCTTTAACCGGATCTGCCATTGTCTGGCTAGGCTCCGTCAAAGGCTCATTCATTGTGCTTGCGGCAGAGACCGGAGCATCGATACCATTATGGCCATACTCCTGCGCACGTGGATCATCGCGATAATACTCTGAATCA
>JAEETK010000052.1 GCA_016290315.1 Candidatus Saccharimonadota bacterium | reverse complement strand
AGATTGCCTCTGGCGGTGGCCGCATGGTAATTACCTGCGATCGTTATGAAAATGACTGGGGTATGGTCGAGAAAGGGTGGCATACGCACGTGCTTGGCGAAGGGCGCCAGTTTGCAAGCGCCACTGAGGCCATTGAAACTTTCCGCAAGGAGACAAAAGACCTGCAAGATCAATATATGCCCGCTTTTGTGATTGCTAAGGATGGCGAGCCAATCGGCAAAATACAAGACGGCGATGCGGTAATTTATATCGATTTTCGTGCTGACCGCGCTATTGAAATGGCCCAAGCCTTCACCTATAATGATTTTCCGCATTTTGATCGCGTTAAGCGCCCAGACGTATATTTTGCTGGCATGACCGAGTATAACGAAGATTTGCATGTGCCAGAGCACGTCTTGGTGAGCTCGCCAGTCTTTAAACATACGCTCACGAAGCATCTCGCTAGCCGAGGGAAGAAGCAGTATGCCGTCTCGGAAACTGTCAAATTTGGACATATTACCTATTACTTCAATGGCAACAGCTACGAGGTTCCAGAAGGAGAAGTCGAGGAAGAAGTTCCATCCTACCTAGAACCCTTTGATACGCGCCCTTGGATGAAGTCGGCCGAAATCACCGACAAACTACTGGCGGCCATTGAATCGCAAAAATATGATTTCTTGCGCATCAACTATCCGGGTGGCGATATGGTTGGCCACTTTGCCGACATGGAGGCAACTATTACGGCCATGGAGGCGATCGACATCTCATTAAAGCGCATAGTTGACGCCGTTAATAAACTCGGAGGCATTACGGTAATTACCGCCGATCATGGCAACGCCGAAGAGCTTGCGGACGCTGACGGTACGCCCAAGACATCGCACACGACCAATCGCGTACCATGTATCTTTGTTGACGAGACCGATAATGCTAGTAAGTATCGGCTCAGCAAGGGTGACCGTGGTCTCGCCAACCTTGCCTCGACAATCGCGATGCTTTTGGGCGAAGAGCCAGACGAGGCTTGGTTACCGAGCATTATTGAAGAAGCATAGATAAAATGCTAAAATAACACAAATTGTAACGGAGAAAAAACCTCATGCAGATCAATAAAGCAATCATTCCTGTGGCTGGTTGGGGTACGCGTCGTTTGCCAATCACGAAAGTTGTCGAAAAGGCTATGCTTCCAATTGGGAATCGTCCGCTTGCTGATTATGTTGTAGAAGATTGCGCCAAGGCCGGAATCAAAGAGGCTTATATCGTGATTGATGAGAAGCCCTTCTCACAAATAAAAGCCTATTATGAAGAAAACGCTGCATTGAATAATTATCTTGTTGCGCGCGGTAAGGAAGATAAGCTATCGCTAACTGACACTAATCACGACGGTCTAACTTTGCATTTCTTCGCACAAAAAGATGTAGATAAACGCTATGGCAATGCTGAGCCAGTTGCGCAAGTAGTTGAAGAGTTTGACATCGAAGAGCCGTGCATGGTGCTAATGGGAGACGACTTCGTGTATAACAAAGACGGCTCTTCCGACTTAGCGCGTCTAGCAGATTATGTTAAAGATGATAGTGATTCCGCTATGCTCGCATCGGAAGTTTCAATGGATACTATCGAACGCTATGGTGTTCTAAAAGTCGAAAAAGGCCTCTTGACCGGAATTTATGAAAAGCCAAAGCGCGAAGATGCGCCTAGTAATATGATTAGTATTAGTAAATTCATTATGTCTACCGAACTTTTGCAGCGCGTCGTAAAGTATTGTAAGGATAATGATTTTGGCCCCAAAGACCAAGAATACCTTATTACCGACCCAATTATTGAGCACATTAAAGCTGGCGGCAAAATCCATGTTGTACCGATTAAGGGCGAATATCTTGACGGTGGCTCTATGGAGGGGTGGCTACACGCTAATAATGTAATTTGCGGGAAATAATTAATGCGAATCTCCGTGCGTGTCAAACCTGGCACAAAGGGAATAACGCGTCTCGAAAAGCAGGAAGACGGCAGCTATGTCGCCTTTTTGCATGCCCGCGCACACGACGGCGAAGCAAATAAGGCTCTGTTTGAATTGATATCTGACGAGTTCCATGTCGCTAAGACGCAAATATCGATTGTCTCCGGCACAAAATCGCGTCAAAAAATTATAGAATTTTAGCGTCTTTTATTTCATCGGGAAGATAATTCTTGTCTAGCTTAAAGCCGGCTTCCCATTTTTGCCCCTTGCCAAAGCCAAGATCTTTCATCAGCTTGGTTGGGGCATTGCGAAGCCAAATTGGCACGGGTAGATTCGGCGATTTGCGCGCTAAATCTTGCGCAGCATACCAAGCGTCTGTAGTTTGACGAGATTTCTTTGATTTCGCCAAGGCAGTTACGACGTGCGCTAAAATCAGGCCACTCTCTGGCATGCCGATTCGTTCTACCGCCATAAAAGCATTCAATGCTAAACCGAGCGCACCGTTACCAGCAAGGCCGATATCCTCTGAGGCAAATATTACCATTCGACGTGCAATAAATTTCGGATCTTCGCCAGCTTGAACCATACGAGCGAGGTAATAGAGCGCCGCATCCGCATCGCCACCGCGCATAGATTTTATGAATGCTGAGATTGTATCGTAATGCATGTCGCCTTTCTTATCGTATCCGGGCACTTTGCGACCTGCTGCCTCCTTGACTTCCTCGATACCAATCTTGTCCGAAAGGCTTAGAGCTAACTCTAGATCTCCAAGAGCGCTCCTTGCGTCACCACCGGATAACTCCGCCAGGTAATCGATTGCATCCTTCGAAACACGTTTAGTCGCCTTTTCTGCTTTGATTGCGCGCTTTAATACTTCGACGATGTCTTTCTTAGATAAATGTCTAACAATCACAACGCGACTACGTGAGAGCAGGGGAGATATTACTTCAAAACTAGGATTCTCAGTTGTGGCTCCAATCAGGGTAATTAATCCACTCTCGACATGGGGTAGAAAGGCATCTTGCTGAGCTTTGTTAAAACGATGAATTTCATCCACGAACAATACAGTGCGTGTCTTTAGGTTCCAATTTTGCTTGGCGCGTTCAACTACCTTCTCGACATCCTTCTTGCCAGCCGTGACGGCTGAGATTTCGATGAAATCTGCCTTAAACTCTTTTGCAATAATGCGCGATAAGGTGGTTTTGCCTGTACCGGGCGGACCCCAGAAGATAATATTGACTGGCTCCTGTTTTCGTACGATTTCCGTCAAAATCTTGCCTTCGCCAATTATTTCATCTTGGCCAAGTACATCTTCAAGTTTTTGTGGTCGCATTCGCTCGGCTAGTGGCCTACGCGTGTCGCTCTCGTTCAAATTTTCTTTTGGCATATTTTAGTGTGTCGATTTCTCTTCTTGTAAAGAAGTATGCGCCATAAAAGCCAATCTTATCAAGCTTAACCGACTCTAGAGCCCGAATCGCCTCGTCGAAAGAATCAAACCATTCCAACGTATCGCCGTCTTCTATCTCATCTGCCATCGGTTGTTTTCCGATAAACTTATCCGTTTTACAGGTGAATAGAAACGCCTTGCCAATCATTTGCCATTGGCTACGGACATTAATCTCCACTCCGAGCGGCTCGATGTCTTTAATCTTATAGCCGGTTTCTTCTAGCAGCTCGCGTTCGAGGCATTGGTAAACCAGCTCATCCTTATCGCGTCCGCCACCAGGCAACTTATACCAACCTTTATTAACGGCGTGAATTAGTGCTATTTGTCCCTTTTCATTCGTCAATATGGCGCGCGCACCCTCTTTCTCTTCAAAAGTAGAGGGGTCTTCGCCGGTGTTATCTTGACCAACGTTCTCGTCGGCAATCCGCGATATGCATTCTTCCGGTAGTCTTTTTACCCAAAAATCCGTAAACACATCTTTCTCATTGAAATGGAACCACGCCTCTACCTTATTCCCGCGTAACACTTCTGGCAGCCAATGTGTATCGTCAATCCACATCCGATCATATGGTAAGTCGGAGATATTAAACCACTGCGGCTTTATTTCATCTGTTTCGATTGGCTTGCCAGACCATTTCGTGCCGATAAAAATATGCATCATGTGGCTTTCAGGTACGCCTTTGTAATACAGATTGTCAAAAACGATGTCGGCCATGTGCTCCATCTCGGATACATTAACGCCAATCTCTTCAAATGTTTCGCGCACCGCTGCAGCCTCGACGCTTTCTCCCTCTTC
>JAEETK010000051.1 GCA_016290315.1 Candidatus Saccharimonadota bacterium | reverse complement strand
TCATGCGCTTGCTGCCTTTCAGCGTACCGTCGCCGTTGGGCAGGCAACTGTAGTTCATCTGCACCAGTTCCGATTTCAGTCGCTCCTCGCCAGCGCGTATGCGCCTCATGTACTCCATCTGGCGCCCGCCGTTGCGTAGCGCCAAATACTCCTCTCTAGAATGTACGGGGCGCATCATCTTCACCCCGTCGTTGTTCAATGTATATACACTCATAATGTTCAATGGTCAATGTTAGAAGTTAGGATAACCAAGTTTAGAATTCAAAAATCTTACACCATCAAGGGTCCACGTCATGTAGGTCTTTATCTTCTTCACGCCCTTTAAGCTATAGGATACGTGCGTGCGCAAGCGCGTGAGATTGCGGTCGGCCAGATCGTCGCTGATGTTCCAGTGGCCATCGCGGCGGTACTGTATGCCCATGTCGCGCAGTATGGCGTTAAAGTCTAAGGTGGTCATGTTAAACGTCTTGGCCACCTGGGTAGCCGTCAACGTATCTTCTGCTGGCTCGTTCAGCAGTCGCAGCCCCTCGCCGATAATCTCATCGGCCAGCGCCAGAATCTTCTTCGGACTTGGCAGTGCCAGCTGCTGCTTACGTTCCAGCTCCTGCAGTTCCAATTGTTCCCAGCGCAGCACCAACTTGGCACGCTGCTCATCGTTAAACTTCGTGGCGATGTAGAGGCACTCGGTTTTGGTTAGCTGATAGCAGGGTACCTCGCGCGTTCCGCCGTTGGGCTGAACCACGGTTCTCGATGTCAGCGCAAATTTGCGCCCACATACATCCACCCAAGCTTGTTCCATTTTTCGGATGGCCTTGAGTACATCTTTGTGGTTCTTACCAGTTACTTCAGCTATTTCCAGCGAAGTCATCATGTGTTGGTTGTCGTTTACTGTTTTAATAATCATTGTTTCCATAATTGTGTGTGTATTTTAAATTGTAAATAATATTTTTGGGGGCATAAAATCCGCTCGGCCGTTCCGAGTCGGGTTGGTGTGGCAGTAAGTCAAAGAACACTCGTGAACTGAATCACGCTCGCCATCGCAACTTGTTTGCGGTGGCAAAAGTATGGCAAAAAATAATGCGCTCCAATTTCTTGGAACGCATTCGGTAACAGTTTTCGGTAAGTGTTGTAGGTTTCGGTAACTTTAGTACTAATACTTACCGAAGTTCGGTAACAGGTTCGGTAAAACTAAGCCAATTCTTTAATTAAAACCGTCATCAGCTTCAGTTCGCGGTCGGCAGCACCCTGCTCCTCCCACTTGTCGATACTCTTTCGCATGTACTCATGATTACTGATGGTGCGCTGCACACTGCCTTCGCCACATACAAACCTAAACGTAGCGGTTAGCTTTAAGGCCTGGGCCATACGCTCAAACTCGGCAACTGGCTTGTCATAACTGTATTTATCGCGCATCACGCAATACACCACTGCCCAGGCCGACGCTGCCCAGAACAGATGGCTGCACTGGGTAACGGCTTCGGTCAGGCGCTCATATACGTCGGGCTGGTGCTGCTTCTGCTTGGCTTTAAACTGGCGTACCACCTCGCCACAGTGCTTCACCGATACGTGCGGCGCACTCAGGTTGCACACCATGCGCCCGCAGATGCGCACATTCATATCGGCCGTTAGTTCGCATGGCTGGTACTTATCGTTGGCGGGCAACAGCCAGTGGCGGCCCGTGTCGTCAACGTAATACACTTTCAACAGCTCCTCGCCGTCGATGCTCGCCATTATCACCTCGCCGCTGTTTATCCGTTGCGTGCTCTCAATCAGTATCTGGTCGCCGCTGTAAATACCCACGCCGGTCATCGAATCGCCATCGGCATCTACGATAAACACACTGCGCCCGCGCGTAATCTCGCTGGGCAAAAGAATCATCTCGGGTGGCAGTTGGCCCATCTCGTTAGGCAAACCGCAACTTACTCCTACCTCGTAGTAGGGCACGGGTGTGTCGCACACCAATCCCATCGGCCACTGACCGATGCTTCCGTAATTTCTCATGTCTTTCTTTTTTAAAGTTTTAAATCAATTAATTCCATAGTCGGTGCCGTTCCACGGGTCACCAAACGGCTGCAAAGATAATAAGAATCCTTCAATTTCCGGCACAAAATGCAGAAAATTTAAGGGATAAAAAAATTTTTTTTTCGAATAAAACCTAATAAAGGGACGTTTTACTGCTTATTTCTCCATTACATCAGCAGGATAGTAAATCCTTGCAGCTTCAGCGTTTTTGGGCATTTCTTTTAAGAATAGACCATAGTGTATTTCGTGTCCTTTGGCAAAAGGTAGCCCCTTTGCTATTGTCTGTAATCGTGATAGTTCCTCGCTTGCATCTATATGCTCTTGCCATTTACACTCGCCTATGAACAGGTGCTTACCATCAAACGATTCGGCTACAACATCAAGTTCTACAGGTATATATTCTCCCTTGTCTTCGTTATAATAACTGCCCCACCAGCGAGATGCTAATTTATATAATATGCCATCAACACCCTGTGAACTGATATGGTTTCGGCATAGTTCTTCCCAAACCATGCTAACATATTCGTTCTCTGTTTTCTTAAAAACATCCAATACTGCAGCACTATTACCCAACTCAATGAGCGAGCGATAAGGTAGTACATATCGATAATGGAAACACAACAAAGGATCGGATATGTGATACACCCCCTTTTTGCTTTTCTTTTCGCTTTCGCCAAATGGTACCTCTTTAATAATAAAGCCAAGCTCGCGCAGTCGCGACAACTGGGGAGTGATATCTGTTGCCTGTTTCTCGGCACGAGCAGCAATTTCAGAGAGTTTGTTTGCGCCATTGCCTATATACGATAATATAGATGAGGCTTGTACTGTATCGCGCATTTCATCCTGCAGTAGGCGTGATGGCTCATCATAAAGTGTTCCTTCGGATGTAAGCATCAGGTTTTCTATTGCCTCATGCAAGCTTCCGTAGTTTTCGCGCAGTTCCCAGTATCTTGGAACACCGCCCCAAACAGCATACTCTCTAACAGCCTGTTCCGCATCACATCCAAGCGCCTGACCAATAAAAGTAGGGGCGATAGGTTTCATTTTCATTATTTCGTCAGCGCGACCATATAAAGGCTCTGTGCTATCTAGTACAAAACCTTGCATCATCTGTTGCGATGATCCACAGATTATCAGATCATATTTCAATTTTTTGTCGTCAATTAGTCTCTGTAATATTGATGGCAAGGCAGGACAACTTTTTACAAGATATGGAAATTCATCCAGGCAAACGGTTATGCGGTGACTGACAGACCTGTTTAAACTTAGCAACAGCGATTCCCAGTTGGGATAGTTAGCCATGCTGAAGCCTTCGATACTCATGTCGATAAGTGACGAAAAAAGCTGGCGTTGACTTGGCTCTGTGGTTTTATCAGCCAAGAAATAAATGTCGCCACGTTCAAAGTCCAACACCTTTTTTATCAGTGTCGACTTTCCAATTCGTCTACGTCCATAAACCACTATAAACTGAGGCTTCTCTCTCTCTAGAGCAGCCTGCAAGCGTGAAAATTCCTTCTGTCTGTCAACAAACTCCATATCTCTAGTAATTTATATTGTGTCGCAAAGATACGCAGTTTAGGCTTTCCAACCAAATATTTTAGGTAAAATTAAGAATATAATTCTACTTTATAATAATTCTACTTTATATTTGATGTAAATATATGCCTATTGTGTGCTACGCGTTGCAGTGCTACAGTTAGAAATGGTGGGGTAGTGCATGCTAACTTTAGTACCTATATTTATATATATAAATATAGAAGTAAATAATGGTGTGCGATGGGGCTAAAACTAACTGTAGCGCTGTAGCGCGTAGCGGGCCCGTGGATGGTGGCGGCGCGCGCAGTGATTTTTCGCAAAAAAGTAGGTCGGCTATTCGTGAACCGCAATCAAAATATCGTACCTTTGTAGCGTTAAAATGAGGGAGGCTTGAGGGCGACATTAATCCCCAGATTTCTTGGACAAGCCAAGCGAGCGAAGCTCGAGCGGCGAAGATTAATAGTAACAATTGTTACCTTTAATCGTAGCACCCTGCAGGATTAATACCCCGCCCGAACCCGAACTCATCATACATTAAACATTAAACATGAAAAGATTAAACATTTCTAATTTTCAATTATCAATTATCAATTTTCAATTTATTAAATCATGAGTATCAAAGTTATTGCACAGCGCCGAGAGCTTAAGATC
>JAEETK010000050.1 GCA_016290315.1 Candidatus Saccharimonadota bacterium | reverse complement strand
TATGTTCTCGGTAAGTTTACCGCCGTAGGTACGTACCTTGCCCCATTTCTTCGTAGTCTGGTTAAGGCCCTCGTACTCTATTATTTCGTGGTCGCCTCGCCATCCATCGTTATACTCTGTACCTATTTCGGCGCGTGGGTAACAGATAGTGCGCCCTGACGGTAGCGTAATAGTAAGCATACCCCAACGCTTGCCGATAACGATATTACGATATACCGTTACGCTCTCGCCGGTCTTAATGGCCGTCAAAGCCGCCCTTTCTATAACGCTCCACATCTTGACTATACGCGGGTTGCTGTCACGCCAAAGGGCTACAATCTGTTTTTCTTCGGCTTCGGTAAGCCCTAACCGGCTACCGCCCATTGCCTCTAAAGCCGAAACGCCGCCACCGTAACCCAACGCCAAAGTAGCAATCTTTCCCTTTTGGCGTAGTTCCGCGTTTTGTCCGTGCTTCTCTACGGGTACTTTGAACATCTTAGAGGCGTTGGCGCAATAGATGTCGCCGTTAGTCCTGAATACGTCCAATACCCATTCTTCACCGGCCAACCATGCAATAACCCTGCACTCGATAGCCGAAAAGTCGCAAACGTGGAAAGTGTGGCCGGGCGCGGCAATAAACGCCGTGCGTATCAACTCGCTAAGTACGAAAGTGACGTTACCGTAGTTTAGTTCAAACTCTTCTAAGTCGCCCTGACGTACCAAACTGCGGGCGTAGTCCAAACTTTCCAAATGGTTTTGCGGTAGGTTCTGCACCTGTACCAACCTGCCCGCCCATCGGCCTGTACGTGCTGCGCCGCAAAACTGCAAAAGTCCATGTATTCGGCCATCGTTGCAAACGCATTTCTGCATAGCCTCGTATTTCTTATTAGAGGTCTTACCCATTTCCCGGCGTATAGCCAAAACCTGCTGCGCCTTGGGCCAATAGATAAGTTTCTTATCCAAATCGTCTAAGTTGGCTTTGTTGAGGCTTGCAACGGTAAAGCCCGTTACCTTGTGTAGCCAATCCTTAATCTGCGCCGGGCTGTTGGGGTTATCCATGCCGGTAAGCTGCTGCGCCTGTTTCAGTAGTTCGGCCTTATACTCTTCATCAAACCGGGCGGCTGCATCTACCAAAACGCGGTCTATCATCACGCCCCGGTCGTTAATTTCTTGGTCGGCTACGTACAAATCTTCGTCAAAGGCGGCGGGCTTTAGACGCTGTACCTTTTTCTTAATGGCTTGTTCTACCTCAACGTCCCTAATATTGTACTCTTTGAATACCTGCCACCTGTCGGGCGCGTCGCTTGGTAGATGCCGTTTGCCTGTCTTTGGCGCGGGTACGCTAAAGTATCTAATCAGGGCCTTACCCTCTGTCATTTTGCCCTCTGCCAAATGTAGCACCTCGCCGCATTGCCCCAACGAAAGCGGTAAGCCCATCCGGGCGGCTAATACCATCGTGCAACGCCATTGCGCCGGGTCTAAGAGTTTACCCCCAAAGAAATAGACGCTAATACAGATTCTTTCAAAGGCTGCGTTAAATGCCGTCTTGATAACGTCCGGGTCTGTCAGGGCTGCAAATACATCGTCGGGCAATTTCTCGCCCTGTGCTAAGTCAACGCAAAGCACCGGCCCGCCGTCAACGCTATACGCGAAAAGCAATATAGCAAAGTCCGGGGCCTCAACGTACTTGTAAACGCCGCAATTAACCAAATCGTTACTGCTGTACGTTTCTATGTCTATTCCTAATTCTCGCATTACTTCTTTGCTTTAGGGGTTGCTTTCTTGGTTCTCTTTTTCTTTTGGATTCCGGGCTTAACCTCTCCGGCCTTTCTCGCTTCGTCAATCTTACGGGCAAAGACGGTACGCATAGCCGTTTCTACGATGCTGCAAATAACCTCTCTTTCGGATGCCGACAAACGCGATTCCCGGTTTTGGATTCTTTGATATTCGTCGTACATCGTCTTAGGGTCTAAGTAGCCCTTTTCCTCGATAGCCTCAAAGGGTGTGCGCTTTAGCCTACGGCCTTTCTCCAGTTTGTCGGATGCCGCCTTACGCTCCTTTTTCCATAACTCGACGGTAACGCCTATTTCCGCTTCTACGGCTTCGGTCGCAACGTCTATAGTCAACGGCTCGTTATTGTCTGTTTTCTGTGTCATAGTGCCTTATTTGTAAATGATGCCGTTAGCGTCCAATACTTTCTTATTGTAGTAGAAATGGGGCCTATTATTGCCGTTTTCGTCTATATCAATGTAACCGTTAAAGATTACCTGATTATCGTAGATAACTTCAATGTCTGCGCCCTCTGTCTGTACTAAGTCCATGACGATATTAACCGCCTTGATAAAGTTCTGCTGCGTAAGCCTGGTAATAATATACCGGCTTGTCAGTTCGTCGCCCTTGGGCTTCGTGTCCTTTACGGGCTGCTGCTTTTGCATTACTACGGTAACAAGTGCAACCGATAACAGGATAATGATACTTAATAGTACGATAGTCATACGCTTTGCTTTTTTACTACCCCGGCTACCACATCTTCCCGGTAGCCGGGGCGCGTCCTAAAATCTAAACCTTATGGCAAACAACTAAAAAGGCTTACAAATCTTCGTCGTCCTCGTTGTCTAACTCTACGTCGCCAAAGTCGCTTTCGGCTGAAACTCTGCCGCCAAAGTGTTCATCGTCCTTAAACTTCATAATGTTGTTAAGGCCGCAAGCAACGCCCTTGTTACCGTTCTTGTCATAGCCAAAGAACGTAACGGAAACGATAGCCCAAACGCCGCTGTAAACTTCTTCTTCGTCTACGATAGGCACTTTCTTACGGTCAACGATGCCGGGGCGCGTGTTGCTCTTCGCATTGACGAAAAGCATACCGTCGTAGTTTTCATCGTCTTTTTCGTCGCCGTCGCGCAAAGGCATATCAAGTTTCTTTGGCTCTTTGCCTCCCCACTTGGAAACGATAGCGGCTTTCTTGGCCTCTTCGATAGCCTTTTTAATGGCCTCGATAGTTTCCTTTTCATCCTTGGGGATTAAGACGTTTGTCATAAACTTGCCCTCTTCCTGCGGGCCATCAGGGTTATACCTGTTGAAAACGTGAGTGTAGGAAAGACGGCACGGGCCGAAAATAACCTTACTCTCTTTAACTTGTGGTGTAATCATAATTACTTTGTTTTTGAATGTGAATAACTATTGTTAATACTCTCTTAGTGCTTACTCGCTCGTTTCCGATTCGTCTTTGCTGACGTACTCGTAAACGTCCATAATCTTAGTTTCTTCAATCTTAGCCGTAACGTAGTCTATCATCGTACCGCCCATAACCTCGTTTACGCTTTTCAGGGCGTTGTCGAAAGTACCGGCCTGAACTAAGTACGTTACTGCGCTGCGCTTTTCCTTTTCGGTCTTTTCGTCAATGGTGATAAACTCCAACTTGGCATTATACCATCTGTCGGCGGTCTCTTCGTCGCTAAAGAAAATTTCCTTAAAGGCGGCGCGGCTAATATCCTGCACCTCAAATTCGCCGTTAATGTACGCGGCCATGTATTCCGTTATCCGGGTTTCGGCCTCTCCGAAACTAACAGCATCCACTACGTAGATTTCCGTTACTTTCTTCTGTAGCCCGTCCTCTCCCGTTTTCTCGTAACGGATTTTGACGATAAACCAATTTGCTGTCTTACTTCTCATATTACTTGTTTATAAGGGTTTTACTTTTCTTAGTATCTGGCGTAAGTCGTTGGTCGGTATGTCTGAAAGCATTTGGGCCAACGCCTCCGGCTCAACCTGTAGCGTGTAGTTATTGCAAACTACCTGCTCTACCTTACTAACTCGTAGCCTGACAATCATACATCAATACCGCTAAAATCGTCTGCCGCTGCATTGAAAGCCGGGCGTTTGTCGCTCTCCGGGGCTAACGTCGGTTTGCCCTGTGGCTTCTCTATGTAGTCGTTACACAACTCGCCAAAGCGTTTCTTACCAATCAACTTTTCAAGGTCGGTAATGGTACGTAGTTCCGTTGGCTTTACAAAGGTATCGCGGGCAAAACCGTTATCCTCTAAAAGTTTCATCACGGCTTCGGGGTCGGTAATCTTACGAATACTGCGCCCGGCCACAATCTTATAGCCCGGATAGTTCGTACCGTCTAAGGCTTGCTGTAGTGCGTATTCCTCGATACCTGTTAGCCATGTCTTAATAGTGGCTATCTGTGGCAAAATGATAGTAGCCATTTCCTCGATGCTGACTAACTTAGGGTCGGGGTGTTCGGTGGCTGTCTTGATACAGGTAGCGGCCA